>JAHQVR010000193.1 GCA_019634245.1 Gammaproteobacteria bacterium
ACAAAGACGTACAACATGCCGGTGGTGAGTGCTTCTTGTCGCTCACCGAAGGTGTAAGGCGAAACTAGTTGGTTGCAACCCGGTCGGGGTCATTCGGCCCTGGTGCCGAGGGCCCATAAATCCACTTTCGATCGGCAGCACTAATAAACACACCTGGCTGTGTTTCGTATTTAAGTACCAAAGATATCCTGTCGGCACCAGGCTCGATTGGGGTGACACGGTGCAGCGAGTAACGGCCTAACATAAGCGTTAGGGATCCCGCTTGCATTTCGTGCTTTTGCACTCGGTCAGAATGTTCATACAACACCTCTCCAACATCTTCATAGCACGGGTCTTGTTCTGTACGGATATCGGTGGCGCATTCAAACACGCCACCTCCATCGGGTTCACCCAGGTTTACGATAGTGGTGAAGACAGCCCGATCGAAGTGCCAACCTGTCCAACAACCCGGTTTGTACATCTGAACGACTAGCGCATTAGTGGGATCTTCATGCAGAAATACTTCGGTGTTACCAGTAAGAGCTGCGATCATCTTTCTGGTGGGTTCCCAACGATAGAGCGCATCCATCTCTGTGTTTTGCAACAGATGATGACCCATGCAGTAGGTCTGTGAACCAATACCTTCTGAAGGAAGTTCGCCGGGAAAATTATCAAAGTAAGCCTGTGCCCCGTGCACACTGTGATAGGCCTGCGGCTCGCGTTCGTAGATTTCTTTACGAAAAGTATCTACACCCTCTGGTGTTAGGAAATTATCCAGAGTGATTAAGCCTGTCGATGAGAGTTTGTCGCGCCAGCGATGAACCAACGACTGGTATTGCTCGCTGTCTGGCTGATCGATTGGGTAGTCAGATAAATTTACAAGATTTGTGTTCATGGTACCCATTCACCGTAAACGTTTACATGTTAATTATTGTACACCAGGATACGTGGTCCGATAGTCGGCTCCGTTTTATCTAAGCACCCGTCATAGCCGAAAGTGGCACTCAGAAACTACGCTTTTTCTGTAAGCGGACATTGCGGGTCAGATTCCATATGCTCTTCAATTTCGATCGCATACCAATATTTTGAGCAAGACTATTAACTCCTTTTGATCGAAACTTTATACTTACTGAAATCGACACTGGAGAGCTAGTGGGCATTAAACTGATATTTCTGTGGCTAGCTGCATTTCCACTCATGGGAAGTCCTGGCCCGGCAACGATCAGCCTTGCAGGAATTGGAACTGGGTTCGGATTTCGCAAAGGTGTGCCGTACCTATTAGGAATCATACTCGGCACTGTTGGAGTGCTTATATTAATCGCAACCGGCGTTTCTGCCTTAGTGCTTGCCATACCTGCTTTTATAACAGGATTAACTGTACTGGCAACCCTATACATATTGTATCTGGCATGGAAAATCGCCACCGCTCCTGTATTAGCATCTAATAAAGCAACCAGCACTGCACCATCTCTGATGAGCGGTTTCTTTTTGGCTATAGCCAATCCAAAGGCTTTTGCCGCGATCGGAGCGGTGTATACCAGTCATACTCTAATCAACGGAGATATTTTCGCTGATAGCCTTATTAAAATCTTGGCGTTAGCGGTGGTTATTGTTATTGTCAATTCAGCATGGCTATTGTTGGGATCCTCTTTTTCAAGAGTATTGAGCAACGAAAAACAGGGAAGAATCGCCAACATAGTGTTTGGAATTATGTTGTTAGTATCGGTGGCTCTTGCCTTGGTTACGCTTTAATTTGCGTGCATTCATTGGTAATTTCTAGTTCCGATTCCAGAGTACAATGACAAGCGATACATCGCTCACAGTAAACCCAGCCATAATGGCCGGCAGTATTTACCACTCCCCAATCTGGAATGACTAAATGTTCACTTATCACAGGATGCAGGTACTGGCATTGATGGTTGCAATGGGCGCGCCTACCTCTGCAACAGCACAGGATCTGAGTTTCAACTACCTCGAGGGTGGATTCATCGCCGGCTTCATCAACGACGTGGAGGAGTCCCCAGTGTTCACGCAGAACGGCACGCTGGAGCTCGAGAACGATTCTGGCGGTGGCGGCTTTATCGGCGGCGCATGGCAGTTCTTTGAAAATATACACCTGTTCAGTGAGTATTCGTTGATCAGTCAGGAGCTCGAGATCAGCGATGGCAGCAACACTAACGAGGGTGATTACGACGTGGTGCGATGGCGGATCGGTATTGGCTATGCCTATGCTTACTCACCCATGGCAAGCCTCTACGGCCGCCTTAGCTTTGACAGTGCTGAGATCAAGGATGTGCAGGTTCCCGAATTCGATCTCGATGCCAGCGTTGATGGCGATGGCATTGGCGGCGAGCTCGGTATGATTTGGGCAGCCACACCAGTGATCCACTTGCAAGGCTACGTGCGCTACACGTCAGTCGGAGAGCTCGTTACCGAGGGTTCCGATACCTTCTTCGACTCCAGCACCCTCATTAGCCTCAATGGCCGTTGGTACTTTCGACCCAACATCGCCTTGTTCACTGGCTATGAGTTCGGCAAGATCACCACCTGGAATCTGGGCGTGCGATACATATTTTAAATTTTTCGAGTAGGCTGACGCCAATGGCAAACTAACTCAACCACTGCCCACCATCGACATTGTATGTTTGCCCCACAATGTATTTGGCCTCATCGGTAGCTAAAAACACGGCCATACCCGTCAGATCCTCTGCCACTCCCATGCGTCCAAAGGGTACGCCTTGACCCACTTCGATTTTCTTTTGCCCAGGCGGCTTGTGTTCATACTTGGCAAACAACGCATCAACACCATCCCAGAGCTCACCGTCAACAACCCCTGGTGATATCGCGTTGACATTAATATTGTGTTTTATAAGATCTAAACCAGCGGATTGTGTCAGGCTAATAACCGCAGCCTTGGTAGCACAATAGACAGCAACCAATGCCTCGCCTCTTCGCCCTGCCTGACTGGCCATATTAATTATTCGACCCGCGGTTCCTCGCTCAATCATATGCCGAGCAACGCACTGCAGCGTAAACAACACTCCTCCCACATTGACTGAGAAGATCCGATCAAAGTCTTGTCGGTCAATCTCCACAATCGGTGCGGCGGTAAACAGTGCAGCATTGTTTATCAGTATGTCGATACCATCAAGCTTGCTCACTGCCTCCGACACACCGGTGTCGATACTACTTTGCTGGGTGACATCCATCTCAACGGCAATACAAGAGTCGCCGAACTGTGCGGCAGCTTCGCGTGCACGCGCGATATCAACATCTGCGATGGCGACACGTGCGCCTTCCCGAATATACGCTTCAGTAAAGGCTAGCCCAATGCCTCTGGCTGCTCCGGTTACCAGGGCCGATTTACCCGTTAAGCGTCCCATACCTGCTCCCCTGCTTTACGCCCACCATGGTACTTGCCTTAAGACAATCCCAAGCTCTTTTTAAGGATCTCAAGGTTCTTTCTGTTTCGGCCAAACGTTACTAAACCTGGAACCGAATAGGGCCAAAGACGTGAATTAATTTGAATTTTTTTTGGCTTAAACCGAACGGTGACCATTTCTCCAATGCTGGCCGCACTGCGCGGTGTTCTGGCCACCAGGTGCTTCCCTTCATCAAAATCACGAATGACCCAATTCTCTCGTTCCATCACCGTGCGACACCGCTCATAATAGTTTGCACTACCCCTTAGGGTATATTCGTGCCATCTAAGATTCGACTTTTGTTTCCAGTGCATCAAGAAAGACACAAGACACACAGAAGCGAACACAAGTATAAATAGCGGTACCTGAACAATACCGAAGTAAATGCCAGTGAGTAAAGTCCCTACCACCAAACACAGCGGCAAGATATATAAGAAGTAACGATCGTTAGATTCCGGCTTGAGGCTCTCTTTTATTTTCACCAATACTCCCGGTGTTCAAAGGCACTCACACACTGTGTTTTTCCCACCATGTGCTCTATTGCCTCTTGTGTCAGCGTCAGAGCCAACCAGCCGTGTGGCTGCGACAAAGGGTATGGGGCCGGTATAACGGCCTCCGAAATCGGTTCAAACCCCGTCTTTGCGTAGTAGTCTGGATCACCATACGTCACCACAATCTCAACACCGCTTTTTTTTACACTATTCAAGCCAAATTGAATAAGTTGCTGCCCAATACCTTGTTTTTGTTCCCTCGTAGCCACAGCCACCGGGGATAACAACAAGGCGAATTGCTGGGTGGGCACGGTGAAGCGACTGAAAAAAATACTGCCAATGATCTGCCCGCTTTTCACAGAACAAAAACCATAGAGATCTTCAGAGTCGGTGGTGCTAACCAGATCTTGAACCAATTGGGCTAACGTCTGGCCTTCAACCTCTCCTTCAGAATCGGTGAATACCTCCTGAAACAGCTGCACCACTTCTTTCGTATGGGTTGGCTGAAATTCAATTAGGTTCATCCGACAACGTGTCTGTCAATGCAGGGTGACAGATTCAGGTGCAGCGTTGATAGTGGGATCGTTCTCTTGAACAAGCACCCAGGGCGCCGCCACAATGCTCCAGAACTCTGGCTCTCGCTTCGTCCAATCTCGAGCATCATCATCAGTGGCACGCGCCACTTTCTTAGCATCTATCCATTCTTGCAACAGCGCAACATCATCATTGGCCAAACACTGCGCGGCCTCAACCAGATCAACACCTGGCTCCACTTTGATAACAACACCGCGGGCAAAAAAGCGCACTAACTCACTCCAGGCCAGAATCCCGGTTTCTAAATTGAGCTTGGTGTGCTGATCCAGCTCGGGGGAGTCATCATCGGACTGCCCCATCAGGAACTGCTCATCTCCGCGATGAACTGATCAGACTCAGCTATCGATTGATTCATGCGTTCGACCAACACATTAATATCGTCTTTTAATCCTTCAAAGGTGCCTTGTAGCGACCCGACTGCCTGCGCATTCAAATTGTGTTTCAGATACAGCACGTTGTCGCGCAATGTCGCCAGCACAGGTTGCATACTTTTCTCTGCAGCCTGCATACTTCTGAGCATCTCTGCATATCGCCGTTGTGTGGTGCGTAATTTGTCCTGGCTGTCTCGTTTGAGATTAGGATCTGTGTAGAGTTCTATCTCTTCGGCCCATTCCTCAAACAGATCTTCTGCCACCTGCTCCACATCATCGATTTCATCGGATACTTCCTCAGCAGCATCGACGCTGTCATCGTACTCATCTTTCAACTGCTCATAGGCTTTTTTCAACCCAGTTTCTTCGATTTCTACCACGGTACCAAAACGCTGCAACGCATCTTGGAACTCTTCTTGAGCCTCTTTTTGTGCATCTCGGGCATCCTCAACATTACCGACGAGAATATCCCGCTTATGAATGCCCACTTTTTCTAGTGTGTTGTATTTGACCGTAGAGCAGCCTGCCAACGCGACAGTCAGCACCATGGCGAAGTAAATTGAAGCTTTCATAAACATTTATTCTGAAATTAATCCGAAGGGAGATTATACACGGGGATAACGTACCGTTTTTCGCTGTAAAAATCGTTTGCATTCGCCTAAGCGATGGTACTCTGGTCCTTCCGATCAACCCAGCTTCGCTCGAATTATGGACATTAAGGACACGATACGCACCATTCCTGATTTTCCTGAAAAAGGAATCCAGTTCCGGGATGTCACTACCTTGTTTGGTGACTCACGGGGTTTTCGAATGGCGGTGGACATGTTATTGCACCCGTACGCAGGTCAGCCCATCGACAAGGTGGCGGCGCTCGAAGCTCGTGGCTTTATTCTCGGCGGAGCGATAGCACATCAACTCTCCGTGGGGTTTGTACCCATTCGGAAAAAGGGCAAACTACCTGGCGCTACGATTGAAGAGGCCTACACCTTGGAATACGGGCAAGCGGTAATGGAAATGCACGATGATGCTATTCAGCCCGGTCAGCGTGTGTTGTTGGTGGATGACCTCATAGCCACCGGTGGCACCTGTGAAGCCGGTGTTAAGTTACTTCGTCGAGTAGGCGCAGAGGTAGTGGGATGTGCATTCATCATCGACCTGCCCGATCTTGGGGGCAGGGCAAAAGTCGAGGCGTTGGATGTGGACGTGCATACCCTGTGCGCATTTGAAGGTGATTAATCCCTCAATCCCTATCTATTGATGGATTAACTTTCTCAGTTTCTCTCGCACAGCTATCTCTGCTGCCTGCCTTTTTAACCCATCAGGGGACAGTTCCGTGGTGTCGCCAAAGGTAATTAAAGGCGTTATACGCTCAAGGGTCGCAGGCCCAATACCCTTAACCTCCAGAAGCACTTCAGCCGATTCAATGGGTCCGTTTAGCCGGCGAAAACTCACAATGGCTTCAGCTTTGGCTGGCCCGATACCGGGGAGTGCTGCAGCGAGTTCAGTGACGGTTGCTTGATTGATATCCAGTGGCCCCGCACTGACAGTGACGGGAAAAATTGTCCAAAGCCATAGAGCCAGGAAAAGTAGTTGGCGCATGTCGACATCCTTGTCGTTTGTAGAAGTTCTTAGAGTCTGCCGCGACTACGTCACTAGACGCAAGCACCTAAGCTAGCTGGTAAGGTTACCAACCGGTAGTCTCAACCGACCGCTGTGCCTGGCTGCAGCGATGCGGCCGGTTGAGCCTGTACGGCATAACGAAGCGTCAGCCAAATAGCGAACTGGGTGCCAAAGATAATGGAGGCAAACCATAAATGAAGGGGTTGAGCAAACATAGGCAAATTAAGCTGATCCATCGACAATCCCATTACGGTGGTACCCAGCATCAAAGCGATCAAAGTGATGCTAAATAGTTTTAACAGCTTCGATGATGTGTGGGTGATGAGCGCAAACGCCACCCAAACGTTAATAATCACTAAGGGAATAGCCCCGTATTTATGAAACTCCAACACGATGGGTAAATTATCCAGCCATAAATGACGATTCTCATAGTCACTTTGTTTCGCAATGATATCGACCGCCTCCCGCACTTGAGTCCCAACCACAAGCTGCAGGATGCCCAACACCATTGCAAATCCAAATAACCAAAAAAACGCTTTGGGCAGTCTGCTTAAGCTGATGGTCGCCAACTGCTTGCGTTCCGCGGTGAGTACCGAGGCAATGACTATGGCGACAATCAATTGCGCCAGGAGCATGTGGAGGGTGATCATGCCCGGGTTTAAGTTACTGGCCACCACTCTAGACCCTAACCACCCCTGCACACAGACGAGGATGAAACCGATCAGCGCAAGCATAAACACCGGTTTGTTGATACGTCGGTAGACAATCGAGAATAGGAATGTCAATAAAATAGTAAAACCCGTGATCACTCCCAGTAGTCTATTTAAATACTCGGTCCACGTTTTCCGCACATTAAATTCAGTGTCTGCATACCCACGATCGGCATAGATCTCTTGATAATTCAACGGCAATTGACTCTCGCTGGTGGGTGGTATCCATTGGCCGAAACAAGTGGGCCAATCAGGACAACCCATACCAGCACCCGTGGCTCGTACGATGCCACCGACCAGGATCAGACAGTAAATAGTAATAACCGTTATGATCGCCATCCACAAAAAGCGAGTTCTGCCGGGCATTGCCCATGAGTCTTTTAGATTTTCCGCACTCGAATTCATGGCTGTGAACTACTGCTCTTTCTAAAATCGATTGGATGGTGATACATCGGTTATTGTACAGCGTAAGAGATGGTACGAGGCTGATTCGCCAATGGGTTAACGCCTTTCAATATTGATCAACCAGTTCGTCGACAGCGCTTCAAACTCAGCAACCGACAATGAACTTTTACCCCGCTTGGCCGACCAACTAAGCATGAAAATGAAGGATATCCAGTGTTGGGTGAGCCTATGTTTGATGGCCATTGTCGTGTCGCACACGGCCATGGCCTCAGTCATACCCAACATCACAGCCTTTCAAGACGCCACTTTGGACGCTTGGCAGGAACGTTCCTTTTATGGCAATTCCAGCTATCAGCTTACGACCGAAAATGGGGTTCGAATTCTTAAGGCGACCACAGATGGCAGCGCTTCGGTGCTCTATCGCGAGGACACGGTCGAGCTCAGTGACACCCCGTGGCTTAAATGGTGGTGGAAGGTGGACGGTGTTTATGACAATCCGCAGGAACAGGCCAAAGAAGGTGATGATTTTCCGGCCAGAATCTATGTGGTCGCTCGCACAGGCTTTCTACCCTGGGAGAGCCTGTCATTGAACTATGTTTGGGCGTCTTCCTCAGAGGCTGGGAGCAGCTGGGAAAGTCCATATACCGATAAATCGGTGATGGTTGCACTACAAAGCGGCCCTGTTAAAGAGGGTGAATGGGTGTTCGAGGAACGCAACATCTATCAGGATTTTGCCACATACTTTGGCATCGAAATCTCCCGAATCAATGGATTGGCTGTTATGGTGGATGGTGACAACAGCGGTCAGAGCGGAACCGCCTATTTCGGTGGCATTGAGTTCAGCGAAGATTGAAATCGACCCAAAAGTGTATTTTAATGCATGATTGTAACTAAACGATCATGCCTCCGAGCTAAGATAAGCCAGCGGAACACAAGTTGCTGAACCTAGCTGTTTATAGATCGTATCAGTTGATGACAGCCGGACCATTCAATCAAGGGCAACGCAATGGATCGACGTGATTTCACACGTTTGTGCAGTGGTATGCTGGCAGGAGCCGCTTCTTTGCATGCCTCTGCCAATGATGCTGGGCACCTGTATCCTCGCGCCCAAATTACCCTCGATGACGGCACTCCGCTATCCATCGACACGCTGGAAGTTAACGACTCCCTGATCTTCAGCTATCCATACAAAACCACTCCTTGCTTTCTGGTTCGGCTCTCTGCGTCTGCACCGGGGAATGGCAAGTGGTCCGGCGGCATCGGTCCAGATCAGTCGGTGGTCGCTTTCTCGGCCATTTGCAGCCATAAAATGTCGCACCCAGCCAGACCCATTAGCCATATTAATTTTCGTAGTGACGCGGTGGCCTATTTCGATACACAAGGCCAACGTCACGAACGTGCCAATGTCATCAGTTGTTGTTCTGAACGAAGTGTCTACGATCCATTGAATGGCGGTAGTGTGCTCAGCGGCCCAGCGCCTGTGCCTCTAGCGGCGATTGCGTTGGAAGTTGATGAGTCCGGTTTGCTGTATGCCACAGGAAGTTTAGGTGCCGATCAGTACGACCGATTCTTAACAAAATTCGGATTTCGTTTAGCCATGGAATATGGTGTAACAGACGTACGGGCATGGGTCGGCGAACAAACTGTCGCAGTACGCTCAAACCAGTTTTCTCAGCAGCAAATACGTTGTTGATATGAAACCACTGTCCTCAGAAGCTCGCCAGCTACGACAGCTACGTAAACTTCCCATCGTTGAAGCTGTTCCGAAAGATCGCTGGGATGCGCTGTCCCCACACATCAGCTTTGTGGATCTTGCCGAAGGCGAATCTCTATTCTCTGCAGGTACTCAGAGTGAAAATCTCTTTCTGGTCGTAGACGGGGAGCTAAGCCTCTTCGTGCCTAAACAGAATATGGGCATGGAAGAGAACTTCTATTTGCACTCTAGAATCAAAGGCGATACTGCCGGAGATTTTGCGGTTCTCAACGGCGGTGTACATCTGGTCAGTGCGCAAGCGGCAAAAAAAACTCGTGTGGCGAAATTCCCCCGTGTCGCATTCGAGCTACTGACCGATCTTGATCCGACCATTCTATCCCGAGTGTATGACACAGCTGCAGAGCTTTCTCGCCGAGTCACCGTCGCGAAAGTATTCCATGAACTGTTTGGGGAACTCACCACAGAAACCATGGAAGAACTACTAAACAGTGTGTATATAAAACATTTTAAAAACGGTGACGTCCTATTTAACGAAGGTGATAAACCCGATGGCCTGCATGTTGTGCTCTCAGGGCGCTTGAATGTTGAGTCCACAGACGCAAACAACCAACCCGTTCTGATCGCCGAAGTACAAGCCAGAGAAAGCGTGGGTGAACTGGCGATGATAAACGGGGGAAATCGCAGTGCAACGGTTTATGCAACTCGCGAATCCACGGTCGCATTCTTAACCCGCGAGAACTTCGATCGCATCATTAGAACAAAGCCCACAATGATGCTGTCATTGGCTAAGATGATAGTTGGCAGGCACACGACCAGTCACAATCGCTATCAACGCCGAGCTGATAGAACATTCGTCTTGGTCCCGCTAGACAAAGATCTACCACTGCGCCGAATTGTCCAACAAATGAAACGCCAAATGCGCAGCATTGGTAAACCATTGCTGCTCGATGCCCGAGATTTTGATCTTCTTTATGGGAAAAGTGGCGTATCACAAACACCGTTAACACATGATTTCAACACATCGATCACGGAATGGCTCGATGACAAAGAAACCAGTTTCAGTGAAATCATCTACGTCGCTGACAGTGAATGGAACGCCTGGACACAGAGGTGCATTAACAGAGCCGATAAAATTCTGCTGCTGGCCAGTGCTACCACGGATAATTCCGCAGAAATTCGTAGTGTTGAGAAGGCTATAGACGAGCACTACATCAACGCCCGTGTAAAACCGGCAAAGGATCTTGTCCTGTTACATCCTAGTGACACCAAGTACCCGAGTAAAACCGCACGCTGGCTAAAACCAAGAGACGTTCACACGCATCACCACGTTCGGCTCGATGATAAAAAACACCTGGCGCGGCTCACACGAAGAATGTGTGGCTTAGCGCGTGGCCTAGTGTTTTCCGGAGGTGGTGCAAGGGGCTACGCTCATTTGGGTGTTCAGCGTTTGCTCGAAGAACACGAAATCGATATTGATTACTTTGGTGGTTCAAGCATGGGTGGGCTACTCGCCGCCTCGATGGCGATGGGGCACCCGACCAGCCGCATTATGGATTTATCCAAAACCTTCGCGAATAAACGAGCCTTGTTCGACTACACGTTGCCGATGACTTCTCTAATGAAGTCCATGAAACTGACTCACTTTTGCAAAAGCGTGTATCGTCAGGTTCGCATAGAAGATTTATGGACACCGTTTTTTTGTGTATCGTCCAATCTCTCCGATGGCCAAGAAGTCATACACGACCAAGGCGAACTATGGCGCGTGGTTCGTAGTACGATCTCGTTACCTGGCGTGTTCTCGCCGGTCCCTACACCACAAGGACAACTGCTCATCGACGGTGCAGTACTAAACACCTTTCCCGTGGACATCATGGATGAGAAATTAGGCGGCTCGGGTAAAATTATCGGGGTAAATGTCAGTCAGATCGCTGAGTTGCGGCACTACTATGATTACGGAACATCGCTATCGGGTTGGAAAGTACTGGGGGCTCGGCTCAGAGGTGGGAAAAATCGTAGCCGCATGCCGCGAATAGCCGAAACACTGCTGCGCTCTACCGATATCAAAAGTATTGCCCGGTTGCTCGAGGTAAAGCAGTTACTCGATGTGCTTATCGAACCGGATGTGAGTCATATCTCACTACTGGATTTTAAATCTTACGCTCGTATCAGCGACATTGGGTATGCTGAAGCCAAGCGGGTTTTTCAAGAGTGCGGCATTATTGAATTAGGCTGTGACCCGATAGAGTCTGCATCGGTTGAGCTCCCACCCACTAGCGACGCTGAAACAGAGCCAACAATGCAGCCTCATCCTGCGCCATAGTTTTTGCCGTTTCGCCCTCTCTATTTTGCAAATCACTACTGGCCCCAGCGTCGAGTAATAAGCTGACAAGATCAGTTCGGTTAGCCGCCACGGCATAGTGCAGAGCTGTGTTGTTGCGCTCATCCTGTTGGTCAATATCGATACCCTCGGCTGACAACAGCACCTTCACCACGTCCACGTGACCATTGTCGACAGCCCGCATTAACGGTGAAAAACGATACACATCGGGTGCGTTGGCATCCGCACCAATGGAAATAAGCCAGCGTAACAATTCATCTGAACCTTTCGCTGCGGCGATCGTTACGGCCGACCAACCATTCGACCCTTGTGCCTGAACATCTACCCCTTGATCATAAAGCCACTGAGCCGCGTCGAGCTCATTGCCTAACACGGCAAACATAAAGGCTGTTCCACCGGTAACCGTTTTTTGCTTCAGATTTGCACCTGCCGCAACCAATGTCTTAGCAAGAGGAAGCTCGCCAGTTTTACAGGCCACCATCAGCGCCGTTTTTCCATTACTCGCGGTATGCGATAAAAGCGTTTGTGGTGCTTCATGCGTTTCGAACAGAGTGATGAGTTGCTCAGTATCATCGTTAGCGATCGCACTCGCCCATTGTTCAGCAGGCGTTTTCTGCGTAGCAATGATCTCTGGTATCTCGGGCTGCTCCACAGGTTCTGCCGCCGCAGCACCAAAATCACCAGACTCACTAGCACCAGTGCCTGAGTCGCCATAGTCCAGCGCATCGACCGGTGTTGATACCACGGCCCATAGGACGAGCACCGGTATTAAGAAAGCGCTATGTGAAATCATTGAGGAGAAGAACGAGAACCTGGATGACTATTTAGGGAATGTCCGTCGGCAGAGAATCACTGGGTTTAACCGGCACAAACGTCGCCACAGTGACTGAGTCAGCGAAGGCTGCCTCAGGATCATAACGGCCGGTGAGACGAATCATGGCATCTCTAGCGACAGCTTCATTAAGTATTTCTGTTAAAGCCTCTCTGTGCTGTTCAACCAACACAATGCGTTGTTTCCACAATTGAGTGCAGTACTGATCCCCAAAAATCAACGGTACGGTTTCCTGTTCGCTGAGCATTTTCAACACATCAAAGTGAGACGTACTATGACCGGTAATGAATAGCACAGAGCCTTCGATGGGTGCTCCAGGGGTGGCTACCTCAAACTTCAATTCCACCAGCGTGGCATTTTCGTGTTCGAGTAAATCGGCTTCAACCGTCACATCAAACGGCGCCAGTTCGGCTAAGTCATGTTGCAAGCATGGAGCTTCAGGCGCAATAACGTAGAAAATACCCGCCTGCCAATCCCCATCATCCATTCGGATGGGCACACAGGTGACAGTCACGCCTGCAGAGTGCAGTGCAACGACTACTTCATCTGGAAATTTTTCGGCCATCAGCGCATGGGGAAGCCGGTTGGCTCCCCCACTTTTTTATTTCGTTTAAGCGCGTGCCGGACGTTGCGGTCGTGTCTGTGATTGGTCAGTAGCTTCACGCACCACTTGATCTGTGGTGGGTAAATCTACCTTGCCCTTGCTAGCCATTTTTTCGTACCACAGATCATGATGCTGCTTGGCCCACTCCTCGGATACGTAACCGGTGGACATACCCTCAAACGCACCCTCTGTCCCTGCGGTGCCTATATAGATATGCCCTAAGGCTACTGCGGTCCAAATTATTCCTGCCACAGCATGAATGATGTTGGCTTGCTGCATATTAGCGCGAGCGGTTTCCAGCCCAGGGATTTGCCAACCAAAAATTGGCGACACCATAATCAAACCCGTCACACTCACTGCCACACCTGCGATAGCAACGAGCCAAAACCACACCTTCTCACCGCCGTTCATTCGGCCCGCCGACGGATGTTTATCTCCAATCAATCCACCACCTTGGGCAAACCATTTCAGATCGGTGACGGTTGGAAAGTTGTGCCAGATCCACATGATGATCATCAGCGCAACGCCTACAGAGAACACCGGACCAATAAAATTGTGAATAGTGATCGACATATTGGCCCATGACGCGAAGCCGGCTTTACCTAACAGCGGTATCAACACCGCTCTGCCAAGCAACATACTCAGGCCTGTGATGGCCAAGGCAATAAAGGATATAGCGGTGACCCAATGAACTAAGCGATCAAACCACCCCCAGCGCTTCACTTTTCGGCCCGACAGTTTATCGGCGGAGAGTTTATTGCGACCGCTGATCAGGTGATATAACAAGATAATGCCGGCGAAGATCGCAATGATCCAAGGTAACTTAGTGGAGATGGCACCACTGCGAGCGAGCTGCCATTCCCAACCACCTGCTTGAATCAATTGATTCGCACCTTCGCCCTTGACGGCCGAATACCCCGTGGTGCCGTCTTTCACCAAACCCCAAAACGTACCGCGAGGGTTAGTCGAATTCGTTGCCTCTTGCGCAATGGCAGAGTGCCCAAGCCAGTGTAAGGAATAACTTGCCAGCGGCAAGGCGACAGCCAATGCCAGGATAGCCAATAAACTATAGGTGGCAATGCGACGACGACGGGCCTTTTTATCCAGAGCCTTCTTCATATCGAGTTCCCCCTTACCTCGAGTAAACTTAAGTCGAATCAAATTGTCCCTGCCATCCAGGCAGGGACAGACTTATTTCGGTATGCCTAAACGCCTTCGCTGTAGGCTGTATCCCAACCCCAGGTGTTCGGCCTGCCGCCGCGGCGCAGTACACGTTCGCGATAAATGTCAGCCACATCGTCACCGTCACCGGCAATAAGCGCTTTCGTGGCACACATTTCTGCACACAGCGGCAAGGTACCTTCGGCGATACGATTACGGCCATACTTTTCGTATTCAGCCGTGGACATATCATCTTCCGGGCCGCCAGCACAGAAGGTGCATTTGTCCATTTTTCCACGCGCTCCAAAGGAGGTTTGCTGCGGATACTGAGGTGCTCCAAACGGACACGCATAGAAACAATAGCCACACCCTATGCAGAGATTTTTATCGTGCAGAACAATCCCGTCATCGGTGGTGTAGAAGCAATCAACCGGACACACCGCTTGGCACGGTGCATCAGTGCAATGCATGCAAGCCACAGAGATGGATTTCTCACCCGGCTCGCCATCACCTAACGTAACGACACGTCGTCGGTTAACACCCCAAGGCACCTCGTGCTCGTTCTTACACGCGGTTACACACCCGTTGCACTCGATGCAGCGTTCGGCGTCACACAGAAATTTCATTCTAGCCATGATGTTCTCCTCGCCTTAAGCTGCTGTTATTTTGCAGAGTGAGCATTTGCTCTCCTGCATCTGAGTAACCGAATCGTAGCCGTAAGTCATGGCGGTGTTGGTTGCTTCACCACGTACGTACGGCGCTGAACCTTCGGGATATTTGCTTTCAAGGTCTTCCCCCTGAAAATGACCACCGAAATGGAACGGTGTAAACACCACGCCCCGAGCGACTCGGTTGGTGACCATCACTTGTACTTTTATCTTGCCGCCTTCTGGGCCTTCAAGCCAAACCATTTGCTCGTCTTTAACCCCTACATCATTGGCATCTGCTGGATTGATCTCGACAAACATGTCTTGTTGCAGTTCTGCCAACCAAGGATTGGATCGCGACTCGTCACCACCCCCTTCGTATTCCACCAGTCGACCACTCGTGTGTATGAGCGGGTACTCTTTGGAATAGTCGGTCGCTTGAATACCGGCATAACGAGTTGGTAAACGATAGTGCGATTTACGATCTTCGTAAGTTGGGTAATCATCAACCAGATCGCGACGCGATGTATACAACGGTTCACGATGAATGGGCACCGGATCTGGGAAGGTCCACACGACAGCTCGTGCCTTAGCGTTACCGAACGGTGCACAACCGTGATTGATAGCGACACGCTGGAGTCCGCCAGAGCGATCCGTTTTCCAGTTTTTACCCTCAGCCAAGGTCTTCTCTTCATCAGTGAGCTCATCCCACCAACCCATTTGCTTAACAATATCGGCGGTGAACTCTGGATACCCATCCTGAATTTCAGCGTCTTTAGAGTAAGACCCTTCTGCCAGTAGGTTAACCCCGTCGCGCTCAACACCAAATCGTGCACGGAAGTTCAAGCCACCTTCAGCGACAGACTTACTGGTGTCATACAAGATTGGCGTACCCGGATGCTTCATCTCTGCGGTACCCCAACATGGCCATGGCAGACCATAGTATTCACCGTCCACCGGACCCCCTTCGGCTTGCAGTGTTTCAACGTTAAAGGTTGCTCGCGCGTCCATGTGCGCTTTAATGCGCTCTGGGCTTTGACCGGTATAACCAATCGTCCACATACCTTTGTTGAATTCGCGCGTGATGTCCTCGATGTTAGGCTCATCACCCTCTTTGGCGATGTTCTTGGTGAGCTGTTCACCAAAGCCCAGCTTGTTAGCCAGCTTTTGCATGATGGTGTGATCAGGCAAAGATTCGAATAGCGGGTCGATGACTTTATCGCGCCACTGCAATGAGCGGTTGGATGCGGTTACCGATCCATAGGTTTCGAATTGAGTTGACGCCGGCAGCAAATACACGCCGTCTTCTCGATCTGGCAAAACGGCTGAATGCGTGGGATAGGGATCGATGACCACTAACAAGTCCAACTTTTCCATCGCGGCTTTCATTTCTGGCCCACGAGTTTGCGAGTTGGGTGCGTGACCCCACAACACCATGGCTCGAATATTATCTTTTTGAGCAATGTTGTCAGCGTCTTCTAAGACACCGTCAATCCAACGAGACACCGGCATACCGGGTCGATGCATGACTGGCACCTCTTTGTCTTTAATGGTTTCGTAGGCACCCGTATCGAAACGGTTCACCACCCACTCATGATCTAGATCCCATACGGCAGACCAATGCTTCCAAGCACCCGCACTCAATCCGAAATAACCGGGCAGACTGTGACTGAGAACGCACATATCGGTAGCGCCCTGAACGTTGTCGTGTCCTCGGAATATGTTGGCCCCACCACCGGCAACACCCATGTTGCCCAATGCCAATTGCAAGGCACAGTAAGCGCGAGTGTTGTTGTTACCAATCGTATGCTGAGTACCACCCATACACCACACAATTGTTCCAGGTCGGTTTTCCGCTAAGGTTTGAGCCGCTTCTTTCATCTTGGCTTCAGGCACACCAGCGACACGCTCAACTTCTGCTGGAGTCCATTTCGCTACTTCTTCCTGAATTTGATCCATGCCATACACACGCTGAGCAATAAAGGTGTCGTCTTGCCAGCAATTTTCAAAAATGTGCCACATCAATCCCCAGATCACCGGAACATCAGAGCCTGGTCGCATTTCAATAAACTGATCAGCGTGGGCAGCAGTACGTGTAAATCGTGGATCGACCACAATAAGCTTCGAGCCATTTTCTTTTGCTTTCAAAATGTGCTGCATCGCTACCGGATGCGCTTCCGCTGCATTCGAACCGATAAAGAACATCGCTTTGGAATTGACCATATCGTTGTAGGAATTGGTCATGGCGCCGTAGCCCCAGGTGTTGGCCACACCGGCTACAGTGGTTGAGTGACAAATGCGCGCTTGGTGGTCAACGTTGTTGGTGCCCCACAGAGCCGCAAACTTACGGAACAAGTACGCCTGCTCATTGTTGAATTTTGCTGAGCCCAGCCAATACACAGAATCAGGGCTGGATTCTTCACGAATCTTCAACATCTGATCACCAATGTCGGCTACCGCCTCATCCCACGAAACTTTCTGCCACTTACCACCAACCAACTTCATTGGCGACTTAAGGCGACGCTCCCCGTGCCCATGCTCTCTCACCGAGGCGCCTTTGGCGCAATGAGAACCTAAATTTATGGGCGAATCAAAATCTGGCTCTTGCCCGGTCCAAACACCGTTTTGAACCTCCGCGATCACCCCACAACCCACCGAACAATGCGTGCATATCGAACGCACCTTGGTGGTTTCCACATCAGGCATGGGTGAGTTCGCCGCCTGTGCCTTCTTCATCAGTGATGGGCCACCCGCAAACGCAATCGCAGCGCCACCGGCCGTAATGCCCGAACCTCTTAAGAAGGTTCGTCGATTCACCGTGGCACCTAGTAGACCAGCGGACTGTTCTGGCTGCGCATCTGCAACCGGCTGACGTTTCTTCAGTTTCATAAACCTCTCCTCCAGACGATATCTAGGGTGCAGACGCTAGTAGCGTGCTTTCGCGTAGTAAGTACGCACTTTGTCGGTTTTTCGGTAACCCGCGTGTTTGGCTGGCTTCGCTTCGTCCAGATTCATTTCCGGCACAATTGTTTCAGCAGACACAGCCCCTGTTGCTGCAGCACCGGTAGCCACCGCAGAACCTTGCAGAAAGCCACGCCGCTTTGCGTTAATAAACTTTGGTTTACTACTCATCGCATGAAACCCCTTTCGCTGTTGCGATTCATCTGTCTTCATGTTCACGCCTGCATTGAAAACAGACGTTCTTCAAATTCGAAAAAACTTTCACCAAAAAAGCCCACTGAGCGATAAAAGCTCGCGGCCTTTGCGGTTTGCATATCACTGAACAGGTTGCCCACCCAGGGTGATAAATGATCGTTAAAAAACTTTTTCTGCTGACTAAACGGTACCTCTGAACCACTCCTTATTAGAATGGCCATGACATCGCACAGCGCTGCCACATGATCCTCTGACTCGCTAACACCTTCCTGGCGCTCAAAACCCAATTGCTGCAAATCAGTCCTGAGCACTGCCAGCGGCTTTTCCATTAGGAATCCGGTTAAATACCAGGATCCAAAGGGGACTAACTCGCCGCGCCCCAGACCCACAAATAACGAGAAAAATTCATCCTGAACCGCCGACACCTGGGCCTTTTGAGCTGACTGCTTCATCAGCTCCCAGCCCATGGCGACTTTGCCTTCACTGGCATCCACCTCACCAATCCCAGCGAGCACGTCAAGCAGCTCCTGGTCAGGTTCTCTCGCTAATAATCGCGCAATCAACTCGTAAACTCCAGCTCGCATTGATTGCGCTTGGTCGTTCAGGAACGCATCTTCCGACTTCACAGATAAAACAGGACTGTCGGTGGACATTTCATGGGCCTCTTTGACTGATATGGGTCAGATTTTCTAACCGAAACAAACACTTTTTGGACACAAAAATAACTTCAAATACTCTATGCGGACTAGCCGCGTGCAATATATCGCCTGATTTTTTTCTACAGGGACATATTGTCCAATTATTGGTTTTCACCGACCCAAATTGACTCATTCGCGCACGAGAATTCCTGCAACATTCCATTTACGCTTGATCAGACGGCGTCTTTTTATGTACTTCAATGCCTTGTGCTTCGTTTTCAAACATGTCTTTGACTCGACAGTCCTCGCACATCTTCAAGCGGCGTTTCGCGCTGTCGTCGCCAAACATCCAATGGCCTTCCAACTTACCCATCATCAGGTTGATCATCTGGTGAGTGGCAAACGGCTTGTGGCAACGAATGCAGTGAAACGGCTCTTCCTCTTTAAGGGTGTGTATTTTGCGGGCATCGATACCACTGTAGAGATAGCGAGGTTCGAGCGTAATCGCCGATTCTGGACAGGCGTTTTCGCACAGCCCGCACTGCACACAGTTCGCCTCAACGAGTCGCAGCGCCGGGGTGTCTTGGCCATCCAGCAACGCCTTTCCAGGGCACACCGATACACACGCCATACATAGGGTGCAGTCTGAAGACACCGAGACTCGGCCGAACAATGAATCCGTTGTGAGTGGCTGACTAGCTTCAATCGGTGGATATTGCTCTGCCAATACATCGAATGCCATGCGTATCGTTTGGCGCTTATTGTCTTGCGCCGCAAACAATCCAGGCTTCAGAGCCGCTAGAGGAGAGTCGGGCAACGGGACATTTGACAATTCAAAAACCGCCTCACTGCCAGCCAGTTGAACCACTGGCGTGTCGATTCGCAGACCGCTCAACATGCGATGGAACAGCTTCGCCTGACTGGCCAAAACCCGACGGTTGGGGTCTTCGGCGCTAGCGTCCTGCACAATTAAAATGCGCTGCACGCCAGCACAAACCATGGCACTCCAATAGTCCATGCCGAAGGCTGATACCTCTTCAACCACCAAAGGCAGAGTGTGCTCGTTAAACGCGTAAGCATCGACCTCAACTTGTAAATCTTCGGTATGCAAAACCAATGTGTGTATGGGTGCGTTACTCATCAATTCACGAGTACGGGTAATCGCATCGACTACTTTGGGATAGGCATAGCTTATGGCACCCGTTGGACACGCGGTGCTACAGGCGCCACAGCCTTGGCACAGATAAGGATCAACGGCAATCCCTTCCCCGGCCGATTGAATCGCACCAGCTACACAGCTATCCATACAGGCCGTACACGCGGTGATTTCACTACGTGAATGAGCACAAATAGACTCACGATACTCAAAAAATTTCGGTTTATCGAAAGTACCGACCAATTCGGGTACTTGCTCCAACGCTTCGGCTAGAGAGGCATCATCGGTAACTCGAAAATACCCAAACGGCAGAAGAGACACCGCAAGGCAGGGCTTGTCTGACAAATCGATAACCACATCGAAAGCGCCACTTTCCCGATACGTTGACACGGCCAAATCCAGACTGTCTGTCTGTGGATTAGCGATAGCCTGATACGCTCCCAGGTGTCCCGAGAGCTGCAGCTCATTCACGGTAAACACCGCAATACCATCATGAGTCAGTTGCTTATCCACCCCGCCAGCTTGCGCATCGATAGAGACGACCGTGGCCCCACTTTGCTGAAGTTTCTCAGCAATCGATAACGCTGAGTCACGCGGTCCCACCACCAAAGCATGACCTTGGGACTGATATTCGATGATCGATGTGGCTTCGATTATTTTCTGCGCCTCAATCACCGCATCGGTTGACGTCTGAAACTGAATAGGATTACCGCTATCACTCATGATGGTTTAACTGTGCAATGGTCTGAAGAATCATCTGTTAGTTGCAGTGGCTCATGATGATCGGCATCAATAGGACACTCGCCCTGCTCCACAGCCTCATCCTCAGTAAATTCGCTTTCCAGCGCATCTCCAGATTCTTCTGACTCACCAGCGATAATTTCATCCTGAGGCTGTTCAGGCTCCGATTCGTTCGTCTCTAACAACTCTTCACGTTCGAGTCGCAATTGTTCGGCTTCTTCGGCCTCTGCGGCCAAACGATCTCGCTCGATCCTTGCGGCGTGAAATTTCATATCACTGGTGACGGTATCGCCCAAGGGTTCAAACTGAGTGTAATCGTCGTCGTAATCATTGAGTCCATCACGGATATTAAAAGCCGGCAGTGAAAACAGCTTTCTAAACGCGGCCTTGCGCAACGTATCGCTGACTCCTTTATTGAGAAAACCGCTCATATCACTGTCTTTGTTGAGTGATTCAATCGGTGGCATATCTTCATCGGTGAGCAATAACTCTTGATCAGTGTCGGAGGCAAGGTTGGTCTCTGGGCCCGATGGCAGATTCGACTCATCAATCGCTTCGCCAGAAGCGTCACTGATATCCGCGCTATCGGATTCCGCGGTCAATGAATCGTTCGATATCGTCGACTCACTCGGTTGAGTCGCAACGGCACTCGACTTCTGCCGCGACCAGCGTTTTAAAAACCCCGGAGAATCAGCAGGCGTAACCTCGTCGCTGCTGGGGCGATCATTGTTGCTCATGCCAGTCCCCGCCGATGAGCAGGTGGTTCAGTGGTCCATTTTTTTCGTTTGCGCTTTTCGAACGGTTTGGGTCGGTAATGCTGCAATACAAACGCTTCCATGTATCGATAGAGCTCTGGCGTAATTTCGGAAGACAACACGAGTTGATCTGTCTCCACATAAGCGATAGCTTCGTCATAATCGATGGTCACCAGTAGTGGAGTAACAACTGCTGAGTCCGCTTCGTCCTCATCGCACACCACATACACTTTGGGCTCGTCGCTGATCAATGAATGCCAATAGCGCTCGCACGCATCTTTATATAAAGTGACTGAATATCCGCCCCACGAAAATTCTTCGCCGTGTTCGGTGTCTCGAACTTTTTGCCCGTCCTCGCTACTCTCGAGGTTGTGTACCAGTGCATCCCCTGCCAGCACACCAGAGAGCTGCCACGAGGGAAATTTCCAGCGACCACGCTGCAAAAGTCGGCGTTCCAGCAGAACAACCACCGGTATCTTCAGCCGGTTTGCCAATAAAATTTCGTCGCTAGCCAATGCCACAACAATCCACTACTCGTAAGACCCTTACTATCTCATGGGGAATAAGCACAGGGAAGACGATGGAGGCTCTTGAACACCCGTAAACGCTCCATTTACTTTCTTAAAGAGAGCAAAATGTCAGTTGCAAAGTGTATATTGCGTCATTTTGTACCATTCAACCTTAAGAACGAGCCCCATGGGCGAGCAGCAATCGCTCCATCGCTTCGTCGTGACTGGCCTTGGAGCGATCTAAGGCACTGACCTTTTCACTATTGTGAGCATCCACATCCGCACCAGCATCGATCAACAGTTGAACAACCCCGACCTGATCGGCCTTTTTTCTTGGGCCGTAGGTGCTGTAACCCTGCACCGCCCAAAACAACGGTGTCGATTCAAATTCCGTACATTTGAGCTCGAACTCTGCGCCTTTTTCTACCAATGCCCGAGCTAACTGGGAAAGTCCAGTGTAAGCAGCCCAATGCAAAGGCGTAGCGCCAAACAGGCCAGCCACATGAATATTGGCACCATGGTTCACCAACGTGAGTCCGACGGCTTGCGCACCTAGAGACGCCGCGCCAATCAGCGGGGGTTCTTGTGGGTTCTGTCCGTTTAAATCAGCACCGAAAGATATCAGCAGTTCCGCCAATTCCGCTGACAGGCTTTCGTTGAGTCCATGGTTAAATACAGCGTCACTCACAAAGTGCAGCGGTTCGGTTTTGTTCTTCCGATGCTCTCCCCATAGGATCAAGGTTTTTGCCAGTGCCGGATCAGCGGCCAGTAACGATTGAGCATCATCGACACAACCTTCGTTTATGGCTCTCGCCAATCGATCACTATCACTCATAACCGCTTCCCAGCATAACGACCTCCAGGTCTTTCCACAGTAGGCACTGTTACTATGACACGCTTACAGTAAATTTCCATCGGTAAGGCAGTGGCTGCATGATTGATCATCGACCATTCCACTTAGAAATTCCACAGCCGACACTCGAGGCGATCCTAACTCGAGTGGCCGATTATCCCTGGCACGAGATGCCCGACGATGGCGGCTGGGATTACGGCACTAATTTGCCCTACCTAAAGGAACTCTGTGCTTATTGGGTCGATGAGTACGATTGGCGCAAACACGAAGCACACATCAATTCCTTTACACAACACCACTGGGAAATCGACGGGATTGATCTTCACTATCTAATAGAAAAAGGCAGTGGCCCATCCCCAACACCTTTGTTGCTCACTCACGGCTGGCCGGGATCGGTTGTGGAGTTTCTCAACATCATTCACCCCCTGGCCCATCCGGAAAAATTTGGCGGTGATGTGACCGATGCGTTTGACGTCATCGTCCCATCTTTGCCCGGCTTTGGATTTTCCGGCCGACCTCCTCGACCCTTTGGTCCGCGGGCCATGGCACGAATACTCAATAGTTTAATGGTCGATAAACTGGGTTACTCCCAGTATCTCGCACAAGGCGGCGATTGGGGTGGAGCAATCACCTCGTGGTTAGGTTTCGAGCACACGCCTGCCTGCCGAGCGATTCATATCAATATTTTTACCATGCGTCCTCCAGGTGGCCCACAAACACCTGAAGAAATCGCCTGGCAAGAACAGTTCGATAAAGATCAGGTCATGCAAGAGGGCTATCGCACTCAACAAGCAACGCGTCCACAAACCTTAAGCTATGCGATGAACGACAGCCCAGTAGGTGTGGCTGCCTGGATCATTGAAAAGTTTCACGACTGGTCAGACATACCTGGAGATGATATTGAGGCGGTGCATTCGAAAGATTCCTTACTGACCAACATCATGGTTTACTTAGTAACTCGCACCTTTAATACTGCGTCTTGGATTTACTATGGGCGTCGTGAGGAAGGCGGTCGAGTGTTG
Source organism: Gammaproteobacteria bacterium (assembly GCA_019634245.1). The sequence continues at coordinate 23,719 of JAHQVR010000193.1, forward strand.
TCACCGGAGGGTAGACGCGTCGAGGTTCCCACCGCAGCCGCTCTCTACCCAGCAGAAATGCTCTCTTGGCCACCGAGGAGTTATGCTGAGCGTGTCTACAACATCACGCGATGGACCAAAATGGACAAAGGCGGACACTTCGCTGCACTGGAGCAACCCGAATCACTAGTAGAAGACATCAGAGAGTTTGCCAAAAGCCTACGACAATGACGCTATCCATTCCCATCCTCATTAGCTTGTGCAGTCGTTAGTACAAAAGGGGCGACATCGCCCGCCAAACCCACGCCTTCACCCGTTTCCGTATGTACCACCGAAAAATTCGCTGCTGCAAGCAACCCAGACAACTTGACTTCGGTGTAATAGGTATAGCGCCTGCCCAGTCGATCTCGTTGGGTACCCTCGCCAGCTTTTAAACCAAGAAAAAGTATTCCTTGAGGTTTGAGAGCTCGGTGCAATAGAGGCAGCAGGCCCACAAATTCATCTTCCGTGGCATGTAGCAAACTAAAGTTGGCCCAAACTCCATCGTAGTGATTCACCTCTCGGATATCCTGAAACACACCGTGCCGGACATCCAGTGAAAACAATTCTTTCGCAATTCGAACCATTTCAGCAGAAGCATCGATGGCTTCCACAGTAAAACCGGCTTTTTTCATCGCCGAGGCTGAACCACCCGGACCACACCCTAAATCCAGGATGGTGCCGCCAGCGGGAATACGCGCCATAAAGCCACGCAGTGATTTATCCGGTGCTTCACTTTTCGTCAACTCAACGTATTTATCAACCTGTGAGTCATAAACTTCAATAGTTTCAGAATCCACTAGTTAACCACTCTCAAGTCGCTACGATTGTAATTTATCTTCTGTGCGTAGATCGAAATCAGATGCATCGTGTCGTTCTCTGAGCTGAGACGATAGTTCACCGGATTTACGATTCACCATCTGCCCTCGCTTGACTGCAGGTCGTTCCTGGATAGCCTTCGCCCAACGCTGAAGATTTTTATAACTTGCCGCATCCAAAAATTCAGCTGCTTCATAGACAATGTTAAGTGCCACCTGCCCATACCAAGGCCAAATAGCCATGTCAGCAATGCTATAGCCTGAATCGCAGATGAACTCCCGATTCTCCAAACGCTTATCCAACACATCCAATTGACGCTTGGTTTCCATAGTAAAGCGATCGATACAATATTCAATCGGAGCTGGTGCATATTTATAGAAGTGCCCAAACCCACCCCCTAAATAGGGAGCGCTACCCATTTGCCAAAACAGCCAACTCAAACACTCGGTGCGCTCTGCAACCTCGGTGGGTATAAAGGCTGCGTGTTTCTCAGCGAGATAAAGCAAGATGGCGCCGGATTCAAAAATACGGGTTGGCGGTGAGGTGCTGTGATCCATCATGGCTGGAATCTTGGAATTGGGATTGATGTCCACAAACCCGCTGCCAAACTGCTCGCCGTCTCCAATGCTGATCAGATAGGCATCGTATTCCGCATCGGTAATTCCCTTAGCAAGCAATTCTTCCAACATGATTGTCACTTTCACACCATTGGGCGTTGCCAAGGAATACAACTGCAATGGATGTTTGCCAATGGGCAGTTCTTTTTCATGCGTAGCGCCACTGGTCGGTTTGTTGATATTGGCGAATCGCCCACCGTTGCCCGGTTCCCAATTCCAGACAGTCGGAGGTTGATAATTGTTGTCACTCATTCGGCGTTCCCATGGTCATCATTGTTATTTGCATTCTATGGCATCCCAATCACTAACGTTCGATACGACGGTTCACCCATTGTCCTGATCCTTCATAGAGCGTGCACTGAGGCTAACACCTAAAAATATAACAATGGCCCCCGCCCAGGTAATCCAAGAATAACGCTCAGAAAGAAATACGGTTCCCACGAACAATGCGACCATCGCACCCACATAGCCAATCTGGCTTAGATAGGTGGGTCCGCCGACGAACTGTAATTGAAAAAAGAAGGGGAACATACAGGTCGATGCAACCACTGTAATGAAGGCGAGTCCACTCACACTCAATAGCCCGCCAGGCAAACTGGCCTCTGGGTGTAACCAAACCACCATTAGCAGCACCAAGGCGGCGGCAATGTTACTCCCGGTCGCTAGTTCAAGCGGTTCGGCTCCATCTGGCCAAGCCATGGTTCGATAAACATTGCCGATCGCCAGAGAAAAAGGGATCCCCAATCCGGCGAACACCCAGCCGAAGCTGGCCGGCTGAGTCACCTCTCCTCGAGTTAATGCAACAATCACGGCGCCCACAAATCCAATCGCTAACGCCGCAAGGCCCAGTCGGTTAGGCACTCGTACACTCAAAATAGACGACATAGTCAGTGTGAATACGGGAGAAAGAGTAATAAGCAACCCCGTGAATCCGGCACCAAGCTTGGGGATGACACTAAAGATCAAAAGATTAGGGATGACCAACGCCACAATGCAGGATAAAAAATAAAACTGCACATAGCGTGGCTCTAACCGAATAGAACGGCCCGTTACCGCGCGGATCATCACCAGACCAATGGAAGAGCCCGCAGACACCCACCAAGCCCACACTATAGGCGACAACCCTTGCGTATGTGCCAGCTTGCCAAAAGGAAACGTCAGGCCCAGAAAAAAACCTGTAATCACGAGCAACAAGGCTGGCGATTGCATCACACCGGAGTTGAACGACGTAAACTTGTACATTCAGTGCGTGCTAAGGAAACGCCTCTTTAAATGCTCGTTCTCCACGGGCACTGAATTTGATAATTCTACTGTGCGAATCGCGCCTGACCCAGCGCAGGGTCTCGAACCGACTCAACAGTGCTCGACCCAAACTACCCGCTAAATGAGAGCGACGCTCACTCCAATCCAGACACTCGCGGCACAGCGGAGATTTACCCAGTCTGAGATTGTCGAGGTCAACACCGAATTCTTGCATGGCGATCTCACCTTTCTTGGTGAGGTTCAGCTCGCCATCTTTGTGCACCAGACACCGCGTGCTGATGAGACTGTCGTACAGATGAATACCCATGTTTCCGGCGAGATGGTTGTAGCACACACGCGAATGTCTCAGTGCTGTATCTCGGGGACCGGTATGCGTTTTAAGTGGTGCAGAACGTTCAGACAGCCCCATGAGCGTTTCTAATAAAGCGGCCACTTCCTCATTCGCCAACGCAAAATATTTATGGCGGCCTTGCTTTCGAACACTTAGCAGCCCACCCGATTGCAGTTTCGCCAGATGCGTACTGGCGGTCTGCGCGGTCACTCCGGCTTCGTTGGAGAGCTCAGCAGCGGTCAACGCTTTGCCGTGCATCAACGCCCCCAACATATGCGCGCGCGTGTTATCGCCGATAAGAGAACCAATTCGAGCTATGTTCGGAGAACCGTCCATACTTCGATCGTAATCGAACCATGAAAGAAGCGCAACCGGGCATACTCAAGTTTCAACGCCTAAACACAAAAGGTTCAATCACCCTGGCTTACGATATCTACCACGTTGGTAGTCTGGCAGAATACGAAGCGTATTGCGCGCGACTCGCTGCTGACCCTTAACTGAGCTAAACCATGATCGCAGTCATTTTCGAAGTGTACCCAGAGCCAGATCGGAAGCAGGAGTATTTGTCCATAGCGGCAGACTTAAAAACCGATCTCGAAAAGATCGAGGGTTTTATCTCCGTGGAACGGTTTCAAAGCCTCACCAACCCCGATAAGCTTTTGTCCTTGTCGTTCTTCGAAAATGAGTCTGCTGTTGAGCAATGGCGTAACCTAAACGCCCATCGTGATGCACAGACGGCAGGTCGTTCCGGAATATTTAAAAATTACCGCCTACGCGTTTGTCGCGTAATAAGAGACTATGGCCTGCATGATCGAGAACAGGCCCCCAGCGACAGCCTAAAAACTCACCGCTAGATTTTTCAAGGTCTTCCCGATACCCTGAGCACAACACTCCTTGCGGAATAAAGATTGATGCCTACCACTGACCGATACGCAGGTGCCTGTCACTGCGGAGCCGTCCAATTTACCGTGCAATTGTCCGACGGGCTCAACACAGCGCGACGATGTTCCTGCTCCTTTTGCCGAATGCGAGGAGCGGTTGCATTGAGCGCTCCGTTGGATGGCTTGGATATTTCGCGGGGTAAAAACCAACTCGCTCAATACCAATTCAATACCAACACGGCCAAGCACTATTTCTGCAAAATTTGTGGAATCTATACGCACCACCAACGACGCTCCAATCCAAATGAATTCGGCATCAATGCCGCTTGTCTGGAAGGTGTGAGTCCATTTGATTTCGCAGAAGTCATTGTGACCGATGGCGTGAATCACCCTTCAGATGGCCATTCCGCCAACGCTAATGTGGGTGTGCTTAGATTCTCTGATCAATAACGAGCACACGCCACAGTGGCCTAATCCACCGCCATTGAGTCAATCTGTCCCACTTGCGGTGCTGCAGGCCCAGGGTTGTTGGTGTTTAGTATGTCTTTTTTACCCACTTACTTTTAAAGTAGCCGCATGAACGCTACAAACCACTACCGCCCGACGATGACAGATGAAGGGCTTGATCCCGCTCACGCCGTTGAAGCGGTGAACGAGTTCGGTGAAGTCAAGAACGTCCATATACCGGGTGAGCTTCCTCTGACCATTCGAGTCGATGACATGGAAGTGGTGACTCTGATGACCTTGGGCACACAACCAGAATCACTGACGCTGGGTTACATCCGCAACCAAAAACTCATTGAAGACCTTAGCGATATCGAGTCGGTCACCGTTGACTGGGATCGAGAATTGGTTGATGTGCGCACGCATGCCGGTGATGGCATTTCCGATTGGCAAGAAAAAATGAAACGCCGAATCGTCACCAGCGGTTGCGGTCAGGGCACCATATTCAGTTGCACTGTTGATAAGCTCTATGAAGTCACACTGAATACCCCATCATTAAAGCAGTCCGAAATTTACGAATTGATTCGTAATGTCAGTCAATTGAATGAAGTTTATCGTGTCTCGGGTGCGGTTCACGGTTGCGGCCTTTGTTCTGCAACAGAATCCTTAATGCACATAGAAGATGTCGGCCGACACAATGCTGCTGATGCGATTGCGGGTCGTATGTGGTTAGACGACATCGATGGAAGCGATAAAATTTTCTATACCACTGGCCGACTAACCTCAGAGATCGTGATGAAAACGGCGTTCATGGGAATTCCTGTGTTGCTTTCTCGCTCTGGTGTGACCCAAATGGGTTTGGAGTTGGCCCAGGAAATTGGCATGACGATGATTGCACGCGCTAAAGGCAAACATTTTCTTGTGTACAGCGGCCGGGACAATGTTGCGTTTGACGCACGGCCACCCGTCAGAGCGGTTCCGCCACCCACAAAAGGCATGCGCGATTTAACCCAGAGTTAATGAGAGTGTCTATGGACACCCGCACCAAAGAAACCGATTCACCCTTTCTAACGGTTCGCGAACTGAGCGAGATGCTTCATGTGAACCAAAAGAAAATTTATCAATTGGCCGGTGACGGTGAAATTCCGGGCACTAAAATCACTGGAAAATGGATTTTTCCACGCGCGTTGATCGAAGATTGGATCGTTGAAAACAGCCATGGCGGGGTCATGAACGACAGGCTGCTACTGGCAGGCTCCGATGATCAACTGGTGCATAGAATCTGCAATATTGCTGCGATTGAATTACAAAAATCTGCCCTTTTGAGCTATAGCCCTTGCGGCAACAGACACGGATTGCAAATGCTAGATCTGAAGCGTATTGATGCGTGTTTTATCAACTGGGGGGCGAGCGAAGCTAATTCTCGTCGCCATTTGGGACTGCTACGCAACTACCATCAACACCCGGATTGGGTTGTAGTTCGTGTGCTAAAACGTCGGCAGGGATTAATTGTTCGGCACGGCATTGTCGATAACGATACCACCGCAGAAGCTCTATTGAAGAACCCTCGTTTAAATTGGGCGCTTAGGCAAGACGATTCCGGAGCATTTCGTTTACTGGTTGACGTTTGTCATCAATACGGTCTCGATTACCAACAGCTACAGGCAAACACGGTATACAACAGTGAACGCAGTGCCGTGGCGGCGGTAAGCACAGGCTATTCAGATATTACCTCTGGCGTGGAGTGTTCAGCAGCCGAATACAAACTAGACTTTATTCCGTTGGCCGATATATCAATTGATTTGGTTACCAGTAAACGCACCTACTTCCGCACATTGCTTCAAGAGTTTTTAAATCGGCTACGCGGCGGCGAAGCAAAGGCAATTGCAGATTCATTAAAAGGTTATCGCATAAACGAAAGCCAGGATGTACTTTCGTTAGACATTCCATAAGCAATAACTATCAATGCGGTAATTGATACACAATTGCATCTTCACTTTCCTAGACGTTTTGCTACCCGTTGCACCCATCTCTCCTCGGAGTCTAAACTGTAGGTTGTAGCTTCCGTTTCTTTAGCCACTACAGGAGGAAATATGTCTAAATTCGATGAGGCAATCACCGAATGCAAGACCCAAATGGAAAGCTGCAATATCGAGTGTGATGAGCAATTGCTCAAGGCCATTTGCAAAGGATTGGGCCCATCGCTTTATAACCGAGACTCATTCCTTGTTGCTGCAGCCGATCCGAAAGAAATCGAGAATATTAAGACGCGGTTTTTACATCGCAAGTTGCGTGTAGACAGTGTCAGCGAAAATGATGCCGCCATTGCCCACGCGATACAGACACTCGGGGAAAGCAATCGGCAAAAATGTCGGCCCGTGTTTTACTACTTGTTGGTTAAATTTCTGAATAAAGAATCGGTCTATGCCTAGCTAGCTTTTGACGCACGCTCTTCATTGAGCGAATCAATCAATCGTTGCCGATACCATTTTTGATCAAACTCTCGCAGTAGTTGTTCACGCCGTATCTCCAACGCATCGAGTTTGTCAGCAGTATCGATTTCTAGCTCACGCCGTATTTCCTGACGACGCAGTGCGCTTTGCCGATAACTCATAAAGGTAGCGTCATCGCGCTCACACCCACTACTGGCGTTCTTGGGAAACAAGGTGGAGTAACCACGCCCGGGTAGAAGACCGGTGCGAATAGAGTCATCCAGCTTCTCATCTAGAAGAAGACTCTGCAGAGCGCGAGTGCGAAACTCTTCTTCGCTGACGTTCTTGTCGTTGAACAGTGCAATCAAGGTATCCCGCTCAGCGACATCCAGACCATATTCGTAAGCCAGCAACGCTAGATTCTGTGCCGTGTACATATCCAGATACATCATCACCAATTCCAACAAGCTCAAACCCGCCCGCAGGCGCACAACGTTGATATGGTGTGGTCGCGCTCGGTAACGCGGATCGATTTGACTCTCCTTTAACTCAATGAGCAAGCGTTCCAGTAGCGGCCTGACAATTTCTCCGCGATCTCGTTCAGCCCAATAAATCCGTGCAGCGCTGTGCTTCCAATAGCCCCACATGAGTTCGGGGTCGCGAATGCCCTCCTCGAGCGACACCACCGTGTCGAGTAGCTTTATGACGATTCCAGACAGCGTGTAAGGCACTGCAGCTTCGGTCGGTTTCAAGTTCATTTGTGTAAACCGACCCACATTGTATTGGGCTTGTGGCAACAGCAAATGCGGGTGTTGCAGCGTAATTTTGGCCTTATTCGCACCGTCGGATACCGCGGCCGAATCGGTTAATTCCGATACCATCGCAGCGATGGGGCCACCAAACCGAAATTGCATTCGCCTGAGTGAGTGCCCAAACCCAGTCACTCGAAGCGAACCATCCTCGACAACGTCGTGTAACAGTGCAATAGAAATTATGACGGGTTCTAGTGCACGGCCAAGCACACGCTCGGCGATGGAGCAGATGCGAAACGCATGGGCAGACATCGTACTCAGTGACTTTCGACGCCCTTTATCCAGTGACCGAATCAGCTCAAGGCTGGCGATGTGCACTGTTTCAATGGAATTGGGTGCTTCGGCGGCTACAAAGTATTCCATGACCGGTAGATTGATGTGAACTTCATGCACGGCCTTACCGCGGCGACCCGACAGCCGCTCTCGTTTGCACGGATCGTCCAGCGCATCCTTCACGGCGATCATTAACGTATCCCGCAGTGGCTCTCGCAGAGCATAGTGATCGACACCGCTCATCGCAAAAGCTGCTTCCGCTAGTTGATAGGCTTTTTCTAAAAATGGACGCTCTGCAAACTCACCCGATACCTCAATACCTTTGCGGCGGAGCTCGGCGTGGCTCTCGGTATCTAAAAAGCTCAGTACCTGGTCCCCTGCTGCGCGTGCGGTTAGCCGGAGCCGACTGGCATAGATAGCCGCTACAGCACAGGCCACTTGCCCAGTGGGTGCATCCTGGGGTGTCTGGCCGGCAACGACCGCGCATTCAAATTCGTGCAAATAATCGCTGATCACTCGAACGTGGCTCGCCACGGCCTCGCCAAACCAACTGAATATATAAGTGTCATCAACCAATTCGTGGTCATGGGACGAAAACGCACTGTACAAATAACGTTTGCCCATGGTGTCTTGCAGCATCGTTGCAACGATATGATCGTGCGTCATGCTGGCCATCCCTTGTCCATGACAGCCATACAATCTCACTCCCAACAACATGTTGGCAGCCAATACTGATCCGTGAATCACCGATTCCAGTTTGGGCAGCCGATTGCTGTTGATGGTGGTATCGGCGCCTAAGGCCTGCAGGTCGATCTGCTCAACCTGAATCGATTCTGGATCTAGGTCCTGATCAGGAAATATTTCATCAGCGATGACATCTCGGCCGCGCTGGGTTCGAAAGAAGGCAGTGGGTATTTGGCTGAGCGGCACCGCATGTTCCGCTTCTCGAGCTATCCATTCACGGGACAAGCTACCGGCAATGACTCGCTCAGCGTCGCAGGTGCCAGCCAGCAATCCGTAAGCTCGGACGAGCTTGACGAGATCGGTTTGCGGATACGCACGCGCCACGAAAGAGATCCAAATCTAAGGAATGCTTAAAGCATAGCAACCTTATGCGAAAATAAAATGTAACTTATTGGCAATTTATTAGCTAGGATGCTGAAGCTTCAAGAGCCTCATCAGCGACCGTCACCGTGGCATTGGAAGCATGGGAACCTACCGGAGCTACCGTAGGTAAAAATACCTCGAATTGCGCACCAGCCATTGGTGTTGAGCTCACTTCAAGCCGACCACCATAGCGACGAACAATGCTGTAGCTCAACGACAGCCCAAGGCCAGTGCCGCTCTCTTTTCCACTTGTAAAAAATGGATCAAATAACTGAGGCAAATGTTTGGGTTCGATCCCCACACCATCATCACTCACCGTGACATTGACCGAGCCATCAGCGGCCATCGATGTTGAAACCTCTATGTGGCCAGCCTGCTCAACAGCCTCAATCGCATTCATCAGCAGATTGACCATCACCTGCTGAAACTCTTGTGCATCGATCCGAACTCGATCAACGGACATTAATTTTTCGTCCAGCACAATCTGTTTTTGCTCAAGCTCATGCTGAACCAGCACGATCGAATCAGACACGAGGGCATTTATTTCCACCTCCATGGCCGCACTCTTTGCCAGGCTCGACGTATCACTCAACTCGGCCGCCGAGGCGCGGAGCAGCGAATGAATCTCATCGTCATAATCGCCCTCCATCGGGGTGAAGCTGTTGGGCCGAGAATATTGCAGCAATTTGTCGGTAATGGATCGGATCCGATAGACCTGCTCGAAGATCAGATCGATTTCAGTGTCCACCTTCTCTCGCGCATCACCAAGATCCGCCACCAGCACTTCCATATTGCCCAATATGACCGCTGTGGGGTTATTGATTTCATGCGCCACGCCAGCCGTCAGATGCCCCAGCGCCGCCAATTTTTCCGCATTAGCCAACTGCTCGCGTGTGGTTCTCAGCAGATGAATCGATTCCTGCAACGAGTCATTTTTTGATTGCAGTTCAGCCGTGCGCAGCTCCACTTGCTCCTCGAGTTCGTGCGTGTGCTGATCGATACGGGCACGTTGTTCGTCCAAGGCCTCGAGCATCGAGTCGAACTGTTCACCGAGTTCGCCTACTTCATCGTGTGTATTCAGAGCACCAATCCGGCGGCTCTTTCCTTGGGCGGTGGCGCGTACGGCAACCGCGATGGCCTCAATCGGGGCAAATATGGTCTTAGCCCCAATCGCGGCCACCATTGAGGCAATACAAGCGCCAGCCAAGGCGATCCCGGCCAGCCAAGTGACAGCTCGTTCCATATCTGAACGAAAGGGCGCTTCAAGATAGCCAGCGTAGAGCATGCCGACTTTGTTGCCATTAACATCAATGATGGGTTCATAAGCGGAGATATACCAATCGTTCACAACGAACGCGCGATCGATCCATTGCTCACCTTTTTGCAGAACCGTGTTGCGCACCTCGGTCGACACACGGGTTCCCAATGCTCGGTCCTCCCGACTTCCGGGGACATTGGTGGTAATCCGAACATCATCCAGAAATACCGTAACCGTACCGCGACTGCCGATAGCCAAAGAACCAGGACCATAAACCAAATCACGAATCTCATCGACAAACCCAAAGTTTTTGTTCAGCAATACGCCACCTTCGAGCACGGCGATCAACTGATCCGAATCGTCCAGAACCGCCCGAAGCACACGTATCACCATCGCTCGATCTTCATGGGTGCGTGTCGTCGGTGATGCGCGAGGAGTCTCAACCAGTGGCAAGACAACCTTATCGGCCTCTATCTGTGGTTCTTGTTGCCACTCATCACGTTCATAGATTTCAATACCTGTAGCAAAGTACTGGTCGCTTTTGCTCGGATGTAAAACCGCGTCACTAATGGGCGATACTTTGAGTGGCTGTAGTAGCCAACCGTCTCGTGTCAGCCGACGTTGGCCATCCGCTCGGTACAAATTAAGAAAGTCCAACCCATATTCCAGCCGATGCGAGACCAACAAGTCCATCATCGGCTCGACACTATTTGAGTCAAGTTGGGCTCGAAAAATGGCACTGTCAGCCAAAAACTCAATTTCCCGCTGACGGTCGGTTTCTATGCGGACGAAGCCATCATGAGCCACCCGCAAATCGGTATTTACCTTAGTAAAGAGTTGTTGATAGGTGTAGTTGCTGGTCCAGGTAGAGGTTAGGTAGATCAGTGTGCCGGTGAGAAGCAGTAGGGGTATCAATACCAAAGACAGCAACTTGTACCGCAAACTTCCGCCGAAGAAGAGTCGCTGCAGGAGTGCGAGCATCGCTTGTTCAGCCTTCGCTCTTTAAGGTATCTTGCTTGGCCCAGATATTCTGTTTTCGTTCCAGAGTTTTCCTAGAGACCCCCAATTGCCGAGCCGCTGCGGACTTGTTGTTATTCACAGAAGCCAGCACCGCTTCAATTTGAGCTCGCTCAACCGCCTCCATCGTCCAGTGCAATGGGTACCCCATGTCGGACTCACCCACTTTTGAGCTCTCACCGCGAGTGCTGTCGGCTGGCAAACGACCCAACAATAGTGTTCGTTCGACGACATTTTTCAATTCGCGGACATTCCCGGGCCAGTAGTAATTGTTCAACCGTTCCCAATCGGTGTGCATGAGCTCCACCGGCGCGAGGCGCATTTCAGCAGCTAGCGTTTCGAAAAAATGTTTGACCAACAACGGAATGTCGTCGAGCCGTTCTCGCAAGGGCGGTACGTTGAGCTGCAATACATTTAAACGAAAGTACAGATCCTGGCGAAATTGTCCGCTTTCAGAAAGTTCGCCCAGGTCGCGGTTCGTGGCCGCCAGCACCCGGACATCCACTGGAATTTCTCGCTCGCCGCCCAACGGCCGAATCACTTTCTCTTCTAAAATGCGTAACAACTTCGCCTGCATCACCAACGGCAGTTCACCGATTTCATCAAGAAACAGGGTGCCTCTATCGGCGTGCAGAAACAATCCATCCCGGCTTTGGTTAGCTCCAGGAAAGGCGCCCTGCAAATGGCCAATGAGTTCGCTTTCGAAGGCTTCGGGGGCCACTGTTCCACAATTGATAGACACAAACGGCCCATCCCGTTGACTCATCGTGTGAATCGCCCGAGCGAGCATTTCTTTTCCGGTACCGGTTTCACCACAGATTAAGATCGGCGATTGACTCAGCGCAGCTCGATGACCGAGTTCAAGCACTTCTTTGAACCGTTCGCTCTCGCCGATCAATCCGGTGGATTCGTGTAATTGATTGATCTGCAAACGCAGTAATGAATTTTCCCGTAATACTTGTCGCTTTTGTAGGCTTCTCTGAATGGAGACAAAAATCTGCTCCATGCGAAAGGGCTTCATAATGAAATCATCCGCGCTGTTACGCAAGGCGGCGACTGCCATGTCTAAATCGGCATACGCAGTCATGTAGATAACATGAGTTTCGACACCACGCTCACGCAGCTGATGCACCCAATCTAAGCCAGACAAACCAGGAAGCCGGATGTCAACGATTAATAGGTCGAAGTGATAACGCAATCGTAGTGCTTCGGCATCCTCTGCACTACCGGCCACCTCTAACAAAGCACAGCGATTCTCCAACGTGCGCTTTAAAAAATTTCGCATGCCCGGCTCATCGTCAACGATAAGCACCGCAGCGGACGATAGCAGAATCTCTACCTCGGCATGAATATCACCCGCTTTGTCAGCACCGCTCGCAGAATTGAAAGCCTGTGATCGACGTTCGGGTTTACTGGCCTGGTTCTTCCGCGTGCCAGACATTGGATTCAGCTACTCATCGAGGTTAGTTAGTTACTCAGCCGTATTCTCCAACCTTGCCGGAAAACCGTCATATCGTCAACCTCAGTCAGTTTTGTCTTTAAAGTCACACAGATCTCGTATGACGCACTTGGCACATCTGGGTTTTCGGGCCACACACACATAGCGTCCATGCAATATTAACCAGTGATGTGCATCCAGCAAATAGTCCTTCGGAACATGGCGCAGCAGCTTTTTTTCCACCTCAACAACATCCTTTCCTTTTGCTATACCGGTTCTATTCGAGACCCGAAAGATGTGTGTATCAACTGCCATGGCCGGCTGACGAAATGCGGTGTTCAACACAACATTTGCCGTTTTTCTTCCCACCCCCGGCAGCGCTTCCAACGCTTCTCGAGATTCCGGCACACAACCTTCGTGTAAATCGATCAATTGCTGACTGGCCTTGATGACATTTTTCGCTTTCGTATTAAATAGGCCAATGGTTTTTATGTATTTGCGCACCCCCGCCTCGCCAAGCTTGACCATAGCGGCAGGCGTATTCGCCACCGCATACAATTTTTCGGTGGCTTGATTGACACTGACATCCGTAGCTTGAGCAGACAACAACACCGAAATGAGCAATTCATAGTGGCTCGAATACACCAGTTCGGTTTGCGGATTGGGATTCTGCGCCTTCAGTCGTGCAAATATTTCTTCGCGTTTGTGCGGATTCATAAGCAATTTTAGCTGGCTACGCTGCCAGTTTCGATTTAGGATAGTCACCAGTGCAGCGTTGAACGAAGTCTCTCTACAGACTAACGTAAGGAGTGACCCATGTGTGGCCGAATCAATGTTTCAGACAACGAAGGCGTTCGGTTGCTGCTGGAGATGCTTGGAATGGAGACTTGGCCTCAGCGAGATCCACGTTATAACATTGCACCCACTCAAAGCCTGGACGTCGTCGGCTGGCACAATGAGGCGCCAACGTTGAGCTCTATGCGGTGGGGAATTGTTCCAGCCTGGGCTAAGCCTGGCACTTTTAGCCGGCCACTGATTAACGCACGCAGTGAAACCGTCAGAGAAAAACCGTCCTTTCGCAACCTAATTAAATCACAACGGGTGCTGGTCCCGGTCAACGGCTACTACGAATGGCATCGGGAGAACAAAACCAAAACACCCTACTACATAACTCCGTCAACGTCCGCTGCCATGTTCATCGCCGGAATCTATCAAAAGCCTACCAAAGCCATGGTGGATGAACTCGGCAAAAAGGCCAAAAGCGATGTCTGTGTTCTGACCATCGAAGCCAACCAATCACTCAGCCAGGTGCACAACAGAATGCCCATTCTGATTAGTGCCGATGACGCACTCACCTGGATTCAACCCAACTCTGCAGAGAGTATCGATGCCCTGCTGCTGCAGGCGAGCAACGATGCCCTTCACTACAGAGAAGTATCCAGCTTTGTAAATTCATCTCGCAATGAAGGCCCCGAATGCATAGAAGAAGTGGCCTGAATATTTTCCAGCTAAACACCCTGATCGTCACACACATTGGAGGAAGATATGGTTAATACCAGTCGTCGTAAAGCGCTTGCACTCATTGGTGCATCAGTCGCTGCAAGCAGTTTTGGAACCCCGCTACTCGCACAGAACAAAAAAATCAAAGTGGGTGCGTTACGGTTCACCTCACACTCAGCAAGCTTTATCGCGCTTGAACGAGGGTACTTTGCTGATGCCGGTTTAGATGTTGAGTTTGAGTTTTTCCAAGCCGCACAACCTATGGCGGTAGCCATCGCCAGCGGCGACATCGACTACGCTGTAACGGCCGTGTCAGGTGGATTGATCAGTCTGGCTCAAAAAGGGGCTATCAAAGTGATCGGTGGCGCCTTGAGCGAAGAGTCAGGCATCGATGGTCAGAAAATTCTCGTCTCCGATGCAGCGTTTCAGGCAGGCAAAGCATCACCCAAAGATCTAGACGGCGCTACCTGGGCCATTACCCAATCCGGTTCATCGTTCCACTACATGGGTTCCAAGATCGCTCAAGCAGAAGGCATAAACCTGTCTTATAAGCCGTTACAAAAGGTCGGTGCGATTATCGGTGCGCTGAAATCAGGTCAGATCGATGCCTGGTCGATCGTGCCACACATCGCCAAACCGTTAGCCGGCTCTGGCGCCGTACATATCATTGGCGATGTCGCCAACTATCTACCCGATTATCAAGTGACTACCGTATTTACCTCCGCGAAGAATGCATCCGACAATCGCGACCAAACCACACGATTTTTATCCGCCTTCTCCAAAGGTGCCGATGACTACGCCGCCGCCATGATTGACAAAACCGGCGGCGACCAAGGCATGAACGACATGGTCGATCTGATCCATAAGTATGTGTATACAGACCGACCGCGGGAGAAAGCAGCCCCATCGATCATCAATGGCACCATGCGCATTAATAGTGGCGCAGCACTGAACATCGCATCGATAGAAGATCAGCTCAAGTGGTTTCAATCAGAGGGATTAGTTGATGCGTCAATCACACTCGATACTCTGGTTGATCAGTCTTACGTCGAGATTCTGGGAAAGTAGCGAACAAACCTTAATCTGGAATTCGTTCGCCGGTGCAAATCCAGTTAGAGCAACTCGGTCATCGCTACGGTGATACCGACGTTCTTCTCGATGTCACCTTAGACATACCTGATGGACAGATCGTTTGTATTATCGGTCCATCAGGTTGTGGCAAATCGACTCTGCTACGCATCATTGGTGGCCTGGAGCGCCCTGCCCATGGTCGGGTGGTTCAGGTAGGGGAATTACCGGAGCACTGCCTTAACCCATTGACGTATATATTCCAGGACTTTGCCTTACTACCCTGGCGAACCGTGGCTGGCAACGTTTCGCTGGTTCTTGAAGATCATGGTCTGAGCACGGCTAACGTTCAGGCCATCGTCGATGACGTACTGAATCGCACCCGACTGACCGACTTTGCCCAGGCGCTCCCGAAACAACTCTCCGGGGGCATGAAGCAACGCGTGGCGATTGCCAGGGCATTAGCGGTTAACCCAGCTGTACTGCTCATGGATGAACCCCTATCAGCGTTAGACAGTCAAACACGTGAACTGCTGATGGATGACTTGATTGACTTGTGGACGCGCCAACCCTTCACGGGTATCTACGTCACTCACAATCTTGCTGAAGCAGTGCGGTTGGGTCACCGGGTCGTGGTGTTGTCACGCCGACCCGGGCAAATCATCAAGGTACTGGATATCGATAAGCCTCTGGGTAGCCGAGAATTCGGTGATCCAGACCTGGATGCCTACCAGAAAAGTTTGTGGGAATTGATGCGTGACGAAGCGCGCGAAGCAGATGAAGAGCTAGTCGATGCCTGAAACTCCGCTTAGCCAAGAAGTTGAATTTCGCGGTGGTGGGTTTTCTCCAAAGCCACGGCGATGGATGGGCTTCTTAGTGTTTATTTTACTAATAGCGTTCGCGGAATGGGGTACGCGATCGGGATGGATTTCCGCCCTGGTACTACCCAAACCTTCAGATGTACTCAGCACCTTTGGCGAGCTTTACTCCAGCGGTTTACTGTTCAAACATTTGCTACCTTCGCTGAGCCGTTTACTGATGGGTGGACTCATGGGCGTTAGTATCGGTATCAGTGTGGGTGTGTTGAT
>JAHQVR010000001.1 GCA_019634245.1 Gammaproteobacteria bacterium
ACAACATTGGCGAACTCGGCGTTGAAAAAAATAGGGCAAACTATGGATCTGCACGTGCCTCACTAAACAACAGTGAGGATGAGATTGTCGACAAGATGCAGCGGCGGTATGAAGGATTGGATACATTGCCTCAACCAATAACGAATGAACACTTTGGCCCAGTGATTGTATTCTGTGAGAACGGTGACATACGACTTACGCCAAATAGTTTAGAGCTCTACGAAAATGAAAAGCGACGCGTGGTTCCATGTAATTATAATTTCGTCAGAGAATCTTTTTGTAACGCGCTGGTGGATACCGTACGCCGTAACCAACCGCCTCCTCAAAACGGTCAATGGGGTTTGGCGTCACTAGAGATTTGTCACGCGATACTACACAGTGATAAATCCGGTGCAATGATCGCTTTGCAGCACCAGCAAACCAAGGCCCAGGCCACACAATTATGACTGATTTGCGACTTTCATTGGCCATGGGAGACTATGACCGGACTCGTGCCATTTTCGATGGCCGTGTAAAAATTGATGGGATTGATCCTGTATGCATGTTGCAGCCGCCAGAAGAGATGTTCTTCAGAGCGTTTCGACATCAAGCGTACGACATAAGTGAACTGTCGTTTAGTTCTTATTGTGTATCGCTTGCGAAGGGTGAACCCGATTATATTGCGATTCCAGTTTTTCTTAGCCGCGCCTTTCGTCACACCTCCATCTATATACGCAACGATTGCGGTATCAATAAGCCTGAAGATTTAAAAGGTAAGCGTATAGGTATTGCCGAGTATCAGCTCACTGCCAATGTTTGGGCCAGGGCGATTTTGCAAGACTATGGGATAAGCGCATCAGACATTCTGTGGGTGCGTGGCGGGATGGACAAACCTGGGCGCCCAGAAAAAATGAAACTCGAGTTACCCGCCGAAATACAAATTGAATCCGCGCCAGAGGGAGCAACCCTGAACGGTATGCTCTCTTCTGGGGAGATCGATGGTTTCATTGGACCGCGATGGCCGCGTTGTTATCATGAAGGGCACCCCCAGGTCACGCGGTTGTTTGCAGACAGTATGCGAGACGCCATGGCATGGTTCGAGAGAACCCGGATTTTTCCAATTATGCATGTTGTCGGTGTTAGACGATCTTTGGTCGCGGATCAGCCATGGATACCAGGAGCACTTTTTAAAGCGTTCATTCAGGCCAAAGACATTGCAACCGAATTACTGGCCGACACCTCTGCAACTAAGGTGACAATGCCCTTTGTTGAAGATACGCTGCGAGAAGCTAACAAACTTGACGCCAATTTGTGGTCATATGGACTTCAGGGTAACGAACACGTTCTAGAGACTTTTCTGGACGCACACCATACCCAAGGTCTCTGCCCAAGGAGAGTTACTCTGGCTGAATTGTTTCATCCATCAACATTGGAATCTTACAGCTTGTAATTATTGGTAGAATTGACGCAAACCCGACATCCTGATTGCCTAAAGGCTGAATACGAGAATAGACTCATGATTATCGATTGTCACGGCCACTATACAACGGAACCTGAGCCATTGATGGCATTTCGTAAAGCCCAACTTGAGCACTATGAAAACTCATCTGCATCGAAACCGATTCTTGGCAATATCAGTGATGATCAAATCCGCGAGAGCATAGAGAATAATCAGCTACGTGCACTTAAAGAACGCGGTGCCGATATGACCATATTCTCACCGCGGGCGTCGGGCATGGCGCATCATATAGGTGACGAAGCAGTATCCAAACAGTGGACAGCTATCAACAACGATCTGATCCACCGCGTCACACAACTGTTCCCGGATAACTTTATTGGGGTTTGCCAGCTCCCACAATCGGTGGGCGTGCCGGTAGAGAATTCTATTAGTGAATTAGAGCGTTGTGTCAATGAGCTTGGGTTTGTGGGCTGCAACCTAAACCCAGATCCATCTGGCGGAAAATGGACTGGTCCACCACTGACCGATAAATCCTGGTACCCATTCTTTGAAAAAATGGTCGAACTTGAAGTCCCAGCAATGATCCACGTGTCGGGTTCGTGCAATCCGAATTTCCACGCTACCGGTGCACACTACATCAATGCCGACACCACCGCGTTCATGCAATTTCTGCAAGGCGATTTATTTGCCGACTTCCCTGATCTAAAACTGATTATCCCTCACGGAGGCGGGGCAGTGCCGTATCACTGGGGACGCTACCGTGGTCTGGCAGATATGCTGAAAAAACCACCGCTAACCGAACACATAATGAAGAATGTGTACTTTGATACCTGTGTGTATCACCAGCCAGGAATCGACTTACTGTTCCGCGTCATTGATGTAGAGAATATTCTTTTCGCTTCCGAAATGTTCGGAGCCGTTAAAGGCGTTGATCCGGAAACCGGACATAATTTTGATGATACTAAACGATATATCGACAATCTTGATATCCCGGCAGCTGATAAAGCGAAGGTGTTTGAAGGCAACGCGCGCGTAGTGTATCCAAGGCTCGATCGCGCGCTTTCGGCAAAAGGCTTGTAGAGCCCATCTGCGATTGTGCCACGGAACATCATTTAGCAAGATATTCACTGGAGATTCGCGATTTCAAGCAAAAAGCCGGGTGAGGTTCTTGTCAATATCACTGCCAGAGGAAAAGGTTACGGTGTTCCGTTTAAGGGATCGGTTGATCGTATCGCCGATCTTGAAGATTTGGTAGCAACGGCAAGTGGCATCGGTGAACTAGATCTACATAAAGGCCACTCGCCTATCCAATCGGTGCTTGAGGCTTTTCTTGGCATCAGCCACGAACAGATGCATGTCTACATGGAAAGAGACGGCTTAAACCTGGCTGGCACCTGCGAGGTATTGGGGATAGAGCCAGAAAATTTGATACAAACACTTACTAACAGCTTTGAGCCTTTTATCGATCAAGGTGTGGCGAAGGGGTTGATCACGCAGGCAGATAAGCCTGAGTGGATTGATAGGGTGAAAACTCAATTTCGTAACCGCGTGTATTGGCGCGGATAATAGTTTCTGTATAACTGACGTGTCGCCGAAAAAGGGTAAAGATATTCCATGCTGCTATTGAATCAGCCCTTTTTGCAACAGTATCAAAAGCGCTTAAATCTCGTATGAACCCAGATTCAAAATAATTCTGTATTTCTTAGCTAGCGGCAGTTACTTTAAGTTTCTCGATAAATGTATCTGCGGCCAGAATATGATCATGCCAGTAAGATTGACACTTGGTGATAGTACCCACGCCTAATTCCAGGGAGAATGATGGAGGCAATCATGTTTAGTTACATTAGAATGCTTGGTATGTGATACCAAGATACATTCAGTTACGAGTCAACGTCTGAAAACCAGCTAAATTGTCCCTGAGTTCAAAGCGACATCAGGAGACAGTCAACATGAGAAGCGGTACTTCCTTTTCATTCTATTGTTTGGTAACCACCCTTTTTCTATTTACCCTTTCGGCTTGTTCTAACGACAGTACTGATGAAAACACGATTGAGCTTAGCGATGCTGCACAAGCTGGGCGAGATAGCTTTGATCAATTGTTGGATTCGTTCATCGATGAAACTAACGTTATCAATACCATGGTCTATGTAAGTAACGGAGCGCTGTCTGGGTCGTATTCGGTAGCAAAAGGAGAGGCACAACCTGGAATCCCAATGAGTGCAGATCATCAATTTCATATCGCCAGTATGTCCAAACCATTCACAGCGACACTGTTGTTGCAGCTTATTGAAGAAGGCTATTTCACTTTAGACTCTACCTTGTTTGAAGTGTTAGGCGATGCCACGATTGGCGAGCTCTTCCCAGGTTACGCATTCTTGAGAACAGATGCGGATGGAACGCCTGTAGCCAATATGACCATCGACGATTTACAGCGCTTTGGTGGCGAGTCCCAGGGCGGGTCTATCACCATTAGACAATTAATGCAGCACTCACATGGAATGCCAGATGTTACGTTTGATGCCCCTAATGGACAAGAGTCGTTGGCAGGTACAACCATCTTAAAGTATGCGGGACAGATCAATCCAGACCCTGCGATCTACCCAGATCAATGGTCGGGTTTTCGGTTGCTGGAGTATTACCTTGCAAGCGGATTACCTCTCCAGTCTTTCTTTTCCCCTGGTATGGGTTATCACTATGGTGATACCGGTCCTGTCATAGCTGCGCTCATCATTGAACGTGCAACAGGGCTGTCTCTTGCAGAGGCGTATCGTGCACGTATATTTGATCCCCTGGAAATGAATGATACCTACTTACATCACTATGAAGAGCCAAGACAGTCACGCAGCTCTGGGCTATCTCATCGGTACTTTGATTTAACCAGGTTGTTACCGGGGGGTACCAACGTCGATGTAGATGCCGATGGATGGAATACCTCCATTGACTGGGCAGGGGGTGGACTCGTGTCAACCGCAGCAGACATAGAGCGGTTTTATCACGGATTATTTGATGGCAGTTTACTTCAGAACCCTTCTGTTATTGGTGCTTTGGAAAACCGTGTGTTGGCTGATGACGATACGCCTTATTACGGTTTGGGCTTCGGGTTGCAAGTCTCTTCTGCTAATGATGCAGTGCTGGCCTATGAGCATGGCGGTTTTTGGGGTTCATACATGATGTACATCCCTACTAGCGGAACAACCTTGACCTACACCGTGAATCAGGTCGAATTCCGACGTTTTGATGAACTGTATGAACGCGCTCGTGAGCTGCTTGTGACTTCGAATTAAATGGTTGGTGCTAATGATTAGGTAACGAGCCAAGTCCGAAAGCCTGTGTTAGCGTGCAAACCCCTTCGTCGGGAAGGGCGTAATTACGTATCCCAATGGCGTAGATGTTTAACTAATTGTTCTCACATTGATATAACTATCTCTCGATCATAGTTGGTTCACATGATCATTGATTTTTACGTTAGGAGATAGCAATCGTTGATGGTAGGATGACTTCTAAGTTAAGCCTATGAGCTGCATTGCTGCAGGTAAAACTGTGCTTAATTAAAAATAGAAAATAACAATAGAAGTTGCAATTTACTGCATCCAACACCCTAAAAGACACAGGTTAGGAGAGAGACATGGCGATAGGGCACCCGCTGAGAAAACTCGATATCAAATTATCGGATAGCGGCTTCTACAAAGGTTTCAATCAAGCGGTTGTTCTAGCGTCAAAAATCATCATAGCGCTGGTGGTTCTTTGGGCGGTTATAGATCCTGAGTCTGCAGGCCAAAAACTGGGAGATTTAAAAACCTGGTCTTTTAATCACTTAAATTACTATTACACCTGGGCGGTCGCCTTTTTTATTATTGTTTGTGCCGTTATCGCGTTAGTCCCTAAGTGGGGAAAAACCAAATTGGGTACACCTGATGGTGTTCCAGAGTTTTCAAATTTTTCTTGGTTTTCCATGATGTTTGGAGCGGGTATCGGCATCGGTATGTTGGGATACGCCACTGGCGAACCGATGTGGCATATGGGTGATAACCCGGATATCCGATTAAGTGTGCTCGCCATAACAGAGTCGTTGAAAGCTGCCAGTATTGCGATCCCCGAAGGCGCTGATGTTTGGGCACTTTATAAAGAACAAGTGGCAGCAGGTTCCGTGACTGCCATCGATGGTTTGGTGGAACCAAAAACCGCTTCTACCTTGGTGTCTGTTTACAAATACTCCTTTTTACATTGGGGGTTTGGGGCCTGGGCTTGCTATGCATTAGTCGGAATTTCTCTGGCCTTTTTTAGCTATTCTCGTGGGTTGCCGCTGACTATTCGCTCTACATTAGCACCGCTGTTTGGTAAAAGCCTTGAAGGGCCGCTCGGGCATGTGGTCGATATTACGGCCGTTGTTGCCACGATACTCGGCATTTCCCAAACTATAGGTTTGGGTTTGGCGTCTTTCTCCTCAGGTCTTTACAACATCACTGGTGCAGAATGGTTACTGGCCGATGGTGAACCTTCAACGGGTTCGATGTTGCTGGCATTAGCGGTGGTGATGGTGTGTTCCACTTTGTCAGCGCTGTCTGGTGTGGGTAAAGGAATAAAATGGTTGAGTAACCTCAACATGGTGTTGTCCTTTGGGTTGCTAGCATTTTTCTTGATATTCGGATCTACGATGTTTGCGCTTGCTCTATTGGGTAAAGGTATATTTACTTATGTCATTAGTTTGCCCGCGCTGACATTCACGGTGTTTCCAGCTGAAGGCGCTGGTAGTCCAGGCGAATGGCAGGGTTGGTGGTCGATATTCTATTGGGCTTGGTGGATAGCGTTTGCGCCCTTCGTTGGTATCTTCTTGGCCCGCATATCGAAAAATAGAACGATACGCGAATTTGTTCTGGGGGCGATTATTGCCCCATCTTTGATGTGCTTTCTTTGGTTCGCTCTGCTGGGTGGAACCGCGATTGATCTAGAGTTGAATGGTGCAGCGGAAGGGCAAATATACGCGAAAAGTTTAACCGCACAATTGTATGAAGTCATCAACATCATGTTGAGCTCAGGGCTGGCCACTATGATGTCAGTGCTGATTGTGATTCTGTTATTAACTTATTTAGTCACTTCCGCTGATTCGGCCGTTCTGGTGGTGAATACAATTAACGCGGGTGGGGCGGCTGGCACCGCTGGTAAGCTGCACATAATCGTATGGGGGCTGATATTGACCGCAGTGATTGCGGCGTTGCTGCTCGCAGGTGGTCTTAACGCTATTCAGGCTGCAATGATTATTGGTGCTATACCCTTTTCGTTTATGATGATCTTAATGGGCATTGCATTAATCAAAGCATTAATACGCGATGGTATGAGAGAAGGCGGGTGACGGGGGCGCTGAGCTCGTACTTGTGTACGCCCGTAGGTGATGCAAGCGGCTTATTGCGGAAAATTTACTTGTACCTACCGCGCTACACTTTTAAGCAACATGGCTGGTGAAACCGATAACGATTTCAACAGCCATAGGGCACCAGAGAGTAAGCACAGGCAGCTAGTGATTATCGCAATGGTCAATCCGAGCACCCAAAGCCCACCCATCGTGAGTTTTAACCAATACTCCAGTACGACCCAAGCGATCACTGTTCCGATGGTGGTCGCAAACAACGTAAGCGTCAAAGCCAGCAGTAAGTATTCGTAAATAACACTTCTAAAAATGAGGCTGGTTCGAGTGCCAACCGCATGCATAACAGTGGCTTCGTAGAGTTGCCGCTGTCGGCTAACGGCAACAACACTTCCCATAACCAAAATACTGGCGGCTAAGCTGACTATCGCTATGGCCAAAACGCCCCAGCTGGCGCTAGCCAGTACTGAGCGAGCCGCGGCCAAGACTTTTGCTGTTCTAACCATGACCACATTGGGATACTCAGTTGCCACAGCACTCATTGCCGATACATCTTTTCCGGCATCCACGCGAATGCTGCCGATGTTTCGGGTAATAAAAGGATCTAGTACTCCTGGGCTAAAGACCGCTTCCAACCAAAAACTGGTTTCAAAACGAGCTTGGGAGTAGATGGCGGTGAGTGTGGCAGGGATGTCTTCGCCCAGGATGCTGAACATCAAATTGTCGCCCACTTGTAACCCTAACTGATCCGCCTCGCGGTCTTCCATGGCCACTAATGTTGAGCCGTCGTAGTCGTCCGGCCACCAGGCGCCACGATCAACGGTTGTATTGTCAATGCTGGCGTTTCGGTAACTCAGTTTGTGTTCATCATTTGCCTCTAGTGCACGTTGCGCTGAGTTACTACTGCTGAGCGTCTCGCCATTGACTTTCGTTAATCGACCCAATACCAATGGCACGACTGCCATTTCTTGAAACCCATCGATTGATTGAACCAATTGGGTAAACGAGTCCACCTGTGGTTGTTGTAGATCATAGAAAACTAACGAAGGCGCACGCCCTGGGACAGTGCTATTGAGTGTGTTGACAGTGGCTGCTATCACCAAGCTGGCGGCGACTATCAAGGTCAATGCGGTTCCCAATGATAACAGCATAGGGCGCAGTGACGAACTTTTACGCGACAAACTCGCGCTGGCCAGCCGTACTGCAACCCGCTGTTTGAAAATGACCAGTGAAGAGAGCCAGCGCGTTGCCGTACGAATGCCTTTAATAATGAGCTCTAACAACAATAACAAACCAATAAACACTAGGACAAACCCGATGGCCACCCACGGTTCCGGTATCAGTAGCAGGAGCAACGCGACTAATATAATAAAGACTGCCAAGGTAGCTCTGCGATAATTTTTCGGTGTGGTGGCAGAGTCGGGTATGAGCCCGCGAATTAAATGTCCTGTTGGTAGCTTGAGTGTGCGGCCCAACAACGGTAGTGCAAATAATAAAGACGTGAGAACACCAAATACGATGGACAGTAGAGTAGGTAACAAAAGTTGCGTGATGCCAGTATCCATTGGTAGTCGAGCACTCAAACTCAATGCGGTAAACCAGGCAATACAAGCTCCAAGTACAGCTCCCACGGCACTGGCAATAGCGCCTAAAATAATGACCTGCCCGACAAAGATCCACGCCACCTGCGCATCTTTAAACCCTAGGGATTGCAACGTTGCGACGGTACTAAACTTGGTCTGTAGCCAGGCATTAATACTGTTCGACACGCCAAGGCCTCCAATAAACAAAGTGCTAAAGCCAATTAATAAAAGCACTGAGGCCACCTTGTTTAGTCGATCTGACACGAGGTCGCTACGATCTTGAATAGTTTGAACTTCCCAAGTGGCTGTCGGAAATTGCTGGCTCAGCCTGTCTCGCCAGATTGCAGGGTCGTCGCTAATCCGCACTCGGTAATCATAGTCAACCAAACTGGTCGGTTGTAGCAGGCCGCTGGCAGTAAGAGCCTCTTTATGAACGAGTACCGGTGGGCCTCGAACATCTGCCCGTAAACTACGATCAGGTTGTTGGATGATGGTTGCACGCAGTTCCATCTCCAATTCTCCGATCGTTACAACCTGACCGGCTTTTAGACCTAACTGTTCGATCAGTACAGGGTCAAACGCAGCACCCCAAAGTCCATCATCAGAAAGAGCCATGGCACTGTGAAGGGTATGGCTGTTGGATAACTCAACCTCTCCGTACAACGGATAAGCAGTGTCGACACTTTGCAGCTCTACAACCGTAAATTCTCCATTTTCTGTCCCCAGCATGGTGCGCAGCTCCAGCAGTAGGGATACGTCGCCGTTTGCTTGTATCCAGGCCAGTTGTTCCTTTGAAAGCGGGGTTCTTTGGCTAATTTGCAGATCCCCTCCAAACAGGTGGCGTTGTTGTTCGGCAAAGCCCTGTTTGACGAGCTCCAACAAATTAGCGCACGCTGAAACCAGAATAATTCCAAGAACCAGGCTGGCACAGAACAGCCATAACGACCGCATCGCGCGGCTGCCGTGTAGATCACGCAGAGCTAGTCCGAGTAGTGTTTTATGCATCGGTAGCGGAATCAGTGGCCATAAGCGACGGGTTTGAGCTGTCCTTCTTGTAGTCTTAGCGTGCGGTCGCAACGTTTAGCTAGATCCATATCATGAGTGACCAGAAGCAAGGCAGCTCCAGTCTCTCGATTAAGGTCTAACAATAGTTTCATAACCACCTCTCCGGTGTTTTCATCCAGATTTCCAGTGGGTTCATCGGCGACGATCAATCTTGGTTTGTGCACGAGAGCCCTTGCCATTGCTACGCGCTGTTGCTCGCCACCCGATAATTGCGCCGGATAATGTTCTGCCCGATCGGCAAGCCCCACTTTTGTCAGCATGTCGAGCGCCGTTACCCTAGAGTTTGGTACGCCGCTAATGTCCAACGGCAGCGCGACATTCTCGCGAGCATTTAATGTGGGAATAAGATGAAACGATTGAAACACAATACCTATATGTTCTCGCCTTAGGTCGGCGCGTTCATCCGCTGATAGCGCTGCTAAATCCTTCCCATCGAAATGAACGGTGCCTGAAGACACGTATTCAAGCCCTGTGAGAATGAGTAGCAAGGTTGACTTACCTGAACCCGAAGGACCGACAATCGCTACTCGTTCACGCGCCTGCACGGATAAGTCCAGTGATTGCAGAACAGACACGGTGGTCTCGGGCAGCGAGTAGCGTTTACTCACATCGATGAGTTCGATCATATTAGGACACGTACATAAGATGTTTGCGGTTCATTAAACAGGTTTGTTCCGCTTTAGTCATACCTTTCCAATAAAGCGTTAATGGTTGAATAGTCCTAACACTAACTGTTGCGGCCAGTTGGGGCCCGTGGCTGGCTAGTTCCCGACCCTGCACACCTCTGATCTCACCCATGGTCTTGAGTTCACGCTATGTCTGTGAAGACCCAGACTTGTGGACCTGTTCAGAGTGCGAGAAGTTGCTCGAATACGAAAGATATTCTACTAATATGAAAATAACTCCAGTAATATGAGAATATAATTGACTTACTAGCTAGAAGATGAGATTTTTCGTGTCTGACGTAGACAGAGTTGCCAAGACCATCGAAGCCGAAGCGCATAGTAGTGAATCCCTGCCGACTGAGCCCGCAGGCTTTGAAGCGGTGTCGACTCTGAACCCATCGGGGTCCAAGCAAATCCAGTCGGTGGGTCGAGCCCTCACCATTCTTGAGCTGTTGGCGGCCGAAGGCGACGCCTTGCCACTGAAGGAGCTTGCGAGTCGATCCCAGCTCAACCAATCCACATGCCATCACTTGATATCGACATTGGTTGGTCGTGGTTACATAGATCACCAAGGCCGCAACCGCGGTTATGGGCTCGGGCGTAAATTTCACGAACTCGCTGATCTTGCCGGCAGGCAGACTGATTTGGCCGAGATTCTCAAACAGAACGTCGAGGCTTTAAGCAAAAAATTGGAGCAGAGTGTGCAGCTTGCGGTGCTTAGTGATACATCACTTGTTACCAAGCTCAGTTGCCAACACCCCAAAAATCACTTTGCCGAACCTGACGAACTGATCAAAATGTCAGCCTCACATGCAGCGGCTACCGGCAAGGCGATCTTAGCCTGGCTACCCGATTCTGAGCTCGTAAGAGTGATTGCTGCAAACGGTCTAACTGGGTATACCCCGAACACCATAACCAGTCTGTCAGGCCTTATTGAGGAATTGCGTCATGTACGGCGAAACGGATTTGCTGTCGACGATGAAGAACTTAGAGAAGGAATCGTGTGTGTAGGGTCTGCGTTGCGTGAGAGCAGCGGTGCCGTCGTGGCTTCGATCTCGGTAACGATTCCTGCAGTTGATGCAACACCCGAATACCGAAAAGCCTTGTCACAATCGGTAATACAAGCGGCACAACAGTTTTCTAAACGGCTTGGAAATACCAAGCCATAAACGAAAAAAATAGTCAAAGTGATTATTCAGGAGTAGATGTTAATGGCAATGCCCGAGAACGTAGCAGTAGATTCGAATTACCCGATACCCGAAACTATGAAAGCCTGGGTTTTGGGCGACCCTGGTGAACTTACGCTCAGCGAAAAACCAGTTCCGACACCGGGAAGAGCTGAGGTGTTAGTTCGTATTGATGCCGTGGCTATCTGTGCGACCGATTTGGAAATCATTTATCACGGCCCTCCGGCTGAGATTGAAGGTGGTGATCCGTTCAATAAAAATTTTACTCCCGGACATGAGTATATGGGCACAGTTGTAGCGTTAGGGCCGGGTGTGGATGAATATAAGATTGGCGAGCGAGTCACGGTTGAGATTCACGCAGGATGCGGGCAATGCAAGCGGTGTCGAGAAGGCATGTATACCGCCTGCCATAACTATGGCAAGAATTATGGCGATGTGGACAAAGGGCATCGAGCCAATGGTTTTACCACTGATGGTGGCTTTGCGGAATATAACGTTAACAACATTACTACCTTGGTACACGTCGATGACAATATGTCTGACGAGGAAGCCACACTGGTGGTAACTGCGGGTACTGCGATGTACGGGCTAACTGAGTTGGGTGGCCTGGTAGCTGGTGAGAGTGTCGTGGTCACAGGGCCAGGTCCGATAGGGCTTTTGGGTGTGGCGGTAGCGAAAGCCATGGGGGCGCAACCCGTTATCTTGACAGGTACTCGGGATAACCGATTAGAAATTGGCAAACAGTTGGGTGCTGATCATGTGATCAATGTACGCAACGAGAATGTGGTTGAGAAAGTACGTGAGTTAAACGGCGGCAGAGGCGTTGACTACGTACTGGAGTGCGCAGGTGCACCTAATGGTGTGAACGATGCTGCGCAGATGTTGAACCGAGGCGGGAAGATTTGTTTAGCAGCCTTCCCTGGGAACAGCCCAGAAGTGGATGTCGCTTATCTCGTTCGAAATAACATTTACATGTATGGCATCCGTGGCGAAGGTAAGACTGCAACGCATAGAGCCGAAGCCTTCATGAGGCAGAAGCGCTTTGATGCCACGCTGGTTCATACTCATACCTTCGATATGGCTGAATTAAAAGAGGCATTAAGATACGCAAAGGATCGAGTAGAAGACGCCATTAAAGTTGTTGTTAAAAACTAAACGTTAGCGAGCGAACCGTGCTTACCTGTGATCAATACCATATGCCCACTGATTTGGCAGATGCATTGACCCTATGGGCGAGTGCACCTGAAGGTAGCAAACTGGTATCGGGCGCTACCGATATCTTACCCTGGGCCCGCGAAGGACGTGCCGGTGACGTTCATTTGCCAGCCTTGGTAGACGTGACTCGAATTGAAGGTCTGAGTGGATATTCGTTCGAGAACGGTCGGCTTCGCTTAGGTGCGAAAACGGTGTATCAGCAGTTCTTAACGGATAATACGCTGATGCAACAACTCCCTTGTATGCCGCATTGCGCCATTTGGTTTGCGGACGACCAAATTCGCGAGCAAGCAACGCTGGTGGGCAATTTGGTTAATGCCTCACCGGTTGCTGACGGC
>JAHQVR010000194.1 GCA_019634245.1 Gammaproteobacteria bacterium
AAAAGATGAGGAGATTGAGATCTCCGATATAACGATCGATGCACCATTACCAAGACCCATGCGAAATATATTTTGTGTCGGTAAAAACTATTTTGAGCATGCACATGAATTCGCGAATAGTGGTTTTGATTCCAGTGCTGCCCAGGGTTCGGTACCGGAGCACCCCATTGTTTTTTCAAAAGTCCCTGAATCTGTAACGGCAACCGGTACGCCTGTCCAGTTT
The DNA here is from genome assembly GCA_019634245.1 of Gammaproteobacteria bacterium. The sequence continues at coordinate 224 of JAHQVR010000194.1, forward strand.
GATACATCGGTCTCGACAGCGATTGACTATGAAATTGAATTGGCCGTCATTATCGGCAAAGCGGGTCGCGGTATTTCACAAGAGCAGGCGATGGAACACGTTTGGGGATACACCATTGTGAACGATGTCACCGCCAGAGATTTACAGGGGCGCTACAGCCAATGGTTGATCGGGAAGTCTCAGGATACGTTCTGCCCGATGGGGCCCTACGCAGTCACGCGCGACAGCCTTGATCTTGGTGATACCCGAATCTGTACAAAAGTAAACGGAGAGATTCGCCAGGATTCCAACACCGGTTTACTGATTTTCGATGTGCCAACCATTATCAAAACCATTTCAGAGGGTATAACTTTGTTACCTGGGGATATTATCGCCACTGGCACGCCAGTCGGTGTGGGTATTGGGTTTAAGCCGCCAAAATATTTGCAACATGGTGATGTTGTTGAGCTGGAAATAGAAGGCATCGGCACCCTGACCAATACCGTTCAGAATCGCAACGCTGCAAGCTAAAGATTGCGTACAACTGGAACTGATCTGCACACCTGTTATCTAAACACCTCACACTGCGGAGCCAACTCATAATGACTGCCACTGCAAAAGATTTTAATATCATTAGTCAGGAACACTGGACCAAAAAAGGTGATGTTGATTTGTTCCTGTGGGAAAAATTTACAGATTCTCCGGATAACAAACTTGGCGCCGTGCTGTTTGTCCACGGATCTTCGATGGCGTCTCAACCAACATTCGATCTGCAAGTGCCTGGCCGCCCATTCAGCTCAGTAATGGACTGGTTTGCAGCCAAGGGTTTCGATACCTGGTGTGTTGATATGGAAGGGTATGGCAGATCAGGAAAAGAGCGCGATATTACCTGTGATATAGCTAACGGTGCTGACGATCTTGCTGCGGCAACGGACTATATTTTCTCGACCCGTAATATCAAAAAAGTGCATGCCTACGGCATTTCTTCAGGAGCGTTGCGTGCAGCGTTGTTTGCCCAAAATCACCCAGATCGTGTTGACCGCCTCGCACTCGACGCTTTTGTGTGGACCGGGGAAGGGAGCCCAACACTGGCGGAGCGTAAAAAGAAACTTCCCCAATTTCTAGAAACCAAACGGCGTCCGATCGATCGTGACTTTGTTTATTCCATATTCAATCGTGATCATCCTGGTACAGCGGCAGATGATGTTATTGAAGCTTTTGCTGAAGCGATCACAGCGTTGGATGATTCGATGCCCAATGGCACCTACATCGATATGTGTTCACGATTACCACTGGTAGATCCCGACAAGATCATTTGCCCCACCATTGTAATGAGAGGCGAATACGATGGCATTGCGAGTTTTGATGATTTGATCAAATTTTTTATCAAGCTACCTAATAACGACAAACAGTTTAGTGTCATGGCCGGAATTTCGCACGCAAGCTTCCAGCAAAAAAACTATATGCTTGCGTACAATATTCTGCACAATTTTCTCACCCAGCCTGAGCCACTGTATCGCGGCGATTAAGCTGATGAGTTCGGGTGTAGAATACGCAGAGATCGATAAGCACCCATCGTAATGGAAAATCTGCTGCCTGCACAATTGGGGCTTGCGCCGGCGTTGATTCTCGTCGGAATCAGTTTTTTGACGTCGGCTATCAGTGCAACGTTCGGGCTTGGTGGGGGAGTAGCGATGCTGATTGCGCTACTGACATTTACGCCTCCAGTTGTAGCGCTACCGGCGCACGCTATTATTCAAATTGGCTCCAATTGTGGTCGTGCAGCGATGATGCGTTCGCATATCATGCCTGATATCGTTCTCTGGATGGTGCCTGGCATAATCGTTGGCGTGATAATCGGTAGCCAGGTGTTTGTCAGTCTGCCTCTGCATTGGTTGGAGTCTGTGTAGGCTCTCTTTATTATTTGGTCTGTCCGGGCACCGAAGTTCAGGGCCAAGCGGATTAGCAACCAAGCCTATTTTTTTGTTGGCGCTGGCACCAGTTTTGGAGGTATGTTTCTTGGCGCTACCGGGCCCATTCTTGGCGCATTTCTCAGCCCGGATCGTTATGGCCGGGATGAGACCGTCTCAACTCATGCAGTCTGCATGACTTTTCAGCATATATTCAGAGTGATCGCGTTTGGCTATCTGGGTTTTGTTATCGGGGAATGGATTCTGTTGGTGCTCGCAATGATAGTGAGTGGCCTACTCGGTACAATGGCTGGTGGCTCAATGCTGAAAAAAATTCCAGAATCCTCTTTTAAGATTATTTTCCGTTCAATCCTCAGCCTGTTGGCCTTGCGACTCTTATATAAAGCCATAATGGGTTGATAGAGTCTGTGGTTGTATCCATACGGGATCGATTTCTTTGCTACAAGTTCTTTGGGATATTGTTAATCTCTAAATTTTCCCACCGTGTCGCGATAAATGATTTCGCTAGGGATCTGAATGCGAATGGGATGTTGGTCACTCCCTGGATTATCCATTCGCATTTTCGCGAGACGCACGGCTTCACGACCAAATGCCGCTCCGGGAACATCAACCGTAGTGAGCAAGGGCCGAACATGTTGTGAAGACATGTAGTTGCCGTATCCGACAACCGATGCATCCAGTGGAATTCGAAGGTTTCTTGACAGTAGTTCGGACATAATCGTCACGGCTAATCCATCATGGGCACAGAAAAAAGCTGTTGCTGGCTTACGCCCGGATAAAAGCCTGTTCAATTTCGAACTAAGATCTTTGCCATCTTTCCATCGCAGATCTGTCACTTTTGCTTTTTCGTCTGGAAGGTTCGCTGTAACGAACCCATTGTACCTTTCCTGCCTACCGCGAAAGTCACGACGCCCTCGGACATACACCAGATGGTTGTGTCCATTTTTCAAAAACAGGTCGCCAACAACACGGCCAGTTTCATAGTTTGTACCTCGAACGATGTCAGCCTGTTCCAATGGTTCAAAGGTACCAATCTTGATAATTGGGAGACCCATCTCGACAGCTGCATTCTCAACCTCCAGTCTATTAATCGAAATTACGATTAAGGCATCGATTCGTTCCGCTACATCAGAAAGGCGACGTGCACCTGACGTTTGTAGTTCGATCAGGTCAAGGTCATTCCGGTAGACCTCATCGCGTATCCCGCTTAATATTTTCTGGTTCAACTCTCCATTGATAAGATCCTCATCTTCGCAAAGCACTGCTAATGTTCTGCCAGACTGCATTGTTTGACGGCGGTAACCCATTTTATCGGCCAGTTCAATAATGCGTTCTCTGGTTGATTCGCTGACACCGGATTTCTTTGCCAGCGCTCTCGAGACGGTAAATTTTGAAGTACCCGCAGCATCTGCGATGAGTTTTAACGTGACTTTGCTTTTGGTTCGCTTGCTCATAAGTGACTGATTTTCGGAATATTGAATTAAGTTAGGTGTTATTAGGTCAAACGTAGCCTAACACTTGACCTAACAAAAATAAAAAGAGAAGCTGAGTATTCGCAGATTTAGGCGTCTGCATCATTCATTTCGGAGGAATTCAAATGCTACTCAGCCGTCGTGGATTCATGCTTCCACTAGCTACCTCACTCATCACTACATTTTTTTCGGGTTTAGCATTTTCTTCTGCTGATCCGCTTCTTTCCATGGTCGACGACGGCAAACTGCCGCCACTGGTCGAGCGTCTGCCTACCAATCCCCTGGTAATTGAACCGACCAGCGAAGTCGGAACGCATGGTGGAACCTGGAACCATGCTCTTGTTGGAGGCGGTTCACTGGTCATGCTGGTGCGTTATCAAGGGTACGAACCTCAGGTTCGTTTTAACCCGGAATGGACCGGTGTCGAGTTTAATGTTGCGGAGAATGTGGAAGTCAACAGCGACGCAACGCAGTACAAGTTTAAGCTCCGCGAAGGTATGAAATGGTCCGATGGTGAGCCGTATACAACAGAAGATGTTCGTTTCTGGTATGAAGACATGTTTCAGAACGAGGAAGTTGCCGCGACTCGCGCGCAAAGTTATTGGTCATCGGGTGGAGAAGTCGCGCAGCTTGAGGTTGTTGATGATTACAACTTTACAGTGAGTTTTAAGGCACCTAATGGCTTTTTCCTGCAAAACATGGCACGTGGGTCACAGGACAGCACCACAAGGGCGCCTGCACATTATCTCAAGCAGTTTCATATCCAATACAACGAAAACGCAAACGAGTTAGCTAAAGAGCAAGGGCTGGACAACTGGGTAGCGCTCTTTCATCGCGAATCAGGGATAATGGAAGAAAATGTTTATTATCAAAATTCCAGCCGTCCGACACTCGAAGCCTGGAAATTTACAACGGCTCCAGGTGAGGATACTGAGCGAGCGATAGCAGAGCGAAATCCCTACTATTTCAAAGTCGACACTGAAGGGCAGCAGCTGCCGTACTTCGATCGTATCGTCTATCAAATGGTTGGCGACAATGAAGTCTTACTCCTCAAAACGCTCCAGGGCGAGATCGATTTTATGGGCCTCTATATCAACACACCGGCCAACAAGCCAGTGCTTTTTGACAGCAAAGAGACCGGAAATTACGATTTCTTCAAGCTCAAGGAAACCGCCGCCAATGCAATGGTATTCATGCTCAACCTCAATCACACCGATCCTGTCAAAAATGAACTGTTTAACACACGTGATTTCCGCGTAGCGTTATCGCATGCGATTGATCGGCAGGCCATGATAGATGCCGTGTTTGTGGGGCAGGGTAAGCCCGCTCAACCATCTGTGCTGGAAGGCGATCCGCTACACAATCCTACATTGAGCTATCAATACACTGAATACGATCCTGACAAGGCGAATGAAATCCTTGACGGTATCATTCCCGATAAAGACGCTGAAGGGTTCCGCCTTGATAAAAATGGTAACCGCTTAACTATCGTTTTCGAGATTGATCAGGCTCGTGCAACGTTTCTGGATATGTTTGAGTTGGCCTTGCCCAACTTTAAGGCAGTTGGAATCGACGCACAGATGCGCACCATGGATCGATCTTTATGGGAGACTCGCGTACGCGGTGGTCGCGAATTCGATGCTTCTGCGCACAGATTTGGTGCCAATAATAGTATCGGCGCAATGCTCGACCCTCGATACTTTGTACCCTATTCACGAAACGGGTTCTATGCATCAGGTTGGTCGCTCTATTTCTCCAGCCCGGATAACGAGAATGCTATCGAGCCACCCGCGCCCATCAAAGCACAGCAAGAGCGTTACAAGAAACTATTGACCACTGCAAATCCCGACGATCAAGTTGCTATCATGAAAGAGATTCTTGACGAAGCCGCGAAACAATTTCTGGTTTTCGGAGTCACTCTGCCACCTGATAGCTATGGGATTGTCAAAAACGATTTGAAAAATACTATGCCGGTTATGACCAACTCCTTTGCATGGCCGACTCCTGGCCCTTCACGCCCAGAGCAGTTTTTCAAAAACTGACATTAAAGGAAATGACCTGCGGCAACCCAATTAAAGTGGTTGCCGCTGGTTTCTGCCACCGTTTATCTGATATCTGACGGAGCGCACCTTGCTTGGCTATATTATCAAGCGGCTGGTTTTAATGATTCCAACTATGATCGGAATTTCGATCATATCCTTTGTAATTATTCAGCTACCGCCGGGCGACTACCTGACTTCCGTATTAGCGCAAATGG
>JAHQVR010000002.1 GCA_019634245.1 Gammaproteobacteria bacterium
AACAGTCCAGCGCACCGGCCAAATTCTTAGCCTCCTTGCGTTCGAGCTTCCTCTAATCTTATATTTCTAAGCAAGGCGTGATATGTTAAGGGCTCGTGTCCCCTCCAGATGTATGATACAAAGAACAGAGAGTGATACAAGGAGCAAAGCGTGATACAAGGAGCAGAGAGAATAGACGATGTTAACACCTAAGCCCACTCAAGGGGATAGTTCCTGGTTTGTACACGACCGACTTGGTCTGTTTATCCACTGGGGCCTGTACGCCCTGCCTGCCCGGCATGAATGGATCAAAAATATTGAGGAGCTGTCCGACGAAGAGTACCAGCTCTATTTCGAGCAGTTCAATCCCACCCTCTATGATCCTGAGCAGTGGGCTCGTACCGCCAAAGAAGCGGGAATGAAGTACGTGGTGCTGACCACCAAGCACCATGAAGGCTTTTGTCTCTGGGATACACAATTTACTGACTACAAAGTGACCAATACGCCTTATGGGAAGGATCTGCTCAGCTCTTTTGTGGAAGCCTTTCGGGCCGCAGGGATAAGGATTGGTCTCTATTACTCGCTCCTCGATTGGCACCACCCCGACTTCACGATTGATATCCATCATTCTCAGCGTAATCTAGAAAATGCAGCTGAGCTCAACCGCGCGCGCGATATGTCTCGCTACACAGAATATATGCGCAACCAAGTACGTGAGCTACTGACCAACTACGGGCAAATCGACTACCTGTTCTTCGATTTCTCCTACCCAGATTGGGAATATAAGGGGCTGCCAGGCAAAGGGCGCAATGACTGGGAAAGCGACAAGATGGTCGAAATGGTTCGCGGATTGCAACCGAATATCCTCCTCAATGATCGGCTTGATCTATCTGAGGCCGCAGATATTCACACGCCGGAGCAAATCCAACCGACACAGTGGGAGCACGTGGATGGGCAGCCAGTCGTATGGGAAGCTTGCCAAACCTTTAGCGGATCGTGGGGGTACCATCGCGATGAGGACAGTTGGAAGAGCCCTGGGCAATTAATCCGCATGTTGGTTAATACCGTTTCCTGCGGTGGCAACCTGCTGATGAATGTTGGCCCAACCGCACGCGGCACATGGGATAATCGTGTACTTGAGGCGCTCGCTGCCTATCGAGATTGGATGACGTTTAACGGTGAGGCAATCTATGGCTGCACCCAGAGTGAATTCATCCCCCCTCAGGACTGCCGCATCACCCAGAACGGGAAAAAGTTGTATGTGCATGTGTTTGCATGGCCGGACAGATTTCTTTTCCTAAAGGGCTTGGCTGGCAAGGTGAAATACGCTCAGTTTCTGCACGACGGCAGTGAAATAGATTTTGATGACCTGCAAGCCCAACAAACAGCGCTTCTTGGCGGGCAATCTCAGGTAGATGAAAATGAGTTGCTTGACGGTGAAGATCCCATGTCAAAGACTAAATACCAATTGGGCCAGTTTCAGGTAAATGTAGATACCCTGATCTTGATCCTCCCGGTCAAAAAACCTGACGTTGCTGTGCCAGTCGTTAACTTAATCTTGAAATAGGAGCCAGTTCAACCTGCAACATACTTTGGGGGTTAGTCGTAAAAGGAAGAGACCGCGCGTTTAGCCATTTTTCCTTCATTTTGACTTGCTGTAGACGTGCATTGGTGTGATCGATTGTGGCATTGTTACAGAGAGGTCCAAGTCGCAGAGCAGTCAGTCCGTGTAGGTGGTGCTGCCGCCAACGTTGTGTCCAGGTTGACCCAACTAACCGCGCCGCATACGGCTCGGATCGGCGTCGAATCTGCTGGTTACCTGACACTGGCGTTGCCCGCTTTCGGGTTTGCGTCTGTTGATTTCGCTGATGGAAGCCGCCGTCTGTTACCTCGATGTTTGTTATGCACCGAATTCATTGCTACGAATCCTGGAGGGTATTTGAAATGCCAGCTGCTAGTGAAATCGTTACTAAATCGTTCGACTATGACGGTAATCGCCAAGTATCCGTCTATGTTCCTCGACGCCCAGCAGAAGTGATTGTCTACTGCGGTGACGGTCAGCTCATAACTCAATGGGGTGAGGATCTTGAAGAAGTAGACGTGCCCTCCACTATGATCGTGGGAACTCACCGAATTGACGATGAGACGATTAGGCTTCACGAGTATTCACCTAAGTTTGACCCCGAAAAGTTTGCAGCCCATGAAGACTTTTTTATTCACGATGTGAGCACTTGGATTGATTCGGAATTTGGCTTAAACCTTCCTTCTGAGAAAACAGCTGTGTTTGGTGTTTCGGCCAGCGGTGAATTTGCACTCGCCATGGGCGTCCGTCATCCAGATCGTTTTGGAGCAGTTTTTTCCGCTTCCCCTGGTGCGGGCTATCGGCCACCGGAAAAGCTACCCACCCCTATGCCGCGGACTTATCTGGTCGCAGGGATACAAGAGCCTTTTTTCCTTGAGAATGCGATGCGATGGGTGAGTGCACTCAGAGATAGTGGTGATGAGGTGCTTATGAGAGAACGAGATGCTGGCCATGATGACTCGATGTGGCGTAAAGAGTTTCCATTGATGATCGCTTGGGCATTCGCATGAGTATTATAAGTTCGGCGCATAAGGCTGAGGTGGCATTCGCCGCGATGTTGTGACATCCCCCAATGCCTGAACGCCCGTTCTTGTGACATTTGGTGTCGGTCGTACTGTCAACTGGTGAATCGAGAATACAATCTATGTTTACACCTTTCGAAATAGAGACCTTTGCGGTAAGTGGGCTGCTCAAGCGCGAAAACTTTCTGCCAGCGGAGAAGCTTAGAATTGCGCGCGAAGTGATTTTGCAGCATCTGCAGCGGAAAGGGCTGTGGCGTGATGGTGCATGGCACCTTGATGGGTGGACACAGTCGACTGATTATGGGACAAGTATGGCAATTGTCAAACCACTTAATCGCCATCAAGCACTGATTGATCTCGCTAGCGGTGAGTTAGCAGCAGCCGCCAGCGCTCTGGCTAACGGTTGTCCTGTATTTCCCATGGACCAGCATCCTGCGTTGTTGTTTACGCTGCCAAACTCAACGCAATGGTCAATTCCACATAAGAATTGGCACTTAGATATGCCACGCCTGCCCAATCGCGGGGTGCCAGGAGTACAGATATTTGCTTTCATCGAGACAGTTGAAGCTGGCGGTGGCGGAACGCTGGCTGTGACAGGCTCTCATCTCTTGCACAATGAAGGTGTTCGCATCCGGTCAGGTGATCTCCGCAAAAAGTTGAAACGTGAGCCATATTTTGCAGAGCTGATGTCAAACAATTCGGACGACCGTCTGCATTTCTTACGCGATGTCGGCAATGTTGGCGACGTCGCGCTACAATTTGTTGAAATGACTGGCGAAGCAGGGGATGTTTATTTTATGGATTTACGTGTGCTCCATACGGTTGCAGCGAATGCACTTAAGAGACCACGTCTTATGCTGACCCAACGCTATCTTCTGGAATCTTCACGTATTGCGCTCTATGGAAAATAAGGGAAGCATTAACCTTCACTGTGATTGAATGGCTAAGGGGATGGCGCCCTGAATATGAGCAGTGGGTGAAAGATGGTGCACTTGGGTTCTTCCGATATAATGGAATTGAATTGGCTGTTTTTGATGGGCATTCTATTATGTTGTGCAAAATGGGGTATGAACTGCTAATCAGCCAGGAATTATTAGGTTACCATAAGAAGTATCATAAAAGAGTCATAGTAGAAGCGCTACGGGAAATCTGATTAGTGAAAAATAACGATACAAAACGGATTTCACGATTGACTGAAATCATCACCCAATTGCAGACCAAAAGGCTTTTGACCGCATCTGAACTTGCCGCCAGATTTTCAGTAAGTATCAGGACAATTTATAGAGACATAAGAGCATTGGAACAAGCTGGCATTCCAATTTATGTTGAAGAAGGTAAAGGGTATGGGCTTATGGAACATTACAGGCTCCCCCCTGTGATGTTTACGGAAAGCGAAGCAAATGCACTAATTACTGCGGAACAATTAGTTCTGAAAAACAAAGATTCATCTTTGGTCAAAGATTATGGAGACGCGATTAATAAAATCAAGTCTATACTAAATCGAAATGAAAAAGACAAAGCCAACTTGCTTTCTGAACGGACACAATCCAGCCAATTCAAGGGTATCGAAAGAACGAGTACGAATTTATCTGCCTTGCAGTTTGCGCTGACCAATTATTTCTTGACAAGAATTAACTATACAAATGCGGCGAATGAAACGACGAACAGAACGATTGAGCCATTTGCTTTATTAAGTGCGCGGGATGGTTGGCTATTGGTGGCGTGGTGCCGTTTGCGTAAGGAATTTCGGCATTTTCGACTGGATAGGATCGGAAAGCTCGAAGTGCTTTCCGAAGGATTTACTCCTCACGATATGACTTTACAAGAATTTTTTGATCGCTACGACTGATTGTTTTTAACCCCTGACATACTGTTGTCACAACGCTCCTCTATAATGTTCAGGACTTGTATGATGGCTCTGTGCCCCGCACAACCACCATCATACGAGAACTTAATGACTTATGCATCCCCTTTGGTTTTGATACGGCGAACCACAGCCGATTCAACCGGCGGCAGGCATGAGTTCTTATACTGAGCCATTCCTAAGAATATAGTGGAGATTTTAGACAATGTTTAATCCAACCGATTTTCCCAATCCTACCCTTATTTCAGTCAATGGTGTGGAGCTCGAAGTCTTTGAAGCAGGCCAACAGAATGCAGGAAAACCTATTGTCCTCTGTCACGGCTGGCCAGAGCATGCCTTTTCTTGGCGCCATCAGCTGCCTGACCTTGTCGCAGCGGGCTACCATGTCATCGTCCCAAACCAGCGGGGGTACGGCAACTCATCCCGGCCGACTGAAGTAACAGCCTATGACATCGAACACTTGTCGGGTGATCTCGTCGCACTTCTCGATCACTATGGATACGAAGATGCGACCTTTGTCGGTCATGATTGGGGTGCAATGGTCGTTTGGTGGCTGACCTTATTGCATCCAAACCGTGTAAATCGATTGATAAACCTGAGCATGCCTTACCAAGAGCGCGGAGAAAGGCCCTGGCTGGAGTTCATGGAGGAATACCTTGGCGACGACTACTATTTTGTCCACTTCAATCGACAGCCAGGGGTCGCAGACGCTATATTGGCAGAAAATACATCCCAGTTCCTTCGCAACATGTACCGAAAGAACGAATCTATTAGAGAGCCTCAGCCTGGTATGGCGATGATTAATCTTGCCAGAGCAGAAACCCCGCTGGGTGACCGGTTAATGAGCGATGAAGAACTGGCCGTTTTCGTCTCCGCCTTCGAATCATCGGGGTTTACAGGCGGTATCAACTGGTACAGAAATCTTGATCGCAACTGGCACCTGTTGGCGGATGTGAACCCGATCATCCAGCAGCCAGCGCTCATGATCTACGGCGGCCGGGAT
>JAHQVR010000195.1 GCA_019634245.1 Gammaproteobacteria bacterium
GAGCCCTATCGAGCCATTTTTCTAACAGAAGCGGGTAAAGCGCTGGCCGAGCGCAGTCGGCAACGCCACGATATCGTGCACCGGTTTTTATTGGCTCTGGGCGTGTCTGAATCAACCGCGAAATTGGACTCTGAAGGAATGGAGCATCACACCTCGGATGAGACTCTGGCTATCTTTAAGCAATATATTGAAAATCAGTCGTGAACAGTCCAACGATAAAAACAGCGGACGATAGGCATATCCATTTTCGCGATGGAGAGATGTTCAAAGCCGTAGTGCCCAGCCTTTAAGCAAACTATTGAAAATCAATCGTGAACACTCAAACGATCAAAACAGCGGACGATAGGCATATCCATTTTCGCGATGGAGAGATGCTCAAAGCCGTAGTGCCCATCCATTAAGCAAACTATTGAAAATCAATCGTGAACACTCTAACGATCAAAACACCGGACGACTGGCATATCCATTTTCGCGATGGAGAGATGCTCGAAGCCGTGGTGCCCATCACCGCAAAGCATTTTGCGCGAGCCCTGGTAATGCCGAATCTGGTGCCGCCAGTGGTCACTGCTAACGATGCCGCAAGGTATCGAGAACGTATTGAAGCGGTATTACCCGACACCAACTTCGCACCGCTGATGACCTTGTATCTAACCGATCAAACGGATGCCGATGATGTCGTATCTGCGGCTAATTCGGGGCTGGTTAAGGCTGTAAAACTGTATCCGGCCGGGGCTACCACCAACTCCAGCGCAGGCGTCACTGCAATTGACAGAGTGATGCCTGTTCTAGAAAAGATGGCCGATGCTGGGGTGGTGCTGTGTGTTCACGGCGAAGTTACCGATCATTCGGTGGATATTTTTGATCGTGAAGCCCGATTTATTGACACCGTTTTGCAACCCTTGCGCGCGCGTCTACCAGAGCTGAAAATTGTCAGTGAACACCTGACCACAAAAGAGGGTGTTCAATATGTTCAGAGCATCGAGCACAATCACGCCGCCACCATCACTCCGCACCACCTGATGATTAATCGTAATCAACTGTTGGTGGGAGGAATCCGACCGCACTATTACTGCTTGCCCATTGTCAAGCGACGAGAACATCAGGAGAGTCTTATAGAGGCTGCTACCAGTGGTGATACGCGTTTTTTCCTGGGCACTGATAGCGCACCACACACGACGTCATCGAAAGAATCAGCCTGTGGCTGCGCTGGCGTGTTCAATACAATAAATACCTTGCCCTGTTTGGCACATGTTTTTGAGCAAACAGATTCGTTGGATAAGTTGGAAGGGTTTTCCTCTATTTACGGTCCTCGTTTCTATAATTTGCCACAGAACGAAGGGACGATCACGCTGGAGAAGCGGCAGCAGCCCTTGAGCACGCCCGATACCATCACAGTGGGTTCCGAAACGATCACAGTGTTCGATCCAGGGGTCGCACTGTATTGGCATGTAGCTTAGTGTGATTGGCGTCGTGCTAGTTCTGTAATAGTGTTAAATGCGACATCGATATCCTGTTCTTGCATATCAAATTGCCCAGTCATAAAACGAATGACGAGCTGACCATCGTGATCTGATTGGGTTAAATAAATACGGCCATCGTCGTTGATGTCATTGACCAACTGAAGATTAACGGCTTTGAGATCGCCTTCACTGACACCTACAGGAGAATATCGAAACGTAAATAACGACAATATAGGGTTGGTGACGATTTCAAAATCGGGCTCTGACCTTAAACGCTCGGCCAACGCCTGTGACCAGGTAATATGATTGCGAATTCGAGCCCGCAGCCCGTCCAAACCATACGCTCGAATTAAGAACCAGACTTTTAATGCACGAAAACGCCGGCCCAGCTGGATGCCCCATTCGCTGTAATTGATCAAGCCATCTTTGCCATGCGTCTTTAAATATTCAGGCTGTATCGCAAGAGTTTTGACTAGCGTATCTGGCGATTTAATAAAGTGCGCGGAACATTCCATCGAAGCGCCAAGCCATTTATGAGGATTCAAAACGATACTATCAGCGCCATCAACACCGTCCCATAAATAACGCAATTCGGGGCAAATCATGGCTGAGCCGGCCCACGCGGCATCGACATGGGTATACAGATTTTCGCGTTGCGCGATGGTACAAACGTCAGCAACCCGATCGGTAGCTCCCATGGATGTACCGCCCACACAGATGATGATACCAGCGGGCAGATACCCGTTCGCCCGATCTTCTGCAATGGCTTTCTCTAGCAAGGATTCGTCAAGCGCAAAGCTTTCATCCGTAGGAATTTTAACGAGATTATCCTGGCCCAGGCCGGCGATCCACATGGCTTTGTCTATCGAAGAATGGGTGCGTGTCGAGGCGTAAATTCGTAATCTGGGCTGTTCGAACAGGCCTTGAGTATTTCCTTTCCAATTTAAAGCTATTTCGCGCATGGTCAGTATGGCGCACAAGGTTGCACTGGACGCTGTATCTTGGAATACACCTTGAAAAGCTTCAGGCAAGCCAACGGCTTGCCTGAGCCAATCCACCATGCTGGTTTCCAGTTCGGTGGCTGCTGGAGAGGTTTGCCATAACATACACTGAGCGGCAAGCGTACTGGCCAATTGCTCGGCAATCATCGATGCGGGCGCGGCATTACTGGGAAAATACGCAAAAAACCTGGGGTGTTGCCAGTGGGTCATTCCATCAGGGATGATGCGCTCGAAATCGTCCAGGATATTTTCCATAGACTCACCCGACTCTGGAGGCTCGCGTTCGATCAGCGAGGCGATATCACCGGGTTGGCATTGCGCGCGCACCGGGCGTTGCCCAATGGTCTCGAGATAGTCGGAAGACCATCGAGAAACTCGGTTAGACCATTTTTCAAATTCAGATTTTTTCATCAACTGCTATCTTTACTGTTGGATCGCTAATTTCCAGTCACGGTTTAGCCATATCATGGAACCCATCATACTTGCTCTGGCGCTCGCGTTTGTCGCCGGGCTCGTCGTTCGATCAATCGGTTATCCGCCTCTGCTAGGGTACCTGCTAGCAGGATTTGCTGCGAGCGCGATGGACTTAGGCTCGGCTGAGAGCCTTGAACCCATCGCCGAAGCAGGAATTCTGTTATTGCTGTTCACCATCGGCCTGAAGCTCAGAATCGAGTCTTTGACGCCTGTGTATGTGTGGGGTACTGCGCTGATTAATATGGCTGCGGTGATTCCATTGACCACAGCGGTCATCCTGTTGGTCAGCAGTTTTTTCCCACAATTAGCTATCGATTCCCAACAGACCGCATGGACTCTGGCTTTCGCACTGTCCTTTTCAAGTACAGTATTGGCGGTCAAACTGTTTGATGAGCGCGGCGATGTTACTTCGTTTTACGCCAATATAGCGATCGGCATTTTGGTTGTTCAGGATTTGCTGGCAGTGGTCTATCTGAGCGTATCTTTGGCTTCCTATCCATCACCGTTTGCTGCGCTTTTATTGTTGATACCGCTGTTTAGACATCAGATTGGTCGTCTCTTACGGGCTATCGGGCATGGGGAATTGTTGCTACTCAGCGGCGTTGTTTTCGCTCTTGGGGCAGCCGCTTTGGCCGATTTTCTTCATGTCAAAGGTGGGCTTGCCGCTCTGGCCGCTGGGGTGTTGTTGGCCTATTCAGATACCCGTAAAGCCAAGGAAATTCACGATCAGTTGATGGGATTGAAAAATTTACTGCTTATTGGCTTCTTTTTACAAATTGGCTATTACGGCTTCCCGTCAGTTCCGATGATTGTGGTCGCCGGTGTGCTGTCTTTGCTGTTAGTTTTACGTCCATTAATTTATTTTTCGCTACTGACGCTCTTTGGCTTACGAGCCAGAACGAGTTACCTGGCAGGGATGTCCCTGGCCACCTACAGTGAGTTTGGCTTAATAGTGGCAGCTGTTGCCGTTACCAGTGGTACTTTGGGGGTAGAGTGGGTAACAACGCTGGCGTTGGCCATGTGCTTGTCATTTTTTATTGCGACGCCCCTCAATGAAAAAATTCACTTTCTGTATCGAAAGTATCAGGAACCGTTGGAGAGATACGAACGAAAAGAGCTTTTACCGCAAGAGAGAATAGAGTCGTTAGGCGATGCAGACACAGTGGTTCTTGGTATGGGACGAGTCGGGCGTACAGCCTATGAGTCGCTGATGGAACGCACTGCCACGAAATTGGTTGGCGTTGACGAGAATTATGGTGTGATTGGTCGACTTCGGGAGCAGGGGTTTAATTGTGTACGTGGAGATGCGGCTGATCCTGATTTTTGGCAACGCTCCAAGCTGCAGTCCAGAAAGCTGATTCTGGTCTCATTAAGCAATCATCAAGAAAATCTAGCGGTAGCGCACATGGCCCAGGAGCTCGGTTGTATAGAACGGTTATGTGTTGTGGCCAGATTTCCGGATGAGAAACAGCAGCTCGAAGAGTTGGGCTGTGTGTCGTTTTATCTCTACGAAGATACCGGCAGAGATTTTGCCGAGTATTCTCAGCGAATCGCCAGTGAGCACTAGTGTTTATCTGACGACCGAAGCTCTTCCAACCGTTCTGTTAAGTAGCTTCCAGCGGTGTAGCGAGTGGATAGCACAACCTCCGGTCTGGGGTGGAGAAACAACGGTAAGGAAATGCGAGACTTTGTTGCATCCATTCCCTCTGGATTTATCACTCGATGTGATGTCGATGGAAAGTAGCCGTTGGTCACCTCTTGCAGCATATCGCCAATATTGATAATTAAGTTTCCAAAATCGCAGGGCACATCAAGCCAGCTTCCATCTCGAGCTTTCACCTGTAAACCTGGTTCGTTTGCAGCCGGCAGCACTGTGAGTAGGTTGATGTCCTCATGGGCACTGGCGCGAATGGCGTTAGGCTCCCTCTCTGCCGGAAGTGGTGGGTAGTGAAGTATGCGTAACAAAGATTGTTGACTGCCTAAGATCATGTTTGACAATGGTTCGCTGAAAGAACCAGCGATTTCCTGAGGTGTGTGTTTCTCCACCCAACCAAGCAACTCTGCACTGAAACTCACCGCTTGGGCATAGTAGTCACTGATCTGTTCCTGCAATTGAGTTGGGCAGCGTCCCCAAGGGTAGTAATGGAAATACTCTTTGATATCTCTAACCGTGTGGCCTTTGGCTGTTTCAGCCAATGTGGTTGGAAAGAATCCATCAAATTTTTCCGCATCAAAGAGATAGTTGTTTTTCTCGTCCCCTTCAAAGAACGTCAGCCAATTTTGATAAATGTCGTGAACCGTTTGTTCCGCTATCGGGTGATTGCGCAAGACTCCAAAGCCTGTATCACGTAAGGACTGGACGAAATCCACATCAGCAGTTGATGAATCGTAGTCCACTGCGTCGAGTGATGTCATAGCAGATCATTTTCCGAATGTTCTATGGGTCATAGTGTATCACTACGCTCTCGGCTCCCTGACATTCTCATAATTTGTGTCAACTGCGATACTATTGTTTCTATGAAGCAGGTCGTAGAAACACGTGTGGTGCTATTTGCTGATATCGGCGGAAGCACTGAACTGTACGAAAAAATAGGAGATATCGAAGCTCATAGGCAAGTGGCTGCGAGCCTGGAGCTGATGGCCGAGGCTATTTTTGCAAACCAGGGAGAGCTTCTGAGAACTGTTGGGGATTCCTCCCTAGCCAGTTTTAACAGTGCGAATGATGCCTATCTGGCGGCCTTCGACATGCAGCGGCAGCATGAGCACGCAGATCTGTCTGTGCGTGTGGGTTTTCATCTGGGGCCAGTCATACCGGACAAAGGTGATGTGTATGGTAATGCGGTAAATATTGCTGCCAGAGTAGCCTCGTTTGCACGGGTAAATGAAATCGTTGCTACCGAAGATGCCGTCGAAGCCTTAAATGCATCGTTAAAAAATCGGTCTGTTTTCCTCGATCGTATTGAGGTCAAAGGACTGGCTACACCTATCAGTCTGTATCGAATGAATTGGAAAGTATCCGAAGAGTCTGCCACCGTGATCGCTGGTGGATCATCGCGAGACTCCAGCTGGATTAAACCAGGTGTGCTGCATCTATCCAGCGGTGTGGGGAAAATCACTATGGACTCCCACTTTGATAGTGCCAGCATCGGACGAGCAGAAGAAGCCACGTTGTCGATTAACAATGAGCATGCCAGTCGCTACCATGCCAAGATAGAGTGGCGACAGGGACAATTTTTTATAACCGACCAGAGTACAAATGGAACTTACATACAAAAGGTTGGACAAAATCCGTTGTTTCTTCGGCGCGATTCGGTTGTGTTGGAGGGCTCTGGTGCCATCGGCGTAGGCATTTTACCCGAATTAGACAGCTCCGCAGTCATTCGGTTTGTCGTGGATGTGGGTTGACGAATACAGCCTCGACGCGACGACGAACCTGTTCAAACTACGCTTACCCCTAATGCCGTCATGGCCTGGATGGAATCAGCCACCGAGCCGTTCATATCAATTCCGCGGCAGCAGTGCGATAGCACGGTGGTTTCAAATCCTTGTTTGATTGCATCTTCTGCGGAATAACGTACACAAAAATCCAGAGCCAGCCCGACGCAATGAACATGCTTGATGTCACGTTCCTTGAGATAGCCCGTCAATCCGGTGGTGGTGCTTCTATCATTTTCAAAAAAGGCTGAGTAGGAATCGATGTGCGGACGAAACCCCTTGCGAATAACGAGATGTGCTTCGTTAACGTCTAATTGGGTGTGAAAGGCAGCGCCATCAGACCCCTGTACACAATGATCTGGCCACAGGGTTTGCTCTCCATAAGGAAGTGACACAGTGTCAAACGGCGATTTATTGCTGTGGGTGGAGGCGAAGGAGGAATGTCCGGCGGGGTGCCAATCTTGAGTTAACACCACCGTACTAAATTGATTGATGAGCGTATTGATTGGCCCAACCACACTATCAGCATCCGGAACCTCTAATGCGCCTCCACCGCAAAAATCGTTTTGTACATCGATGATTAATAAACAATCGTCGCTGGTCATTGTTAACGTTCTATTCCTTAATGCAGTTGGGTGATTAAGGTTGGGCTGCGAATAGTACTACCGTGCGTTGTTGGGCATCTTCAGTGCCGTCTTCGAGTGAGGCAGCGGCAGCGTCTTCACCCAGGCCGTTAATAGACTCTATTTTGGTGTAGTCAAAACCTTTTTGGATGAGATAAGAGCGAACATTGGTGGCTCGCTGCAACGCTAAGCGTTGATTATATTCAGCCGTGCCTCGACGATCGGTGAAACCAAAAATTGATACTCCAGTGGTGCGATTTTTCTCCTGGGCGATAAAGGTATTGAGCACTTTCGCCGCGTCTTCGCTAATGCCGGTACTACCTCTATCAAAATAGATTTTATAGGTAACGGTCTCTCCGTTTCGCTTTTTACGAAGGTCAGACTCTAGCGCAGATACCTGTTGTTTCACTTCGCTGATGCTATCAATCAGATCGGGGTTAGCTGACACTTCAGCTAGCTTGCTTTCCAGTGAGGCAATTTGAGCTTCCAGACTCGATTGGACCTCCTGCGCCACACTGGCGGCGTTTGAAGTAGCAGGCAAGCCTTGCACTCGTTGTTCCAAGTTCTGTATTCGATTGCGAGTAGCTTCCAGTGCGGAGTTCAGCGAATTAACATCCGTGCTTCCAGTCGTGCTCGCTGAATCAATTTGTTTGCGAACATCGGCTAATTGTTGTTGAATTTTATCTTGCAACCCGTCTATGGATAGGGATTCGTTTCGGGTTCGTAGTTCATCAACTTCTTTTTGAAGCGCTGCGATGGTTTCCTGGGATTGCTTGTGCACCTCGTCGAGCTGTGCCAACTGCTTGCGTGTTTGATTGAAGCGATCCAACAGGGTTTCGATGCGTTGCGAATCGGTTGTTGTGGTTTCAAACTTTTGTTCCACGGCCTGCAGACGCTGATCCACTTGAGCTCTTAGGCTGGCTGTGTCTTCGTCTGAGTCTGAGTCGCTGACCGCATTTGCCGATAGAGTATTCAATCGTGACAACAATATGCTTGCTTTATCTTCAACGGCTGAGAGTCGAGTGGTGAGCATTTCGGAGTTTGATTTATCCGACTCTTGCAGCGTTTCAATAGTAGATTCAAGGCGTTGTAGATCATTATTGATACCATTGAGGGCATCATTGTTCGCTTGTTCTTCCAAGCGCCGGTTTAGCAGTTCGATTTGCCCATTCAAGCCACTGACGGTCTCGGTCAACGACGTCAATTGCGTCTTATGGCCGTCTGAATTGGAATTGATAGTATCCATTTGAGCATTAAAAGAATCCAAGCGGCGCTCCGCGTCGAGTAACCGTCCATCGACGACCTCCGCGCGCGCGGAAGAACCTCCATTTTCGATCGCTGCTGACAGCGAATTTAGTTCTGATCTTAGTGTTTCTTGATTGGTCGCGAGGTCATCGATTTTTTCGAGCCTGTTTTGCTGAATTGGGCCACCATCTCGCACCGCAACCAGGCCACCCTTTAAGCGCTCTGCCGTTTGCGATGCATCAGCACGCAAATCAGCGATGTTTCCATCCGGGTTTTGATATTTCCAGTAACCGGCGCCAACGACGACTCCGGCGGCTAGTAGAGCAAGAAGGGTTTTCATGTTAAGAATTATGATCGTAAAGGGATATCAAAAGCAGTTTACCAAGTTCGAGTGGCGTAGGCACAGATCCGGGGTCATTTACAGTACTCATCGTTAATGAGCTTGCTATAATCGACAAAAACCCGCACCAGCACACCGACTCAAACGGACTGCAGATGAAATCTTCGTTGCCGGCAACACATCTTCTCAAAATTTACCTGCTGTTTGCATTAACCGTACTGTTTTTGCTCACTTTGGTTCGAACCGTTTATGGAATATGGCAGTTGCCAAAATTCGAACAGGTGGACACAGTGTTGAACACCTTTGGTACAGGACTGCGCTTTGATTTGTCCGTTATCGGCACAATTTTGCTGGTTCCGGTTGTATTGTTCACGCTACTGGCGATGATGGGCTTCACGCGAGCTCTATCTAAAGGGTTGATCGTTGTCTGGTTGAGTATCGGGCTCTTGTACGTGTTGCTCTCTGAACTCATCACCCCTTACTTTATGGCAGAGCAGGGCTTGCGGCCCGATATGGCGTCGTTGAGCGCCATCAGCAACCCAGTTCAGTTTCTCGCTTCGCTGTGGTCCACGCATTTAATCCCAGCGGTGATCGGCATTGTTCTGTGTGTGTTGATAATGATCGCTTTTATCAACCGATTGGAGCTCGGACGACTGCTACGATTCCGTATCAATCCGGTATCTGGGCTGCTGCTGATGGTCGTTGGCGGGGTCTTGTGCGTACTGGCCATTTGGTCGGGGGTAGATCCGAAAAAACCCCCATTGCATCCGGGAGATGCACTCATTTCAGAAGATCGCATGGTGAATGAAATTGCTCTGAATAGTCCGTTCAAGGTCGCCTATTCGATGGTCTCGAGCCAGCTACCTGGCAGCGCGGCTGCCGCAGCACCCCAGTAACAAATGTTTAACTAGTCGCAGGAACCGTTGTCTGTAAACGCTCGCACATAGTCGATCGAGTAGGTGGCGGGAAATTGTGTGGTTCTGTCAGGATTGCCAGGCCAATCGCCGCCTACAGCCAGGTTCAGCAGAAAGTGAACAGGGCGCGTGAAATCATCAGGCGTCGGGTGGTGAGCAACCTTTTCCTTATCGATATACCAGGTGACATCCTTCGGTGTCCAAATCACGGAATAGAGATGAAAGTCTTGAGTAAGATCGGCCTTCACCGTGTTGTCGTAGGGGTAAGATTTTAGCTCGCCGGATTGATTCGTATGCAGAGTGGTATGGAACGTTGAGGGTTCATGACCTAAGTGTTCCATCACATCGATTTCTGGCAATATCGCTATACCTTCAGGCCACTGATCAAA
This sequence comes from Gammaproteobacteria bacterium, assembly GCA_019634245.1. Next base: position 9,882 of record JAHQVR010000195.1, read on the forward strand.
GCTGGGCAATAACCAAAAGGCCGACCACAAGCCCTTGCCTTTTGGCAGTTTGAGTTGGGCTTCAAAACGACCGTACTGTTGAGAAAAGCCTTTTTCAGTCGTTAAAACTCCCGATATGTAATCCTGTTCTAAACCAAACTTTTCGGTAAGTTCCGACGGTGTTCGACTAGCGGTGATGTTCAGCACGCCCTCGGTGATAGAAAATGGGTTGGCGCCGTGAATATTGGGGTCGACATAGAATTGCAATTCATTATTAATGATGGTTTCGCGTGGCCAGATATAGCTGGTTTTCCAACGGCCTTCTGGATTGTTCGGCCCCCATAGCGACAGTGCATCGAAGGGTTCTTCAAAGCTTAGCGTCCAACAGCTGTCCTCGATCGTGCGTCTCGAATCTCGTGCTTGCGCTGCATCCACACTGATCGCTGGCGTCAGCATCGCCACAACGGTACAGATTGTCAGAACAGGCTTGACCATCGGGTTCTACCTTGGAAACTGGCGGCTCGACTGAGGCGGAGGATTTTCGTTGAACCATCGCCAAGCGTGTTCGATGCTCGCTGTGATATCCGGATACTGAGGTACCCAGTGTAACGTTTCTGTTGCTTTGCGCGCATCCGCCACCAATTCTGGTGGATCTCCAGCGCGCCTCGGAGCCATCTTATACTGGATATCGACACCGGTGACTTTACGGCAAGCCTCAATCACTTCAAGTACTGTGAAGCCCTTACTAATGCCCAAATTAAACGCCTCGGCACCTTCTGATGGAAAATCAAACATCCGGTTCAACGCGGCCGTATGAGCTGAACAAAGATCGTCCACATGGACATAGTCTCTAACGCAGGTGCCATCCCTGGTAGGCAAATCGTCGCCAAAAACGGCCAATTTTGTATCACTTGGATCACCACCGGCTTTGATTCTCAGTGCTTCGAAAAGAATCAGTGGCAACAAATGGGTCTCGGGTTCGTGTTGTTCGCCGATGGTGGCATCTTCGCTGCTCCCCACGGCATTGAAATAGCGCAGCGCGACGCTTCGGAATCCGTAACCCACAGCGTAATCCTGCAGCAGTTTTTCTACCATCAGCTTAGATTCGCCATAGGGGTTAATGGGTTTCTGAGTGGTTTCCTCGGAAATGGGCATCTGATCGGGTATGCCGAAGGTGGCGCAGGTTGATGAGAACACCAGGCGGTTAACAGAGGCGGCGCGCATCGCGTCGATCAAATTCATCGACCCAACGACATTATTCCGGTAATACCTATCAGGTGCATCTACAGATTCTCCCACGTAGGCAAGTGCCGCAAAGTGCAGCACGCCGTCAAAACTGTGTGCTTGAAACAGTGTCTGGAGGGCAACTGTGTCAAGAAGATCCCCCTGAACCAGCGGTGCATCGCCAACGGCCTCGCGATTACCACGATCGAGGCTATCGAAGACGACAACCTGATGGCCAAGGCGGCGCAACTGTCGAACCATATGGGAGCCAATGTAGCCGGCACCGCCGGTGACTAGTAAGGATTTTTGTTCGTGCTGACTCATGTACTTAACTGTAGGTTATTTTGATTTCTTTCGTCGGCGGATTAATTTTTGC
>JAHQVR010000196.1 GCA_019634245.1 Gammaproteobacteria bacterium
CCCGACATCGCGGCCTCTTTGGCGCTGCTTGGGCGGTAGGTGTACTGGCGGCAACACAAGGCAGCGCTGTCGAAGCGCTCTGTCTTGCAGCTCCAACCGGGCCTTTCGGCATTATCTATTCGCGCCAGCATTATCCGCAGCTCGGTTACGACGATGACAACGCTGTTGTTTATCCGCTCTATCACGTGGTGCTCGCTGCGTGCCAAATGCAAGGAGCTCCTCGGTTGTCCTTCAATGGTTTACCCGACGCAATTGCCGCTTACGGTGTTTACCAACAGAGTGAGCACAACGTTATTTTGGCAAACGTTTCCGACAAATCGATAACAGTACCACTCGCGCATCCAGCTGCGATTGTAGTATTGAATAGCGTCAATGTTGAACATGCCGTTGCGGATGCGGACTGGCTTGACAATGCGCAGCTGCGAACTGAGACACAACTGGAGTTGGATCCTTTCGCCGTTGTCTTTGCAACTTGGAGTACGAGAAACGAGGGTACTTAAAGCCCTCGAGGAAGATCTGCAGACTGAGATCGCAATTAGCACTATGGGAGAGAAGAAAATGGGATTAAAAATATCGATAAAAAATCTGTTTAGCGTGGCTACAGCATCTGCATTGTTTGCTGTAGGCGGTTACGCTTTTGCACAGTCGGCAGCTGAGCGTGCAGTCGAAGCTGCTAAACAATATGCCGGTGTGACGTTGAATGTTTTTTATGAGGCCGGGCTACAACCACTCGACCCAAAGAACTTCACGGGCCCGATGTGGGAAGAACTCACTGGAATCAAAATAAACGTTATTGAGTCGCCAATCGATCAAATGTTCACCAAGACCATGCAAGCTCATCGTGCGGGTTCAGGTGCTTATGATGTTTTGAATGTGTTGCCTAATCAGATGCCTGACCTGGCTATCGCCGGTGCGCTCGAACCATTGGATGAATTCGTTGACAAGTACAAATTTCGCGACGAGCTCAATATGATCGCACCAGTGTACCGCGACAATCAGATGAAAGTCGAGGGCACCATTTACGGATTTCCTGATGACGGTGACGTACTCATCTTCTACTACCGTAAAGACATCTTCGACGATGTAGATAACAAAGCTGCTTTCATGGAAAAACACGGTTATGAATTAGCTCCCCCACAAACCTGGCAACAATTCGCCGAGATCGGACAGTTTATAACCGATCTATACGCACCTGATATCTATGGTGCCGGAATGCTGCGCCAACCAGGTAATGCACAATTTATGTTCCAGGAGCGCTTCCGTGTTGAGGGTGGAACATTCTTCGATCCGGAGACGATGCGAGCAACCATTAACTCCGATATCGGCGTTAAAGTTTTTACCGAGATGGTGGCCGAAAACACATGGATGCCACCTGGCGTAGAGCAATGGGGATTCGGCGAAGCATTCAGCGCGTTTTTGGCCGGCGATATTGCAATGACAATTTCCTGGCCGCCAGTGGGGCGTTGGGCTGCCGGTTACGGTAAAGGCACAGAGGCGCTGAACTGGATTCCAGAAACCACCGTTGCCGACACTATCGGATACGCTTTGCCTCCCGGCGGGCAGCCGGAATTGGCGGCGGGCTTTTCCTTGGCTGTTTCGTCAAGCTCAAAGAATAAAGAAGCGGCTTACTTGTTCATCCAGTGGATGAACTCGGAAGAGATCAGTTTGCAGCGAGTTCAATTGCCGTTCGCGTTGCGCGATCCGTTTCGGTCCAGTCATTTTGAAAGTGAAGAGTATCGCAATCGATGGCCATCCGCACCAGAGTATCTTGATGTACTTAAACAAGGTGCCGAGACCGGCTTACTGGATTTGTCGTTATTGCAAGTTGATCGTTATGAAGAGGCTTTACGACAGGGGATTAGTCGTCTTTGGGCTGGTGATAGTCCTCAAGATATCCTCAACGATATGGCCGGGCAGTGGGACAAGCTGACCGACCGAATCGGTGTTGATAAACAGCGACGAGTCTATTCGGACTGGGCCAGCAAGCCGAACGCGTATCCAAAATGATCCGCCTTTACACGCGCCCCGGGGTATTTCCCCGGGGGCGAATTTCAATAAAGACAACTGAACGGATCTGATCTCTGTGAGCCTTGCGAGAAATGCGGAATCGGAGGCCGCGTTTAAATATTTGTTGATTGCGCCTGCGGTCTTTATCATTTTGCTAGTGGGTCTTTATCCGCTGGTCAAACTGGCTTTGACGTCGTTTCAGGACATATCCATGTTCGGCGAAGACAGAACGTTTCAGGGTAGTTTGAACTATGCGCGACTGTTTACTGACCAGCGTCTTTGGGAATCGTTGCTGCATACCGTACTTTTCACATTGGTCGCGCTGCCAATAGAACTGATATTGGGTTATCTACTGGCGGTGTTGTTTCTTCAAAAGCTGCCATTTAAACAAGCGTTGGTTGCCATCATCCTGCTGCCAACGATTATCTCGCCGATTGTCGCTGGTTCAACCTGGCGATTATTGTTTGATCAACGCTTTGGTCCGATCAACCAAATTATAAGTTGGTTCACCGGCAGTGAGGTCAAATTGCTATGGACCATTGATTCCAATCTTGTCTGGCCCGCAATACTGATTGCCGAAGTGTGGCAGTGGACACCCTTTATGTTTCTGTTGTTGTACGCAGCGCTTTCCAATGTTGATCGCGAACAGCTTGAAGCCGCACAGATCGACGGCGCATCCTGGTGGATGACTTTTCGACGTATCGTGTTGCCTGCAATCCTGCCGGTTATGTTTATTGCAATATTGATACGCGCGCTGGATTTATTTCGCGTGTTCGATGTGATTTGGACAATGACAAATGGCGGTCCAGGCACATTGACTGAGACGATCTCAATCTACGCTTACAACCTGGCGTTCCGAGAGTTTGAAATTTCCTACACCTCCGCGATTGCATTTTTAGTCATTCTTATTCTGACTGTCACCGTTGTCTGGTTGTTATCGCGTATTGAGGTGGCACGATGATCCGTTGGGACAAAGGCTGGCGGCTGTGGCTGCGAGTGGTCATCGCGTTATTTGCGACAGTGCTTTTTGTCTTCCCGGTTTTTTGGTTGGCAATGATATCCATTAAGACACCTGACGACATCTATGCGTATCCACCGGTTTGGTTACCTTCAGAGGTTCATTTTTCCAGTTACGTCGCGTTGTTCCGCGATGGCGATGCCTGGTCAGTGTGGAATTCTTTAGTTACTGCAAGCGTAAGCACGCTGGCGGCGATGCTGATCGGTACAGCCGCCGCTTACTCACTAGTGCGTTTTCGAACGGGCGGAAATCATTTGGCTATCTGGATTATCTCGCAGCGCATGATTCCGCCAATAGCAGTGGCGTTCCCGATATTTTTATTGTTTGTCGCATGGCAGTGGATTGATACCCTGTACGGATTGATTCTGCTTTATACAGCTTTCAATGTGCCCTATGTCACCTGGATGATGCGCGGTTATATACAGGAAATTCCATTGGAGTTAGAGCAGAGTGCTCAAGTGGACGGCTTGTCCCGATGGGCGGTTCTTTACAAAGTTGTGCTGCCGATGGTACGCGCCGGATTCTTTGCAACCGCTGTATTCACTTTTATATTCGCGTGGAACGACTTTCTCTTTGCGTTAATCCTCACTAAATCTGAGGCTGTGACCTACACCGTTAAGGTGACAGGTTACTTCGGCTCGCAATCTACTTTCTGGTCGAAGATCGGCGCGATGAGCATGCTGGGTGTGTTGCCCATGATAGTAGTCGTTGCAACCATGCAGCGCTTTATCGTGCGTGGTATGTCGCTAGGCGCGGTAAAAGGATAATTTATGGCAGATCTAAGTCTCACTGGCATACATAAATCCTACGGTGCAGTACGCGCGGTAAATGATGTGTCGTTCGATATCCCATCCGGAGAATTTGTTGTACTGGTAGGGGCGTCGGGCTGTGGAAAATCAACGCTACTGCGTTCGATCGCAGGGCTTGAAGATATTTCCTCGGGCGAGATCGTACTCGGCGGGCGCTCAATCACGACGCTGGCACCGCGTGATCGTAACCTGGCTATGGTGTTTCAATCGTACGCACTCTATCCGTATCTCAGTGTGGCCGAGAACATCGCGTTTGGTTTGCGTGCCAGAAAAACTCCCGAGGCAGAAATAAAAAAGCAGGTTAACTGGGCAGCAGATGTGCTGGATATCGTCGACTACCTGGATCGTTATCCACGTGAGTTGTCGGGCGGTCAACGCCAGCGTGTTGCAATTGGTCGCGCCATTGTCAGAGAAGCGGATCTTTATCTGTTCGACGAGCCACTGTCGAATTTGGATGCCAAATTGCGCGACGGGATGCGCGAAGAGCTAAAACGTTTGCATGCGAGATTGGGCAAGACCTTCATCTACGTTACCCACGATCAGATAGAGGCCATGACACTGGCCGAGCGAATCATTTTGCTTAAGGACGGCCAGATCGAGCAATCTGGCACACCGTTGGAGTTGTTCGAAAAACCCCGTAATACATTCGTCGCAGGCTTCCTTGGCTCTCCACCGATGAATTTTGTCGAAGTAACGATTAACGATAACCAGATGATCTTGCCCGACGGCCAAGTGCTTAGTGACTGCCATGCAGCAGACGGGGAGTATATCTGGGGCGTTAGGCCTGAGCATTTCTCAGCATCGGACCTTGGCAATTTGAAGGTGAACCTTGAGTTAATTCAGCCTACGGGGTCCCGCGCTTATGGCACGTTCTATCTAGCAGAGACGCACATGGTTGCCGAACTCGATGCCCACGCTACCAATCGCGATGAAACCAGACTTACCGTGGCAATGCAAAGAACACAACTTTTTGATAAGGCGTCTGGGATGGCGCACACAGGGCAGGTTCCATGAAATTTTGAGTAACGACTATTCAAAATCGGAACCTTTTTATCTATCGCTTATAAGCAAAAAACCAAACGGGAGGGGGAGCAATTAGAAAAGATGTAGAAACATGTATATGCAAATTTATGGATCCATATAAACGTTGGAAGAAGCACACAATTCATTGTGTAAAAAAAACAGGAGAAAGACAGATGAAATTTAAACGCAATATTCTTTTAGCTATTTTAGCTGGTGTAATTGGCGCACCCACAGTTGCAATTGCGGCCGATAAACTCGCGATAATTACGCCGAGTCATGACAATCCATTTTTCAAAGCTGAAGCCGACGGTGCTGCTGCGAAGGCTATGGAAATGGGCTACGAAACCATGGTGCTTGTACATGATGACGATGCGAATAAGCAGTCAGAATTGTTCGATAGCGCTATCGCCGCTGGTGTGAAGGCGATCATTCTCGACAATGCCGGAGCTGACGCTTCGGTTGCGACCGTTCAAAAAGCCAAGGATGCTGGTATTCCATCTTTCTTGATCGACCGCGAGATTACCGCTACGGGTGTTGCCGTCAGCCAGATCGTTTCCAACAACTATCAGGGCGCACAGCTTGGTGCCGAGAAGTTTGTCGAATTGATGGGTGAGAAAGGCAAATACGCAGAGCTGGTTGGTAAAGAGTCCGACACCAACGCTGGTATTCGTAGTCAGGGTTATCACGATGTGATCGATCAATATCCAGATTTGGAAATGGTTGCTCAACAGACAGCCAACTGGTCGCAAACCGAAGCCTATTCAGTGATGGAGTCGATGCTGCAAGCCAACCCGGATATCAAGGGTGTGATCTCGGGTAACGACACCATGGCGATGGGAGCCTGGGCTGCGCTTGAAGCTGCAGGTCGAAAGGATGTAATCGTAGTGGGTTTTGATGGCTCCAATGATGTGCGCGACAGCATATTAGCGGGCGGTATAAAAGCAACGGTACTCCAGCCTGCTTATGCTCAGGCACAGATGGCGGTTGAGCAAGCAGATAAGTTTCTTAAAACCGGCTCGACAGGTCTTGACGAGAAGCAACTGATGGATTGTGTTCTCATCGATGACAGTAATGCTGGTGCACTGGAAACATTCGCACTGAAATGAGGTTTGATCTCCAACGGTCCGGCGCGATGAGTCGCGCCGGACAAGTCTTAATAGAGACGATGCAGAGTAAATCACTGGCGCTGTTTTGCCTGGCTATTGCTCTGCTTATATCCGGTTGCAAGTTGGTGAAGAATACGCCCGATGCTGAAGGGGTTATCGCTGCAGATGCCAGCGGTGATGACGCGCGTAATGCTGCGCGTCTTGATGAGACCTTTGATGCCAAATTGATACCGCATATCAGTTCAAAAGCGCAACCATTGGAAACACTGGCAAGCAAACTTGGCGACGGACTTGATAAAGCTGGCCAAGCATATGGTGTACGCAGCTCTGGTGCTGGATCAGCATGGAATTTCGCCGTTACGGTTTCCGGCACTGTGGTCGAGGCAAAACTTGATACACGTGCACGCACGGCAGGGCTGGATAGTGACGGCGACGGAACAACGGATGCAATTATTCAACTCGGGCCCGTGGTGAAAGGAACAGCGCTCAGAGACATAGCTCCTTTTTATAATTTCGATGATTTCCGAGATCAAATTGAGTATGCAAAGCTAGCACGTGCACTTAACACGCGTGCTCTCGGATTAATCAATCTGCCTGAAAGTGATCTGATCGGTAGAACGATGTCAATCACAGGCGTAGTTGCGCTCAGAAGCCAAACGGGGAAGATTCTGGTTACACCAATTGATGTGGAAATGTCACCATGAATAATGAACATCCTGTGGCTTTGTCCATTCGTGGTGCAACGAAAGTCTATCCCGGAACTCGTGCCCTCGATGATGTAGATTTTGATATCCGGATGGGCGCCGTCAATGTGCTCGTAGGAGAAAATGGCGCTGGCAAGTCGACACTAATGAAAGTGATTTCAGGTGTAGAAAGCCTCACAGAGGGCCAAATCACACTGGATGGCAAGCCAATAACACTGCGTAACAAGGGTGACGCCATCAACGCCGGTATCGGTATTGTATTTCAAGAATTGAATCTCTTTCCGGATATGACGGTTGCGGAGAATATATCAATTGGGCGCGAACCCGTTCGTTTTGGCATTGATATCGATCGTGATCAAGTCGATGCAAAGACACGGACGCTTATGCAACGACTCGAACAAGCGATTGATCCTGACACGCCGGTGAGTTTATTGCGCATAGGCCAACAACAAATCGTTGAGATTGCTAAAGCGCTGGCCGAGGATGCACGCATACTGATTCTCGACGAGCCGACTTCCGCTTTGTCAGCCTCCGAAGTGGAGGCTCTGTTTCGCATCATCGACGAATTAAAAACCCAGGGCGTAGGCATCGTTTACATATCTCATCGCCTGGATGAGTTGATTCGCATTGGCGATTACATAACGGTACTGCGCGATGGAAAGGTGACAGGCTCGCGCGCAATGGAGGGAGTAGATATTAAGTGGATTGTGCAAGCAATGATCGGTGGAAAATCAAAAGATTATTCAGCCCACATAGGGCACGACTTCGGTGATGAAGCGTTTCGCGCAGAGGATGTATGCCTGCCCAAAGCCGGTGGCGGCTATACAGTCGACCATGTCTCGATGGCTGTGCGCAAGGGAGAAATACTGGGCGTATATGGATTGATGGGCGCGGGACGTTCAGAGTTTCTCGAATGCGTTATGGCACAACATCCAGCATCGAGCGGGCGTTTTTATATTGAACAACAAGAGCTCCAAGAACGGCAGATTGCTGGCCGTATCGCTAGGGGAATTGCGCTGGTACCAGAAGACAGAAAACACGATGGCCTTATCCAAATGATGGCCATACGCGAGAACCTGACATTGTCAGCACTAAAAACTGTTACGTCATTTTTCCACCTGAACGTCAAAAAGGAATTGTCTCTCGCGCTGGATTACATCAATCGTTTAACGATAAAGGTTGCCAGCCCAGAGAACCCCGTCTCGTCGCTATCAGGTGGCAATCAGCAGAAGGTGGTTATCGGCAAGGCGCTGATGACCGATCCGAAGGTGTTACTGATGGACGAACCATCACGCGGCATTGATATCGGCGCTAAAGCTGAAATCTACCGCACCATGCGCAAGCTATCTGCTTCAGGTATTGCAATTATCTTCGTGACATCCGATCTTGAGGAGGTACTGGCTCTATCTGATCGTATTATCGTCATGGCTAACGGACGGGTGACAGGTGAATTTGATAAATCTGCACAAGCAGCCGATGTGATAGCTGCAGCTGCACAAAGCAAACACGATGACGAGGCCGCCGCATGACAACAGAAACAATCAAAGGAAACGCTAAAACATCAAACCGCAATTGGCTGCTTACCATTTTGAAGGCGCGGACCTTTGTCGCACTGGTTATTGTGTTGGTTTTCTTTTCGATTGCCGCACCTAACTTTCTTACTGCTGCCAATGCCGTACTGGTATCAAAGCATGTCGCCATCAATGCGTTTCTCGCCATCGGTATGACCTTCGTTATCATTACTGGCGGAATCGATCTATCAGTCGGCTCTGTAGTGGGATTGTGCAGTATGGTTGCCGGTTGGCTTGTTTTAAACGGCGTAGACCTTGGTTTTGGGTGGACGATTTATTTCAACACTATCGAGATTGTATTTATCGTTTGTGCTGTGGGGATTTTTGTCGGTTGGCTCAATGGCACCATGATTACGCGATTCAATGTTGCACCTTTTATCGCAACACTCGGCATGCTCTATGTAGCACGGGGTGCTGCACTTTTATCATCCGGCGGCCAAACATTTCCCAATCTCAACGGCAACCCGGAGTTCGGTACAAGCAGTTTCCCGATGATTGGTACCGGAACGTTTTTTGGTATCCCGATTATGATCTGGATGCTGATCGCGGTAGCTGTTGGTGCCAGCTATCTTGCTACGCGCACACCACTGGGGCGCCATATCTATGCAGTGGGTGGAAACGAGCGCGGCGCGTTATTTTCGGGTGTCGATGTCCGCAAGGTAAAGCTATTCGTTTATATGTTCTCAGGTTTAATGGCAGCACTGGTGGGGCTTATCATCGCCTCTCAGCTAAAGGCATCACACCCGGCAACGGGTGAATTTTTTGAGCTCAATGCAATCGCTGCTGCGGTTCTTGGCGGAACATCGATGAGCGGTGGGCGTGGTCGCATCATCGGAACGATCGTAGGTGCATTCGTCATCGGTATTCTCTCCGATGGTCTGATCATGATGGGAGTATCGTCATTCTGGCAGATGGTTATTAAGGGCTTGGTAATCATAGCGGCTGTTGTCATCGATCAAGCGCAAAGCCGTATCCAGGCAAGAGTGGCACTCGCCCAGGAAGCCGGGAGTAGCACGTAAGAGGGCTCTATGATGTTTCGAGAATTGACAAAAAATCGTGATCTCAAGCTTGGCACCTACATAGGTGAGTTTGCAACGCCGGGTATTGGGCCAATACTTAAAAACACTGGCTGCGATTTTGTGTTTGTCGATATGGAACACAGCGGTTTCACGTTCGAGACGGTCAAAGCCATTCTTCGTAACCTGCACGACGCTGGGTTAGCAACTCTTTTACGCCCACCCAGCCACGCAAAACATCATATTTCATTAGCCTGCGATGTTGGGGCGCAGGGGGTTTGTCCACCGATGATGGGTAACGCAGGACAATCACAAGCCGTGATAGATGCGATCAACTACCCGCCCGCAGGCACCCGCGGTGCGGCCTTTGCGATTGCCCACGATGACTACACGCAACGCTCAGTTGCCGATGCCATCGCCTTTGCTAACAACAAGACAAGTTTCGTCGCATTGATCGAAACAGCCGAAGGAGTCGACAACGTTGAAGCCATCGCCGCGCTTGAAGGTTGCGATTGTCTATGGATTGGGCATTTCGATCTAAGTAACTCCCTCGGCATTCCTGGTGCCTTCGATGATCTGAAGTTTACTGATGCAACCGAACGGGTAATGGCTGCAGCTGCGGCACATAACAAGAGTGTCGGACGCTTAGTCCCAAACGTGCAGGAGGCCGAGCGTTGTATTGCGCAAGGTTGTGATTTCATCTGTTATTCCGGTGACATATGGCTATACCGGGAGGCATTGGATCGAGGCCTCAAAGCAATTCGTGCCGCAACTAACAACTAACAATAATTAGGAATTTTAATGACGGTATTTAAAGTAGGCCTTAGTGCTGATTTTTTAAAACCCAACGGTCAGCCGGCCTTCCCCATGTTCGACCTCTCACCACTGGTGAACGCACCTGGCATTGAGCTGGCGTACGTACCCGTGACTGATAGCAGGATTCAGGCGGCTGATATCAAGGGGTACGATGCGCTGATTCTTTTGGGTGCGCGCTTCGATGCCGATAGCCACCCCGGGGACGGTCGTCTTGCGCTGATCGCTCGGTTCGGAGTTGGCTATGACACCGTTGATGTGGATGCATGCACAGCCAATGAGGTTGCACTCGTCATTACACCTGACGGTGTGCGCAGACCCGTTGCGGTAGCGATTCTTTCAATGATGCTAGCGCTATCCAGTAAGTTGTTGCTTAAAGATCGCCTTGCGCGCCAAGGTTCCACCGGATGGGCGCAAAGGGCGGATTATATGGGCGATGGACTAATTGGACGTACCTTGGGTTCAATTGGCCTGGGCAATATTGGCGCGGAGCTGTTCCGTATGGCTCAGCCTTTACAGATGCGCTTTATCGCTTGTGACCCATACGCCGACAAAAGCGTTGCCAAAGAGCTCGGCATCGAACTCGTCGACCTGACAAACTTATTCCGCCAATCCGATTTTCTAGCAGTCAATTGCCCCTTTAGCCCAGAAACAGATAAGCTAGTTAATGCTGAGCGGCTGGCATTAATGAAACCCTCTGCTTATCTTATCAACACAGCTCGGGGGCCCATTGTGGATGAAACGGCACTGGTAGACGCTCTGGTCTCCGGTAAGATTGCCGGGGCCGCATTGGATGTATTTGAAGTTGAACCCAGCGGTGCAGACAACCCGCTGTTTCAGCTTGATAATGTCATTGTAAGCCCGCATGCCTTGAGCTGGACGGATCAATGTTTTTCAGGGATTGGGGTTGACGATGTTGCGGCGGCTTTAGCAGTATCCAAGGGAGAGATACCCGTGGGAATCGTGAACAAGGAGATCGTGGACAACCCGGGATGGCTTAACAAGCTCAGTAATTTTGCTGGTTGAGCAATATTATCAATTAACTTAAGAGACAAACTTATGAAAGTGGCAATTGCCGGCGATAGCGCTGGAGATGGACTGGCACGGCAAGTTGCAGATCATCTTGCAGCAAAATCGGGATTCACTGTTTTTGAACTATCCAAACCTGCCGATGGCGCAGCTGAATTCTATGCTGACTTATCCGATCGGGTTTGCACCGAATTACTAAACGGCACTTACGATCGTGCCATATTAGTCTGTGGTACTGGCATTGGCGTCTGTATCGCTGCTAATAAAGTACCGGGTATACGGGCCGCACTGACGCACGATACCTACTCAGCAGAAAAAGCCTCAACGTCAAACAACGCGCAAGTGATAACAATGGGGGCTCGCGTAATTGGTGCTGAAGTGGCAAAGTCCATCGCAGATGTTTTTTTAGCGAACTCATTTGATACCGAAGGGCGCTCGAAGAATAACGTTGCCGCTATAGATAAGGTCGATCAGAAGTACCATAGCTAACTTATTAAAATCGGTGCGGTGCAATAGGGTAGTCCTCAACCGGGTGGGGTTAACGAATAACGCTGGCCAGGCGTATGTTGATCGCTATGGGGTTTTTGGTCCTCCACCATCTCTAACCCAAGCAAAATAATCCTTGCTACCCATTTGCCCACCTTTCAAAGCCAGTTGTAATCCATTCATTGCACCATTCGCATGTGCTTTAAATATTGCCGCACCCGGTATCGTTGGGGCGAGTGCGGACAGGGCAAATATACCCAGTTGTTGCGTTGCGTATCCTGAGGTATCACCACCAGAGATAACGGCGCGTTTCAAACCCGCTTTGACGACTAGTTGGTACAGCACTTTCCCCAGCGCAGTACCAATCATTTTATTAACGTCACTACTGGCACGCCCTGATGTCTCGATGTATTGATTAAATCTTGCTACTGCAGGGTCGGTAGGGCCTGCCGCGGTATAAATCAAAGGATCTGCACCGCGCTCTATTGCAGAAAGTGCATTGTCCACTGTCAGTTCAATGTTTTTATCCAAAGCGCTCTGCGATACAACCGCAGAGGCAGCATCAAATAATATGCATTCGAACCCGTTTTGCCGTGACCACTCAATCTGCTCAGCGGTCGTTGGTGATACCGAACCTGATACCACCGCGATTTTGTCGGCTTTGCCTATACCCTTGACACCCGGTGGTGGATCAATAACACCTGTTGCTTGCCAATGGCGGATCAAAGCGTACTCTACACCTTGCGATCCCACTACAAACTTGGCTGACTTTCTACGCTCCCAAATTAATTTTCCGGCTAAGGTTTCACTTGATGCGTCCATGCTGTCGATAGTGATGGCACTGGGAATGTCGGATGCTTTCGATACTATCGAATCCATGGTTGCGTCGGGATCGGCAAGGTTCTCAAGGCTCACTAAGTAAAAAGGAATTTTCTTTGTTTGCTTGGCTATGTGGGCGGCAACGTCAGATTCAGTCATCGGCGTAACTGGGTGCTTAGCCATAACCGGGTGGCGATCTAATCTAAAAATAGTGTCGTTCGCAGCAGCAAACAAATGCCCAAAACACTGATAACGACGCATCTGCGGTGCGGCAACCAGAACAGGGATATGTTCGGGTTCAAACACCTTGGCGCCCAGTTCTATTGCACGACCGATGGAACCCGTTTGCGGCGATGAATCGAGCGTGGTGCACACTTTATAATGAATAATTTGCGCACCTAACTGCGCCAGTTTCGAAAAAGCCTGCGGAAGGTGTTCGTCCATCCAATCTGGGTTTTGTGCACGAGCTGTTGATGCGACACCGATTGCGCGTAGCTCCGGAAACAACGCTAACTGTTCTTCAGTTGGAATATCCAAAAACAGTATCGAAGGTAAACCCGCGAAGGTAAGCACCTCCATAACTGCAGCAGCACCGGTGAAGTCATCACCGTACCAACAGACCAGTGGGCCTTCGGGCAAGCCTTCGGATTTTGGTGACTGACCCTGATGGGTTTTGTTTTCAACGGTGCTGGGTTCTTCTTTCATAATAAGGCGAACTCTATTGTCATGTTATTATACCAGTTGAACTGACCGAACATTACAGATCATGTTGAGCAACCATGACAGGCACCACTAAAAAAAACTGGGTTGGCACCAGCTGGAAAATGAACAAAGTCCGCCGTGAGGCAGAAGCGTTTTCAGTTGAGCTTAGCCACTCCTCAGGTGCAAGCTCTGAGCGCGTTCAGCGATTCGTTATCCCGCCGTATCCTTACATTCATACGGTGGCGGATTTATTAAGTAATACCGATGTAAAGATTGGCGCTCAGAATATGCACTGGGAGGAGCAGGGTGCCTGGACCGGTGAAGTATCTGCACCTATGGTGATCGATTGCGGTGCCACGATGGTGGAGATCGGTCACAGTGAACGGCGAAGCTTTTTCAATGAAAGCGACGAAACCGTATCTCTAAAGGTACAGGCTGCAGCCAAGCATGGGCTACTGGCTTTGGTCTGTATTGGTGATACCAAAGAGGAATACGACGCAGGGCTTACGAAATCTGTTTTAGAACGACAGGTCCGCGCGGCACTTAGCAAGGTTCAACCAGGGTCGCGAGATAACGTCATGTTTGCCTACGAACCGGTATGGTCAATTGGTGATGGAGGTGTTCCGGCCGATCCAGACTTTGCTAACACACAGCACGAACATATTAAAGAGATTACTGACAGCGAAGTAGGGGAGCCACTCGCTGTTTTATACGGCGGCAGTGTGAATTTACAAAACTGTTGCCAATTTAGCAGCCAACCCCACATCGACGGATTGTTTATTGGCCGCGCTGCCTGGGAAGCCAAAAACTACATTGCCATTGTTGACGCTGTCTCTTCCCTTACTGACGATCTTTAATCCGCCAAATCATGATTTCATGTCTATCTGATAGGGGTTGTATTTGATGTAACTACAGGTATGATGACCATATCAGTGTGCATGCAGCTCCAAAGAAATTGAGCTGTTTTTAACCAAGGCGCCGCCTGAACATTGATTTTGATTGTCAAAATGGCTCCTCACGGGGGCGTTAATAATAATTTTCTGGAGGAGTTCGTATGTTTAATAAATTCACAACTATCACAGCAACGGCTGTGGCGTTAACTTTTGTCAGTGCGTCAGCATTTGCTGCCACATCAAAACTAAAAATCCAAAGTCATCAATCGGCTGAATCCACGCAGGGAAGACTGCTGGCAGAATTTGTCGACAATGTCCACACGATGTCTAATGGCGAGATAGAAATTGAATTCTTCTACTCATCGGCTGTTGTGAAATCAGCGGAAACGTTTGATGCTGCCCAGACGGGAATTCTGGACTGCGATATGACCAACGGAAGCTACCAGACCAGTAAAAACCCGGCCTTCCAATTTGTCGCTGATACCATGGGTGGTTACGACACACCAATGCAGTACCTTGCCTGGGTTAACTATGGTGGCGGCCGCGAGCAAATCAATGAGCTCTATGCAGACTATGGCATGACCTTCATCGGCGCGCATGTCGGTGGACAGGAATCACTGAATTCCACTAAGCCACTACGCGGTGTAGACGATCTTAAGAATTTCAAATTTCGATCACCTCCTGGGATGGAAAGCGAGATATTCGCAGCGTTAGGTGCAAAGCCTGTTGTTATGGATTTTACTGAAGTGTTTACAGCGCTTGAAACCGGAATTGTGGACGGTGCGGATGCTTCAACATTGGCGGTTAACACCAGTATTGGTGTATACGATATTGCGAAACACACAACGTATCCGGGTTTTCACTCGATGTCTTCTGATCAGCTGGCGTGCCGTACCGATGCGTGGGAAAAGCTTCCCGCCGCACACCAACGCATCATTGAAGTTGCACACAAAGCACTGATGGGTGACTACGTAATGGTGACTATGGTGGAGAACGGCGAAGCACTGAGCCAAATGCCTGAAAAAGGTGTGACCCTTTATGATTGGTCAGCCGAAGATCGTGGCAAGTTTCGCGAAGCTGCACAAAAGGTGTGGAACGAGTGGAGCACCAAGACTCCCGAGGCTGAGTCTATGGTTGGCAGTCACGCAGCGTTCTTGAAGCGTATCGGCTTGGCTAAGTAGTAAGTTCAATCTATAAAGGCAACTCACTGTCTGCGTCGGTTCAAGGCGCAGGCAGTGATTGTTGTTGAGAGTACGGGGCAAGCCCTATGAAGTCTTATCCCCATTTAACCAATGCGGCGGCCAGTTCTTTATGATCCCTTGCGTAGTCGGCTAATTCCACATTAAGCTCGGCTGCTTTCCATGCTTGCCGTATTGCGTTAACGCCTGCGGTCGCACCCATCGGATGACCATGTATACCACCGCCGGCCAAATACATTAAGTCCAAGGTGCGCCCTGTGCGCTGGTAGGTCTCAACCGCTTGCCCTCCCCATTGACCCGAGCATACAACGGGCAACGGGCGATCGGCCTCTGAGAATATTGGGGCTGCCACATCACTGAAGGATCGAACAAAGCTCTCATCGGGCTCCCAGTATTTCGCGCGTATCCCGTTTATCTGGAATTGATCAACTCCGAGCAGACGCCAAATTTTTTGATAGGCACGAAACTCCATGCCCAATCCCGGATGTCTGGTTAATATATCCCAACCGTTACGGTGAGCGTGCAGGCATAGATTTGAACGCTTACGTAAAAATGTCATGCCACCAACACCGATCGAATTGATATTGATAACAGCGGCGTTACCACCTGCCTCAAGTACGATATCGTGGTGTCGCATCATCGTATCCGGGTCAGCTGAGGAAATACCGAAAGCGTACATGACTTTTTTACCGGTCTTTTGCTCATGATCATGAATGATCGGCATGATCGCCTTTACGCGCTCTTGTAAAGTTGAGTACCCAGGGTTCATCAGCTTTTCATCATCTTTGATGAAATCGACACCTGCTGCGCAAAGTTCTGCAACAACACGAGCTGTCTGATCGGGCAGAAGGCCGAGTGAAGGTTTAATGATTGATGCGATCATCGGATCATTAGCCACACCCATTAATTTACGCGACCCCGCGATACCAAACTGTGGGCCAGGGTGACACGACCAGGCAGCTGGTAGCTCGACGTCTAAAACGCGAATTCCGCTAAGCCCTTGCACGGCATACACGCCGCCAATGGTTATCGTCATCAAGGCAGCAATGTCAGTACCGATCGCTTCTAAAGGGTAGGCAATGACAACATCAGCACGATAATAAGGCCCGCTGCCATTGCCAGTGTCTGGAATGCTTGGCACGTCCATCGGCTCAAGCGACTTGATATCAACAACTCGAGCGGCGCAACGAGCGCGCACCTCTTCAGTTTCACCGGGTAACTCTGTGAAGGTGCCTGTTGATTGATCGGCAGCTATTTTAGTAGCAAGTGACTCAATAGAGCCGTTCGTTTCTAATCGGTATGTTACTAATATCGAATCGTCTTGCATGCCAGAGTCCACCCACTTTGCACAATCAATTCAATCAACGGTCCTAACAAAGCTTGAACTCGAACGATTCAAGTGATTATTCATAGCCAGTGATGCACCATAAGCATCATGCTCTTTCAGGTGACCAAGAATCAATGCATGCTCTTTCAGGGTTGTTTCTTCTCGCCCAGACCAAAGCAGTAATGATGAGTGATACTCAAACAACCACGTTAGCATCATTTCGGTAATGGCCTGTATTAGCGGGTTACCAGATATAATTGAAAGACGGGTGTGAAAGGCGATGTCCGCTTGCATAAACGCTTTCGCGTCACCCAGCTGTTGGCGTTGGGCTTCGATAAGGTTTTCCAGGTCAGCGACATCTTCAGCGGTACACTTTGGCGCGGCTATTTTTATCGTGCCCACTTCTAAAATTTGGCGTATCTGTTTTAAATGATCAATGTTTGCGGGCTCGCTTGATAGCAGTAATTTGGCAACATCATCAAGCTGTTTGAACGCAACACCTGCGTTTAGCGCATTTACTCGGCTGCGTTCACCGTGATTGATCGTAATCAGGCCTTTTGCCTGCATGGCTTGCAAAGCTTCGCGCACCGCTGGCCTGCCAACACCAAATTTCTCCATCAATTCTCGTTCAGATGGCACAAGGTCACCAGGTGACAACTCACCGGTGGCAACCATTTCGCGTAGCTTCAGAAAAACCTGGTCAGATAGTTTCTGCGGAACAATCTTAGTTGCGGAGCGGAGCGATTCTGACACGTTACTTACTGAATCCTGTGTAAAAAGCTATGTAATTCGCTCTATACTAGCAGCAATTTCATCTGCGTCGAACACCCGCTTCCAGTCGTCTTTCATTAATGTGGGTTTACCGAATTCGATGGCCTTATTGCACGCATCGGAAAACACACCATCAACCTCACCAAATATCACAGCACCCAAAATATTCATGTGACC
>JAHQVR010000197.1 GCA_019634245.1 Gammaproteobacteria bacterium
ACAAGCCGGACCATTGAGGTTTTTGTTTAACTTTGGTCCAGAGACACTCTCGCTCAGTGAGCCACAATGGCTGGCTCTGGGTTTATATCCGGAGACAGAGTTGGTGCTCGGCGAGCGTTCCTGCGCGCCTGCCACCATTGCCGCTTGGGTGCCAGAGGCTAATTAGGCCTGGCAAGCGCGTCGGTACGCTTCCTCAAACACCCCAACCCAACCTTGGTTATAACCATTGCGCATGTCCGCAGCCTTATCACCGAACACTTCCCAGCGACTGTGAATCAAAGTCACCGTCGTGGTTGACTCACTCTGTTGGTCAAACAGCACTTCGACAACACTGGCATTATCTGCAGGCAACCCAATATGCCAGTCGAGCACCAAACGCTTACCGGGATCATAGGTGGTCACCGACCCCCACAGATGTTTGGTATCGTCGTGACCGATTTCATACACCTCCCCGTTGAGCCTCGGTTCAATCACAACCGATTTCGCCACTTCACCGTTCATAGCGGACACACTGTTCTTGTCCCGAGGCCACCAGTGGGTCACTCGATTGACAAAGGTTTCAAAGGCGTCTTCGGCACTGCAAGGTACATCAATGGTTTTTTTAATCGGATCCAGCATGTTTCTCCCCTGTGATATGAATGACTTCCTGACGATACGATTCCAGCGCATCTGTCCAAAACTGCTCAAAGTACTCTCGCAGAGAGTCCAACCCACCGCGATTGATCGAGTAGATTCGTTTGGTACCTTGAGCCCTAACATCAACAAGCCCCGCCTGTTTCAACACTTTTAAGTGCTGTGAGACCGCTGGACGTGAAATCGGCCGGTGTTGAGACAGTTCGGTTACCGAAGCCGGACCAGAACGTAAGGATTCAAAAATCTGTCGACGACTGTTATCTGCCAGCGCCACAAACATCGTTTCGTAAGTCATAACTAACCGTAAGTCAACGCTAACATTTTGTCAATAGGCAAAAAAAAGCCCTCACAACAATTGCGAGGGCTTTTTGGTCTAGCTGTAGACGTAAGGTCTAGAAGCTCTTAGAGAGCCGGATACGCCAATCCATTGAGTCATCACCACCGCCGGCAGCACCAGTGTTGCTGTTAATCCGCGAGTTCAGGTTCATGTTGCCGCCTAGGTCATAACCCAGGTCCAAACGAAGCTTGGTATCAAAGTCCGCTTCATCAGACATGTGTGCTGTAACCCCGATGGATACACCAGAGATGGCATAGCCGACCTTAACAGCGATGTTATCCGCATCACCTGCATCAGCGCTCGCATTAGTCATGTGAGCCGCGATAGACGCACCTGCGTAGGAGAACGAGGCACCGGCTGAAAGCTTGTCTACTTCAGCGGTTGAGCCTGCACCCACACCGATAGCGAAGCCACCGAAGTTGAACTTAACACCAGCACCGAAAGAGTCTTGGTTGTTTTCAGGAGAGAACGAAAGTCCTAGGCCAACAGGTCCGAAAGAACCGGTGTAGCTCAGACCGCCATTGACAGCGCCCTCGATGTCGTTCAAGTCACCGGCCACCTGGCCGTACTCAATCGCGTTGGGCACTTCACCCAATCGCACATCACCGAAGCCGCCTTTGATACCGACATAAACGCTGTCTGCATCAGAAAACGCCGCTCCAGAGAGGCCGTTAAGGTCGTAGCGCAGGCTGCCATAGGCATTCAGGCCACTGTTCATAGTGTGGTTCGAAGTAATACCGGCGAATACATCGCCTGCGGCAACCGCTAAGCCACCTTCGTCAACGTCTGTAGTCGTTGGGTCATCGTCTGCATCGCTGCCTGAAAAACCAACTTCCACAATTCCCGACAATACGGTTTCTGCGGAAGCAATCGGCGCTGCAGCAATACCTGCAATTGCGACCGCTAATGCTGTAGTTCTGAATTTCATCGTTTTCTCCATTCAGATATTTGCTGTGTGAACTTACTTTTTATTAACTAACCAATGTAATGGTGAGATGACTCTAGTCAGAGTGTCTGAATAATGCAACAAAAATTCGCATTTTTGCAAGACCCCGACGCCAGTATCTGCACCGTACGGACACTATTGTAGACCAGATACACGCTTTGCCTAGGCAAAAAAGTGCTTTTTTGGTCAGTATCTTCTCAGGCGTGGTTTTTTTACAACAATGTTGAAAAATCAGTAGCTTACGGCGTTGCTCGAAACTGCAGTATAAGAAATTGTTGAATTTTTCTTACTAATGGGGGTAAAAAGCACCGCGTTTGACGCAGTACGGAAAGATTTATAACTCAAAAAAAATAAATTTTTTTTTTGTATCTATCTTGATACAAGAAGACAAAATATTGGCCATCAATGCACCATTAATAGGGTGCGGAAGGGAAAAAGGCTGCTCACTATCGCAACCTTAGTTTTTCCGTTTTTGATGGAACAGCGTTTTCTAAACGCCGGCTTTGGCTTTCTTTGGCCGATCAACCTTTAGATTGGCTTTGGACGACTCTTTAGCCTCGGGTAGCGTGATGTTGAGTTCAAGTACATCGCACTGATCTTGAGTATCGAGCTGCACAGAGACTTGCTCATCCTCAACCGATACATATTTTTTAATGACTTCGAGTATGTCCTGCTTAAGCTTGGGCAAATAGTCGGGGCCGTTACGTCCCGTGCGCTCATGCGCAATCAATACTTGCAAACGATCCTTGGCTACCTTTGCAGAAGCATCATCATCGAAACTTTTACTGCGAAAAAATCGAAAGAATCCCATAATGATCTACCCAAATAGTCGCTGCAGGAATCCTTTCTTTTTGGATTCCATAAAGCGGTGCGGCTTCGATTCTCCCATTAAACGATCAATGGCATCGTTATAAGCCTGGCCCGCCTCGCTGGCAGGGTCGAGGATGACGGGTTTGCCTGCGTTAGACGACTCCAGCACCGTTTGCGACTCAGGGATAATCCCAAGCAACGGTATCGCCAGCAAATCAACAATATCGTCGACACTCAGCATTTGCCCATCCTTGACACGATTAGGGTTATACCGCGTGATTAAGAGATGTTCATTAACTGGGTCTTCATTCATTTTTGCGCGTTTGGATTCGCTTTGCAAAATACCCAGTATCCGATCTGAATCCCGCACTGACGAGACTTCCGGATTAGTCGTGATGATTGCTTCATCAGCAAAATACAGCGCCATCTTGGCACCTTTTTCGATACCGGCCGGTGAATCGCAAATGATATAGTCAAAATCACTCTTCTTCAGCTTGTGCATTACCCGTGCGATACCCTCAATGCTTAGCGCATCCTTATCACGGGTTTGCGATGCTGGAAGAATGTAGAGATTCTCCACTCGTTTATCCTTGATCAGTGTTTGATGCAGGCTGGCCTCTTGATTGACCAAATTCACGAGGTCATAGACAACTCGCCGTTCGCACCCCATGATGAGGTCGAGGTTACGCAGGCCGACATCGAAATCGATGACAACCGTTTTAAAGCCCCGTTGGGCGAGACCTGTAGCAATAGACGCACTGGTGGTCGTTTTACCCACGCCGCCCTTGCCCGAAGTTACAACGATAGTCTTGGTCAAGCTCTCACTCCCGAACAGATGTCCCAATAAATGACTGAATTACAAAGGCTCTATGTTGAGCTTTTCTTTGTCTAACCAAATTTGCGCAGGTTTTCCACGCAACTCTTCGGGGATACTTTCCAATAGCCGGTAATTGCCCGCGACGGAGACGAGTTCCGCTTCTAACGACTGGCAAAAAATCCGCGTATCGGTGTTACCAGATACCCCGCACAATGCTCGGCCTCTCAAGGGGCCGTAAATGTGTATGTGGTTATCGGCGATCACTTCCGCACCAGGGCCCACCTGCCCCATAACAATTAAGTCTGTATCTCTTGCGTACAGCTGTTGACCAGAACGAACTGGCCGGGTGACTAACATCGGCGATTTGATGACATATTCAATTTCGCTTGCACCCAACTCCGCGCTAATGGATTCGACTTTCTCAGTCGAATGTTCACCGCCTTCGCCTTCCTCTTTCTTACGTGTGGATGGCTTGGCTGCTCCTTCGATCAATGGTATCTCGATTGAGCTCGCTAACGGTGAAGATTTGTTAACCACACTCGCCACAATCGGGACCAACTGACTTTCCTTTATGCAATCAATCAATTCTTGACCATTGCTGTTGTCCAATGCTTCTTCATCCAGCCCAGACACATCGACCACAATCGGTGTGTCTTTAAAAAAGCCCGGGGCTTGTTGTACCTTATCGGCTAACGCTGTGCTGATAGTGTCTATATCGGTGGTTTGAAGTTTAAGTGACATGAATGTGTACATGCCTCCTTTCAACTCCACTGTTTTACTTGGCACGCCAAGGCCCCCAAAGGTGCGAGATGGTACAAGAGTGCGCGAAGCTTGAACAGCTCAACACGCGTCGCCGCTGGTTGCCGCATAAAAACGGTTACCAAGTGCTTGCATTCTAAATCAAATAGACGAGTGACATAAAGTTGGCAGGAGGAATTTTCCGTAAATAATTATTCGAACAACATTGAACAAGAATTGCGCAAGATCATCCACATCGACATGGATGCGTTTTATGCATCGGTAGAACAACACGACAATCCACAACTCAAAGGCAAGCCAGTGATAGTCGGAGGCAAGCCTGACGGCCGCGGTGTGGTGGCTGCTTGCAGTTACGAAGCCCGACAGTTTGGCGTACATTCAGCCATGCCGAGCAGCGTGGCGGGCAGACTCTGTCCAGATGCGCATTTTTTGAAACCGCGTTTTGAACGTTACCGTTCAGTATCACAAACGATACAAAGCACGTTTTCCGAGTACACCGAACTGGTCGAACCGTTGAGCCTGGATGAAGCCTACCTTGACGTCACGCATTCCATTGCCTTTGATGGTTATGCCACTCGTATTGCTAAGGACATCAAAAACGAGATTTATAAACGCACCGGACTGGTAGCCTCAGCCGGCGTCTCGTACAACAAATTTATTGCCAAAATTGCTTCTGATATCGACAAACCCAATGGGTTTTACTGCGTTCTCCCCGAAGACGGCGAGGCCTTTGTCGCAGCCCTGCCTATCGGAAAATTCTATGGTGTGGGAAAAGCGACCGAAGCTCGAATGAACGAACTCGGCATTCAAACCGGATTAGATCTTCGTCAGTGGTCACTGGCTGAATTAACAACGGAATTTGGTAAAAGTGCCAATTATTTTTACAACGCCTGCCGCGGCATCGATCACCGCCCCGTGCGGCAATCACGGGTTCGTAAATCCATCGGTGCTGAACGCACATTCGGCAACAATCTTGGCGATCGCGATGAGATGTTGGAGATTCTCAACGATTTAGCACGCTCATTGATTCACAAACTGAGCGAGCGAGATCTTGTGGGCAATACAATAACAATCAAAGTGCGATTTCCTGATTTCGAAACCTTGAATCGCTCTCACCAACATCGCGGTCGATGTCTAACAGAGGCCGATGCTTTAGAGTGCTTGCCGTTTCTACTCGATCGAGCGCTATCGACACGGGAACAGCCATCGGTTCGACTACTGGGCGTCTCTATAAGTCAGCTAGAAGAGTTGGATGCGACACAGCCGGCACAACTACGACTGCCCTTACCACCGACAAGTGGAGCCAGTCACTAAGCGCCTAACACCACATCTGGGAACGTAGTCACTGGCATGGGTTCGCACAGGTAGTAACCTTGAGCGCGATGACACCCTAAATCGGCGATCAAATCGAATTGCTCCTGATTCTCGATACCCTCTGCAACAACCTCGGCACCAATGGATTCTGCAATACCCACAATCGCTCGGATAATTTCCTGACTGTTTGGATTGGTCGCCACATCCATGACAAAAGCTCGATCAATTTTGACTTCACTGATCGGAAAATCCCGCAACTCGAGTAAGGAAGAATAGCCAACACCAAAATCGTCGATGGCGAGCTTCATGCCAAGATCGGTGAGTTGATGAAGCAACGTTCTGAGCCGGGATGAATCGTTAAACAAGGCTGTTTCAGTGATCTCCAAACACAGTTTACTGGGATCAAAACCCGTTTGATCCAAAAGCTTGGATATGTCTTCGACAATACGCCCAGAACCGAACTGCTTGCGAGACAAATTTACCGATAGGGTGGTAGGAGACGTGCCAAACTGCGCCAATCGATGATAGTCACTAATCGCTTGTCGCAGCACCCACATGCCCAAACGGCTAATAATGCCGGTTTGCTCGGCCACATGGATAAATTCAGCCGGAGAGACACGCCCAAGCTCTTCACTCTGCCAACGCAACAACGCTTCCATGCCGCAGGTCATCCGCGACTTTATGTCAATCTGCGGTTGATACTGCAATGACAGTTCATTCTTTCTTATCGCCTGTAGCAAGCCCACTTCCAACTGATGCCGCCGCTTTGCGGCTAACTGCTGTTCGCTGCTGTACACCATAAAGGAGTTGTTGCCCAAGCGTTTTGCCTGAGCACAGGCGCTATCGGCACACTTTAGCAATGAAGATACGGTGTTGCCATGTTCCGGTGCATACGCGATTCCGATACACGCCCGCACAGGTAGATTCATCGATTGCACACGCAGACCACAGCGCAACGTGGCGAGGAATCCTTGCACTCGCCTCTCAATCCCATCACGATCATCCAGCTCCACCAAGACGGCAAACTCATCACCGGCCGTGCGAGCAATCATCGCCTCTTCAGGCATACAATGCTGCAAGCAAATGGCCGTTTGCTTCAGTAACTCATCGCCACCGGAACTGCCATAGGAATCATTGATCTGCCGAAAACCGCGCAGATCAACGACGATCAACGCCAACTGATCTTTGGTACGGCTACAGCGCTGAGCCAACTCGTTCAACAAATGGTTGCGGGTCGGCAAAGCAGTCAATGGATCGGTTTGCTGAGCCACACGCTGCTTATCCGTGCCATGTACTGTTATCGCGGTGCCACCGTCCTCTGTGAGTCGCTCCTTGATTAAAAGAGAGGTGCGCCCATAGCTGGGCAGTTCAAAATTCAGTGTGGCATTGGGATCGTCCAGATTATCCCTAGCACGGTTGCGGGCTTTTTCAATAGCTAGATTATCCGGGGAAAGCTGCGCATAGAGATCTGAGCTGGTCGTTTCTGTCAATGCCTGTGGCGTGGTTTCCAGTGGCAACATTTTTAGCAGCTTACGGTTGATCGTTTGTAGCTGTCCCGAGGCATCATAGAGAGCAACAGCATCGGGCAAACTATCGAGAGTTTTTTGCAAATCAGAGGCCTGATGGCTTCGCCTCGATGACCACCACAGCATCATCAACACAACCAAACACCCGCCCAACACAGTGCCCCACACCGAGGGTTCTGATAGAGCCATGAACCACTCAGACCACTGATCGCGCTCAGGCAACCACCCAGACGCTATCTCTGGAAGGGCGCTTAGCATAGGCAATGGATTCTTAAGCTGCTGTAGCCAGGCCACCGGATCTAAAGTTGAATTTCCGTCAAACGCTGTGTCAGGGGGAACAGGGTCCGGAGTGCTTATCGATGCCAGCTCAGCACGATAATCGCTGATCGATTGCAGTAAAAATCCCAGTTTGCGCTCGGACAACCGAATGAGAGACGCCTTCGATTCAGTATCAGATTGAGCGACACGAATCAGCTGACCCACTTGTTCCAGTTCAATTCGGAGTAAAGCGGCAAACTCAGTACTTTGTAAACCGGAGCCAACGGCTTCAGATTGGCTTAGCGCCGCACTCAATAAACTTTTGAACGCGGGTGACTCGACTGACAGTCCACTGCGCAAGCCATGCTGGATATCGCGCAACTGAACACTCAGCGCCTCGAGTCCATCCGCCGCTGTCGCGGGCGCAGTCAGCAAACCCATACTTAGGGTCAACATCATTGCAGCAATCGGCAGCCGAATCCTGGCAAAGAACGAGTGCATCACTAGAGCAGTCTCTTCAAAGTTAACTTTGGCGTCTTAAATTAAAAACGCCCAACCTTATGGAAGGTAGCAGAAGAAACTCAGAACTAAAGCAACAGACGCATGGTATTAGCGACCACCACCAAGACAGGGAGGGGATTCTGGAACCGTTTCACCCTTGGACTGCCATTCTTCGGGCGTATGAGTATGTAAGCTCAGTGCATGTACGGGACCTGCCAGAAATTCTGCTAACAGTGTATTCAAAGAGCGGTGTCGTTTGATCAGCGTCTGTTCTTTGAAGGCCTCTGTCACCACCACCACTTTGAAGTGTGTTTCAGAATCTGGTGGCACGTTGTGGTTGTGACTTTCGTTGAGCACGTCCAGATACACTGGCGACAAGGCCTCAACAAGCGTGTCGTGAATGTCGCTTTGAACACTCATGATTGATTTTTAAACGTCACTGCCCGTTCTTTCCACTTCAGGTTGAATTTTATCCAGCCGGTTTCGCAGAGGCGTCGGCTCACCGTGCAAATGCCATTCATAAATAGCCATATACGCTAGCACGGCCCGCACATAGCGCCGCGTTTCAGTAAACGGAATGCTGTCAATCCAGACATCAGCGTCCATCGGCTTATCGGGTAGCCACTTTTGCACTCGATGGGGGCCCGCATTATAACTGGCGGTGGCTAAAACCAAGCGATCATCAAACTTGTCACGCACGTGGCGTAAGTAGAAAGTGCCAAAGTCTATGTTGGTGCTAACGTCAGTCAGATCACCTTCCCAATCGGGTTTTCCTTGTAATTCGGCCACATACTTTGCAGTTCGTGGCATCAGCTGCATCAGCCCCATAGCCCCAGCTGACGATCGAACATCACTCATATAGCCGCTCTCCCGCCGCATCACACCAAATACCCACGCAGGCTCTACTCGATGGGTTTTCGCAGCTTTCGCGACATATTCGGTGTACAGCATCGGGAAGCGCAATTCCAACGCCTGTTTTTGTTCGGCCTTTGCAGCAGAAAAAATGGCCCTATCGTGCAATTCCCAATCCCGAGCCAACACCGCGCTGGCCGCATACTCCGCAAGGGATGCATCGGCGAGTACTTGTGTCCACTCTCGACGCCCTTCCCAAGCGATGTCGGCTCGAAAAAACTCCCGGGCCCGAATCAACCGATTGTTCTGTTGTAATGCTTGCAAGATTTGGGTGTCAGGAACAATGGGGACGTTTTTAATAGCATAAGGTGACGCGAGTTTGTCGGCTGATAAAAATCCATGATAAGACTGCAGCTCAGCCAGTTCTTGGTAAATCTGTGTCGCGCGTTCGGAGTGTCCAGCCTGTTCAAAGGCTCGGGCTTCCCAGTAAGCCCAATGGTCTTCGGCTTGTTCTTCTTTGGGTAATTGGCGAATGCTTCGCAGCACCTGCGGCCAATCCTGAGCAAATAACGCTGTTCGTACTCGCCACTCTTTAAGCTCCAGATCGTCCGGCCGAGCCTCAAAACTGTTCAACCACGCATAGCTTTCCGGCAAACGACGATAAGCCCCACGCATGGCCAACGCCCGGTTTGTGTCATAGAGGCGATCGGAAAAAAACCGATAATTATCTCGAACGCCCAGCCAGTGTTCTGTTGCCGCCACAGGATCGTCCTTGGACCAGGCCAGCACCAAATCCACCACCATACGCCGGTTCAAAAGGTTGTCCTTTTTTATATCATTGCCAGTAAGTACTGCTTCTGGCGACTCAAGCCCAGTTATCCATTGCTGGACGCGTTTGCGATCTCGCGTACCCAGATAGCCCAGCATGGATTCTGCGTACTCGGGCCGATCTTTCTCCATCGCTGTAAAAATGCGTTCCCATATGGACTTTATGCTTGGCGCTTGGCGAGCCTCCAGCGCCTTTAATACACCGACACAACGCTCGTGGTGGTCAACCGGTTGCAGCCATAAGTCCAATGCCGCTGCATCGCTTAAGGAGGTAACCTGGCCTGTTTCAAAGCGGGCTCTCAGCGTGGAACAGGGCATCGGGCTGGCGACGGTCGATTTCGCCACACCTAAAAACAACGACCACTTTTCTGTTTCTGCCAAACGCTCTTGCAGCAAGCGGGTCAGGCGCCGCAGAAGCACCTTATCCTTATGGTGCTTTTCAAAGTCGTTGAGCGCCTGAATCTCTTTTTTCCCAGGTGATTCGGATAGCCGGAATTGATCGCTGAGCGCTTCGAACTCTAGGTAGTCAGCTAACGGGTAGTCACTCGATACCAACGCTTTCTGGCGGTAGAAACCTTCTCTATCGCCCACACGAAGCGCGTCTCGAGCTTTGACAAATTCCACTCTGTCAGTCAGAAACGGATCGTCCTGGTAAGCCATCAAAGGACAGGGACTCAACAGCAGCACGCTGATCATCCATAGTGGTCTGGAATGGCGACAAGCCGCTATCGCACGCAGAGAGAGTTGGCGCAACATATGATTAGATCCCTTACCCCAAAAGACCGCAACCGTGAACTCTGGCTCATCGATCGCTCGATTATCCGCAACTAGCGCACTGCGAGTGGCCAAAAAACAGATAAAATTATAGTTATGACCCAACTATAGTTCAGAACGCAAAAAACGCCAGCAATGAGTTTAACTTTGGACACCAACCGCCAACACTTGAATGTTTCGGGCTATCGCTTTGTCGAATTATCAGATCTCGAACCATTACGCGACAGCTTAAGGCAACAGCTCAACGATCTGGGTGTCAAAGGCACCATATTGCTGGCTGAAGAAGGTATCAACGTGGCGCTCTCCGGTACCGAGAGGCAAATCAGTGAAGCTCGGCAGGTGCTCAATGCGGTCCCGGCATTGAAAGACCTTTGGCTCAAAGAGAGCTATTCGCGCATTCTGGCGTTTTCAAAAATGAAAGTGCGCATCCGCCCAGAGATCATCACTTTCGACCCGCAGACTCGCTTTAGTGATAAACAACGTGCGGCAGCCCCTTCGATACCCCCAACGCAAGTCAAACAGTGGCTCGATGAAGGTCACGAATTTACCCTACTCGACACCCGGAATCGATATGAAGTGGCTTCCGGTACCTTTGCTACGGCTGTGAATTTGGATCTGGAACACTTTCGAGATTTTGCGGCTTCTGTCGATCAAGCGATCGAAGCCGGTACGATCAACACAGACCTACCAGTGGTCACATTCTGCACAGGCGGTATACGGTGTGAAAAAGCCGCGCCCTTTATGAAAGAACGGGGGTTTAAAGAGGTCTATCAAATCGAAGGCGGTGTCCTCAATTACTTTGAGCAGTGTCAGAGTGCTCACTGGCAAGGCGACTGTTTTGTCTTTGATGATCGCGTGGAAATCGATGCGAATCTGGCCCCCACCGATGCCTATATTTGCCGACGCTGCCATCTAGCCTTTGACGATGGGGATTCTTGTGGATGTTCGGAAGGGCCGTTGATTGACCCACATATGAATCGCTAAGCTCAACCCTCTTTGATTGCCATTGTGATTGTGTAACTTTTGCCCTGTTTGAGCTTTTTTGCGTTGCCGAATACGTCGAAAAATGAACGTTTGATGAAGGTTCGAAGCCCGTTGATCGTTACCACGACAATTCGACCGCCCGGCTGCAACCGATCATAAGCATCTTGAAACGCAATTTGAAAAAATTCGTTGCCCACTTTGGCAGGCAGATTGGAGACAACCAGTGACAAGGCAGGTGCCTGTGGCACAGCGCTAAAACCGTTGCTCAAATACACATTTACGTTATTGATGCCGTTCCGCTTGGCATTGGTCTGCGTATACTCCACAGCCACAAAATCTTTATCCACCAATTGAACCGACCCATGGATAGCCTTGCGGGCAATCGTCAACCCTAAGGGACCGTAACCACAACCCATATCCAAGGCGGTCTCATCCTCGGCAACCTCTAAGTAATCCAGCAGAAGCTCGGTGCCACTATCGATATTTCGCGGTGAAAATAATCCCCAGGTGGTTAGAAAGCTCAGACGTTCACCGCTGAGTTCTGCATCGATGGTCAGGTCCTTGCGCAGATCTGATAGTGACATGGGTTAAGAGGCTGGTTAGGGCTTGAAATGCTGAATAAGTTTGATAAAACTGTCACGGGGACACATTTCGGCATGCTGCCGTGTACAGATGCTGCAAGGCTTGCCGTTATTCGCTACAGTTCTCCCATTCTACGATTTTAAATCCTTTTGAGGCGCATTTAATGAGACTTATCCTGCTGGGAGGACCAGGGGTAGGCAAAGGCACGCAGGCGGCTTTGCTGACCCGGGAGTATTCCATCCCACAAATATCGACAGGCGATATGCTGCGCGCTGCTGTCGCCAAGCGAACTCCTTTAGGACTTGCCGCGAAAGCTATTATCGACAAAGGCGATCTGGTATCCGATGACATCGTGGTCAGTTTGGTTAAGGAACGCATCCAGTCTTCAGATTGCGAATCAGGCTTTCTATTTGATGGGTTCCCACGCACCATCGCTCAAGCTGATGCTCTTAAGGAAAGTGCCATTCATATCGATGCGGTGATAGAAATCGATGTCAATCGTGAAGAAATCGTCAAACGTATCAGCGGCCGACGCACGCACGAACCCTCAGGCAGAACGTATCACTTGGTGACTAATCCACCCAAAAACGGCGAACTGGATGATGTCACTGGAGAACCGTTGGTACAGCGCCCCGATGACGAAGAATCCACAGTTCGGTACCGATTGGATGTGTACGAAGAGCTTACCGCACCGCTAAAAAAATATTATTCCGATTGGGCGAACAACAATGACCCCAAGGCGCCAAAGTATGTAAAAGTGGATGGACAGGGTGAAACACAAGAAGTATTTAATCGTATTGTATCCAAGCTTCAAAACCACTAACTACACCGATAAGCTACCGGTGCTGGTATCAGTCACTGGTAGCGTTTTTAATCGACATCTAAAATTCTTTTTAGCGCCTGCAGCGTTTGCTCAGGCTGCTCACTCATTTGCATATGTCCACAGGACGTTAGTACGTGAAGCTCAGCGTTAAACAGTTGTTGTACGGCAACCGTGCCCTTCATCGATGTCATCTTGTCTTGATCCCCGGCAATTATTGACACCTGCACGCTCTCTTTCATCGCATCACCGGCAGCCTCTGCGCCACGATACAACTGACAGGCAGCCAAATCGTTATGCAAAACACCCGGCGCTGCCTGTTCGAGTAATACCATGGCCATATTCAACGCACTGATACCCGGAACCCGGTTCGCCCCTAGCCGCGATCCGTTCGCATGCCCAAAGATGGAAATCATATCAATGGCAGCGTAGTCGTTTGCCTTTGCCGCCGCCAACAGTGCATCACCTACAGCCATCGGATATGACGTGCCAAGCAATATCAACCGATTCACGTCAGCGAGTCTGCCCACGGTAGTTTCTATAGCCGTAAGGCTTCCCATACTGTGGCCAACAACCGTCATCTGTGCCGTGGGTAATCCATGTTCTTGTGCCAACACATCAAGCAAGTTGTTCACCCACACGCCCTGTTCTTCAATCGTCTGCGGTGGCTCACCTTCCGACGCACCGTGACCGGGCAAATCGGGGGCAACTACGTTAAATCCGCGTCTGGCGAAGTAGCGTGCCAGTAAAATCCACACCGTGCGATTCAGACCCGAACCATGCAACATAACAAGGGTGGGCTGTTGTGTATCGATGGCTAATCCGCCAGTACTGACAAAAGCACTGGCACCATTGACCAGCACTTTCATGACGTTGCTCGCAATGCACGCTTCAACGCTTGCGCTAAATCGGCGATTAAATCATCAGGATCTTCAAGCCCAACCGAAAGCCGGACTAAACCCGGAGATATGCCGGCGTCTAGCAACGCAGCATCATCCATCCTCGAATGTGTGGTTGTTGCAGGATGAATAACCAGCGACTTTGCATCACCGACATTAGCTAAGTGAGAAAACAACGACAGGCTATCAATAAACACCTTTCCAGCGGGACGACCACCGGCCAATTCAAACCCAAATACCGCCCCACAACCCTGGGGGAGTAGTTCTTTAGCCAACGCATGATCTGGATGGGACTTAACCGCCGGATGATGCACACTAGCCACCGCCTCATGATTTTGCAAAAAATCCACCAATGTCTGAGTGTTGCTGACATGCCTTTGCATTCGCATCGGTAACGTCTCCAAACCTTGCAATAAATGAAAGGCATTCGTTGGAGACAAGGACGCACCAAAATCCCGCAGCCCTTCCTTACGGGCTCGAGTAATGTAAGCCGCCGGACCAAATTCTTCGACAAAGTTCATACCATGGAACCCCGCGTAACTTTCTGTTAGCTCGGGAAACAAACCCGACGCCTCCCAATTAAACCGTCCACCATCGACCAACGCTCCACCGATCGCAACTCCGTGCCCTCCCATGAATTTGGTGAGCGAATGCATCACAATATCTGCACCCTGAAAAATGGGTTTTTGCAAACACGGCGTAGATAAGGTTGCGTCGACCAGTAACGGCAGGCCCGCATCATGCGCCACTTTCGCCACTTCAGGTATGTTGAGTACTTCACAACGTGGATTGGCCACTGTTTCAGCAAACACAGCACGGGTGTTGGGCTGAATGGCACTCGCAAATGCAGCTACGTCCGTGGGATCGACAAACGTGGTTTCAATACCAAATCGGGGTAGTGTATAACTGAGTAAGTTATGAGTGCCACCGTACAGTGCTCTTGATGCGACTATGTGGGAACCTGCGCCAACAATGGTGGTTATCCCCAGATGAATGGCCGCCATACCACTGGCTGTGCATACCGCACCCACGGCACCTTCCAGTGCCGCAACACGCTCTTCAAGTACAGCAACAGTGGGATTCGAAATACGCGAGTACACATGCCCAGAACGTGCTGCATCAAACAAAGATGAGGCCGTGTCATTGTTATTAAAAACGTAAGAAGTGGTTTGATAAATAGGTGTTGCACGCGCACCAGTGCTGCCATCAGGCTGCTGCCCAGCGTGTAACGCCAATGTATCAAACCCGTAGTGTTTGGGACCGGCCATGTTGATTCTCAGGTTATGCCAAATTCTTCTTCGCGAGCACGTTTCACCACATCGTAGTGCTCTGCCAGTAAATCACTTTTATAAACCACACCCACCAAACGAGTCAGTTCATCATCTTGCTTATCAACGACCGGAACATATTCTAACTGCCGCTCGGCCATGAGCTGTAACGCCGCGACAATATTGGTTGTTTCCGTCACTGAATAGTCAGCATCTTGTCCAACCGAAGCTACCGTGTAATCGAGTCCATTTTCAATCGCATAAGACACTAACTCTGACAACGCCACACTACGTACAAACCCGCCATTGTCATCCACCAACATGGCCAACCGTTGTCGACGCGTTCCCATATGGGATTCCAGTTCTCCTAGGGTTGCGGTTGCACTGTGGGTTGTATACCGATCACTGATCAGAGGCTTTACCTGGTGCGTCATCAGTAAACTGATGTCACGACCTGCGGTAATGTTGACATGTCGCCTAGCAAGCTGCCAGCGAAAAAACGAACTGTGTTTACCTTGTTGCATCGTAGCGCTAGCAACAGCCGCCGCCATCATCACACCGACCACCAGAGAATAGTTATGGGTCAGTTCAAAAACGATCAATATGGTAGAGATGGGTGCGCCCAGCAAAGCCGATGCCACCGCTGCCATGCCCACCACAGCATACACGCCCTGCTCTGCTAACGGCAAACCTAACCAGGTCACACAGATCCAGGAAACACAAAGCCAAAACGCTCCGCCGAGTAGCGCCCCTAAAAAAATTGCTGGGCCAAATACACCGCCCGCAAAACCACTACCGATGGCCAAACCGACTAGTAGCAACTTGGCCACCAGCAACTGGATGAGCAGAGACGATTCCAGCTCTCCGCGTAACGCCTGCAAGGTTCCCTCGTAACCGATGCTCAACACCATCGGTAACTGAACGGCGACAACACCAATAAGCAGCCCCGCCACTGCGGGTCGAATCCAAATAGGCGCGCTTAGTCGAGCCCACACGTTCGCCGTAGTGCCCGACAGAACTATCAGCGCTCTGGCAACGAGCGCTCCGCAAACGCCCAACAAAGCAAAGGGGACTAACTCCCACAGCGACACTAGGTCAAACTCAGGTAAGTCAAATTGAACGGTATTACCAAACGCAGCATCACGTACGACAAAGGCAAGCATCGCAGCCACCACCACGGGTGCAAAAACACGCAAGGTGTAATACCCCACGATAACTTCCAGCGCGAAAATAACGGCCGCAATCGGGGCGTTAAACGACATAGTGACCGCCGCTGCAGCCCCACATCCGAGTAGCGCTAGGGATTGGTTACGATCCAGGTTCAACCAATCAGCCAGCACAGAACTTAAACTCGCCCCGATGTGAACGGCAGGCCCCTCACGTCCCAACGGGGCACCAACACCCAGTGAGACACTCGCCGCTACCGCGGCCACAATACCCGACCGGGCTGACATTCGAGCACTGTTAAGCGCACTGGCCTCCATAACATCAGCGATGCCGTGATAGCGCCGCTCCTGCATGAACATCAGCAACACTCCCACCAACAGACCGCCCAGGGCCGGAACCACGATTACACGCCAGGCGGGGAGCGCGCTGGCAATGGCTGCAAAGCGCTCCTCGGACGCACTGCCATAACCCAGCCACTGAAACAAAAGAATCATTTTTATCAGAACGAGTGTTGCCAGCGCTACCAACACACCGACGATGCCGGCAAGCAGAAAAAAACCAATCCGATTGGATGCTGCAGGCTGCAGCAAGCGCTTTGCTAACTGCACAGACTCTTTCACTTAACGGGTAAACCCTAAGGCTTTGTGCGCAAACTGATTTCGTAGTGGCGACACCGTATCGAGGCCGAGCAATCCCAATGCGCGTAGATGCCCCATCACGGGTTGGCGACCTCGGAACACTCTGGCCAAGGTGTCGGTTAGCTGCACCACTTTTTGTTGATCGCTTTGGCGAGCTTCCGCAAACGCCGACAGGAGGGCAGGGTCACCAGGATCTTTAGGGTCCAGATGACTGAGCAAGGCACTGGCATCCCGCATAGCAAGGTTGTAGCCCTGGCCCGCAACAGGATGCAGTAGCCGTAACGCGTTTCCTAACAACACCACTCGACCTGCATGCTGGCAATCAGCTTCCATTCGAATCAGAGGCAACAACACCCGCTGACCCACCGCTTCCCATCGGCCTAGCCGCCAACCAAACTGCTTCTGTAGGTAAGCCAACAAGTCCACATCGTCCATCTGCCCAACCTTGGTCATCTGTTCGCCATCGAGACAACACACAACACTGGCGGTTTGTTCATACGAGGGCAATACGGCCAACGGACCGCATTCGGTAAACCGTTCATAAGCCACATGCCGATGCGATTGGTTCAATTGCACAGTGGTCAGTAGTGCGTGCTGATCATAGTCATACTGCGTACTGGAAATCCCAGCCGCTTCTCGGACGGCCGACCCAACGCCATCCACCGCAATGACTAATTTTGCCTGCACAGACTGCTGTTGCTCGCCATATTGATAGGCTACTGTGCAGCTAGCTGGAGTCGACGCCATCGAGATAAAGCGAGCAGGCATAAGCTGCTCGACAGAGGAGCGCTCCAGTCGTTCAGTGAGTAGGTGCTGATATCGTCGATTTTCGATGACATGACCCAAGCTAGTAACCTGCTGTTCTTCCGCCTGCAACCGAGTGACACCAAAGTACCCTTTCTGAGACACATGAACGGACTTTATCGGCGTAGCTATAGCCGACACCGAGTGCCATAAACCCCAGTGACTGAGAATCGATTCGGTGCTCGCTGACAAAGCGGTACAACGCTGATCCAATCGGTGCTCCGGAAGGGGTTCGGGGGTGCTTTTATCTAATGTAAGCACACGATAACCAGCATCGGCCAACGCCAGCGCCAAAGGTGCGCCAACCAATCCGCAACCCACCATGACCACGTCCATTGCTAAGGGTTCTGCGCTCATGAACCCATCAAGCTCTCGATATCTTCCATGCTCTTTGGAACATCAGCAGACAGAATTTCACACCCATCATCGTTGACTACCACATCATCTTCGATGCGAATACCGATATTGCGATAGCGTTTGGGGATTCGACGATGATTTCCCAGATACAACCCTGGCTCAACCGTCATGACCATATTGGGTTCAAGCAAACGCCACTCACCATCAATTTTCGTCTCGCCCACATCATGCACATCTTGGCCAAGCCAATGCCCAGTGCCATGCATGTAGTAGTCGCGGTAGGCCTCCTTTTTAATCAAGCTGTTGAGGTTGCCCTTAAGAATGCCAATATCTTTAAGTCCTTGTGTAATCACTCGCACTGCCGCATTGTGTGGGTCGCGCCAATGGTTGCCAGCGCAAACTTGCTCAATGGCGGCCAACTGCGCTTTCAAAACAATGCTGTAGATATCTCTTTGGGCATCGCTAAATTCGCCGTTAACCGGAAACGTTCGACTGATATCGCCTGCGTATCCTAGATACTCAGCACCAGTATCAATGAGCACCAGGTCGCCATCAGCGAGCACGGACTGGTTTTCGGTGTAATGCAAAATGCAGCCATTGGCTCCACCGCCGACGATAGGCGCAAACGCATGCTGACAATTCTGGCGTCGATACTCACCGATAAGACAGGCTTCAAGTTCATATTCATGCAGACCCGGCTTACAGCTCTGCATGGCACTGCAGAGGCCACTGGCGGTTATTTTCGCCGCCTTGCGCAATCGCGCCAGCTCGCTACGACTCTTGTAAACACGCATATCGTGCAACAAATAATCAATGGAGATGAATGCGTCAGGATCATCATCGCGACGGCGACTCGCTCGTGACTTCTGCAACCATCCGAGCAGTTGCGTATCGAATTCCTGGTCTTTTCCCAAGGTGTGATAGACGTGTCGACGGCCTTCTAGCAATCCGGGCAGGATGTCATCCACATCGTTGATCGGGAAAGCATCGTCAGCACCTAAAGCCTCCGGCGCTGCATCCACCCCCAATCGACGACCGTGCCAGATTTCTTGGTCCGGATCTTTTTCACGACAAAATAATAAATATTCCCCAGATTTCCGGCCGGGTACTAACACTAACAAACTGTTCGGTTCTTCAAAGCCCGATAGGTAGTAAAAATTACTGTCTTGACGATAGTGGTAGAACGTGTCCCGGCTTCGAACCTTCTCTCTAGCCGCTGGAATTAACGCTATGGAATGATCGCCCATCTGCCGCATTAACGCACGACGACGACGTTTAAGCTCAGCGATCATGGATTTAGTCAGCATAGCTTAGTGAACCTTAGGATCGGTACGTTCTATAGGTTGCAATTCTTCGTGTATTAACAAAACACCCACTCGTACATATTCGGCTAATTCAACAAACGTGTCTTCATCAACATCATCCGCTTCAGTCACTTCAGTACTTTCAATAGCTTGGAAATCACCCAGTATTTCCTGGGTATCCGTAGGCAAAGGCTTGCCACCCCGACCACCCGTACCGATACCGACACCATAATTGAACCCTGCACAAAAATCTGACAAAGCGGTCAGTTGATCTACCAAGGGCACATCGTCGCCGGGTAACAGCGGCGCAAACCCCAGATCAGTGTCGTTCAGCGTTTCTAAACTGTGATTAAACCAGGCATCGAGCGCGTGCACATCGCTGGCGGAGGATTTTAGCGAATCGGCCTGCACACCGGCGGCATCTAGGATTTCTGTGAACCAGCGCGGCTTGGCCACCGTCGAGGGCTGGGCACTCAGTAGGCCGGAGACCATTCCATGGGCCTCAGAGGCCGATAGGGGCACACCAAGCCGGTGCAGCAGATCTGTTATGGTGTCGAAGGTAATTATCAAAATTGTGTCGGCTTAAGCTTCGCCTGGAATGACTTTGAAGTATACAATGCGACTTCTGTCCACGCACCGTGAAGTTTATGTCTGCCACAAGTATTTCTGATGAGATTCTACAACTTGAATCTCGACTGGAAGATCTTACCGAGTTGCACCACAAGCTCAAGATCGAAAACAAAACGCTCAGAGAACAGCAGACTTCACTGGTTGAGGAGCGCGCTCGTTTAATTGAAAAAAATGAAATGGCTCGCAGCAAAGTCGAACAGATGATTGTGCGCCTGAAATCTCTTGAGGCCGGACAATGACCAGCTCTATCAAATCAACACGATCAAAAAAACCATCCGACTCAAAAAAGATGACAAAAAAAACGGCCGCCGGAACTGCAGCCAGGGTAGCCGATTCGACCAAGCACATTAGACTACATGTGCTGGATAAGGAAGTTTCTTTAGCCTGTAAACCCGGTGAAGAATCAGATTTAAAGCAAGCGGTTGCTTACATAGACAAATCCATGCGTGATTTGCGTTCGCGCAATGCAACCTCCAGTACTGAGAAAATAGCCATCGTCACAGCCATCAATACGGCCAGCGACTTATTGAAAGCTCGGGATCAATCATCTCAAGACCCCGCGTTGAGCAATCGCATCGCGGCCGTTACTGAGAAACTAGACAAACTACTCACCGAAGAGTCCGACTAAACCAAGGTGTCAAGGGACACTACTTGGTGGTAATTTTGCGCGCTTATCGGATGCCAAGCTTGTCAGATGCTGCTAATCTAGTCATTGTATCTTCTGCGGTGCTTGTTATCTGGTTGGGTATATCCCTTGAGCCTAATTTCACACCCCGGGGATGATCTGGTCGCTGTTGTTGTGCATGTCTGCTACGGCGGAAAGCCTGATACGGTTCCAGTAATCCCCACCTGAACCGATTGGTTCAAGGTAGCACACCTGAGACGGTTCTCGTGGTTGATACACTACTAGCATGACCACTGAAATCATCGCACAGCGGCGCAACACCATCCGCGGGCGGCTACAACGTGTTCGCCGGCAATTGAGTAGTCAGGCAATACTCAGCAGTGAACTCGCCTGCTCCGCGTACCTATCTCCAGCGCTAAAACACCCATCGAAAATTGCAGGCTACCTAGCGATTGCCGGCGAAATGGCCGTTGATCGAACTCTGCACTATTGCCGAGAGCTAGGCTCCACAACTTATTTGCCCATTGTTCGTAACGACACATTGATGTTCGCTGAAGTTACTGCCTCTACCCCCATGGTGAAGAACCGGTTCGGCATCGACGAACCAGCTACTGCCGCCAGTACATGGGTACAGCCGATGGATTTAGATTATGTTCTGGTACCACTGGTTGCCTTTGATGCCAATTGCAATCGCTTGGGTATGGGCGGGGGATTTTATGATAAATCGTTCGCACAGCGTATTCAGCAAAAAGCACCACCACACTTGATTGGTGTGGCACACGCCTTCCAGGAAGTACAAACGGTTTACCCAGAGAGTTGGGATGTACCCCTAGATCGAGTGGTGACCGATGAACAGGTATTCATAAGAGATTAATGTTATTACTGCAAAAAAAGTTTAAACGCCTCATTGTCGGTTTCCAACTCAGCATGGAAGCCCAGCGTTCGGATGTTTTCAGCGAGCTCTTCGTCTGAGGCCACGTTGTCCAGGCCCACCAACACCCGTCCATAGGCTGCCCCATGATTTCGATAGTGGAACAAGGTAATGTTCCAGCGTTGCCCAAGCAAATTCAGAAAATCCAGTAGGGCACCTGGGCGCTCCGGAAAACGGAAGCGATACAGCACCTCGTTATCCACCTGGGCATGACCACCAATCATGTGCCTGATATGCAATTTCGCCGTATCGTTGTGCGTCATATCCAATACACGGTAACCACTGGACTCCAGGGATTCGATAATCTGCAGCCGTTCTTCGCTGCCCCCAGCGAGCTCAACGCCAGCGAAGACCACAGCAGTATCTGCGTCGGCATACCGGTAGTTAAACTCAGTAATACTGCGTTTGCCCAGGGTTTGACAGAATCGTCGAAAACTTCCTGCTCTTTCCTCCAGCGTGACAGCGAACAACGCTTCTCGGCTTTCCCCGATCTCAGCGCGTTCAGCGACATGCCGCAATCGAT
This sequence comes from Gammaproteobacteria bacterium, assembly GCA_019634245.1. Next base: position 21,888 of record JAHQVR010000197.1, read on the forward strand.
CAAAGTTGATATTGGCCCCACTGTTGACGGCAATAAAGGTTTGACCTTGGATTTGATGTTGCTGAATGTGACGTTTGATACCCGCTAATGCCAACGCCCCAGCGGGCTCCATCAAAGTTCGTGTATCGTTAAAAATATCTTTAATCGCAGCCGACATTTCATCCACTGTTACCAACACGACTTCATCTAAAAATTCCCGACACACAGCAAATGTTGCAGCTCCCGCTTGCTTCACCGCCACGCCATCGGCAAACAATCCTACCTCGGGCAACACCACCCGCTCATCCGCTTTAAGCGCATCGTGCATGCAAGCCGCATCCACAGGCTCAACACCCACAATTCGAACCTCTGGTCGCAAATACTTCATGTAGGCTGATACACCCGCCGCCAACCCACCACCACCGACTGGTACAAACACCGCATCCAGCTCACCGGGGTGCTGCCGACAGAGCTCTACAGCGACCGTTCCCTGACCGGCAATGGTATCCGGATCGTCAAAGGGATGGATAAAAGGAAAACCCAATGTGTCTGCCTCTTCTAACGCCACATGGAGCGCAGCACCGAAATCATCACCAACCAACAGCGTTTTGGCCCCCAGCGCATTTACTGCGTCCACTTTGATCGATGGCGTTGTTCTGGGCATAACTATCAATGCCTGCAGGCCAAGCGCTTTGGCAGCCAGAGCCACACCTTGTGCATGGTTTCCCGCTGAGGCGGCGACTACACCCTCTACGCTCTCACTTTGAGTCAGCTTATAAATGCGATTAAACGCACCCCTGCACTTGAAAGAGAAAATGGGCTGTTCGTCTTCGCGCTTGAACAATACCGTGTTGCCCAAACGTTCTGACAAAGAGGCTGCTGGATGCAAACGGGTCTCTACACTGACGTCATAAACTCGAGCAGATAGAATTCGTTTAATGTAGTCTTCGTGAAGCGCGTTCATGACCAATGCGTGCGAGTTGTCTCCAAATCGGAGAGCCACTGTAACTGTTTTTTTAACCTTAGGGCCGCTTTTACCCAGCGCAGGTCAAGAATACATGAGTCAAGCAAAACAGGCAGCTGCCGTTGCAGCGATCTCCTATGTAAAGGTTGACACGGTTCTCGGCGTTGGCACTGGTTCGACCGTGAACTACTTTATCGATGCTCTGGCCGAGCAGAACGTCGCACTGCGTGGTGCAGTGTCTAGCTCTGATGCGAGCAGCAAACGCTTACAGCAGGCCGGTATTGATGTACTTGATCTCAATATGACGGGCTCACTGGAGCTTTATGTCGATGGCGCCGATGAAGTCGATAGGCATCTCAATCTAATAAAAGGCGGAGGTGGCGCACTGACTCGGGAGAAAATCGTAGCCGCAGCCAGTCACACTTTTGTCTGCATCGCAGATGCCACAAAACAGGTCGATACACTCGGCACTTTTCCGGTGCCCATCGAAGTGATACCCATGGCGCGCAGTTTCGTAGGCAGAGAAATTGTTCGGTTAGGAGCAGACCCGGAATATCGCGAAGGCACCATCACCGACAATGGCAACATCATTTTGGATTGTTATGGCTGGCAGATTGACGATCCGTTAGCCATGGAGTCTATGCTCAATGACATTCCCGGCATCGTCACTGTTGGTCTGTTTGCCCAACACCCAGCAGATGTACTCATCATCGGCCATGACGACGGCCGGACAGAGTCATTGAATAGACCTACCGACTGATGCTGCCTGCTCGTCCAATGAGTACTCGACAAATTTGATCGGCAGCCGCATTTTTATGCAGGTGCCCTGACCTTCACTTTCCGCCTCCACAGAACCACCATGTTGGCTCACCACCTTCGCCACTAAAGCCAACCCCAACCCAATACCTTTGAATTGTTTAGCCACGCGCGCATCGCGCTTGAAGCGTTTGAAAATATCACCAATGATGGCCGAGTCGATTCCGACGCCTTCGTCTTGTACAGATACCGTGACCATTTGTTCATTGTCAGACAATTCCATGGCCACAACCACGCGCTTGCCGTCTTCGGAGTATTTGATCGCATTGCCAATCACATTGACCACGGCTCGCTCTAACAGCCCGGGATCTCCATCTAGCCAGACTTCGCACTGAGAATCGGGCTGTTCTAATGCAATACTTCGGCTCTGAGCCTGTGGTGCCAACTGATCCATAGCGTTATCCAACACGTCATTTAACAACAGCTCATCAAAATTTTCTGCAGACAAGGTATCGGCCTTAGCCACCTGCAACAGATCATCCATCATGGTCAAACTGCGCTTGATATTCAGCTGCACCTTCTCAGTGGCTTCAACCCCATCATTTGACAAAGAGGTTTCCAGATCTTCGAGTAAATACATCGAAGAGATCAAGGGTGATCGAAGATCGTGCGATAGGTATTCAACCATTTCTGAACGTGCCCGTTCAACTGAGCGGATGTCCGTAACATCAATCACACTGGCACAAATCAATCGATCTTTTAGGTGTTCGCCTACGGTATCAAAACTAATCACATACTCTTGCTCGTCTTGGGTAAACGTCACCCGCGAGGACTCTCCGTGCAAGACTAAGCGAGCAAGCCGCTCTTCATCCACAGTATCAACGGCTCCTTTACCCACAACTTCCAGAAAGTCACACAGCAATGCTTCTGAAGGTAGATCGGGAAACCAGGAATAAATCTTTATGTTGCTGTTAATCAACTCTCCAGCCGAGTTCCACACCATGAAGCCAGCTGAGCTTCCAGCCATAATGGTTTCACTAAATTTTTGTACACTGCGCAGCCACTCCATTTGATCACTGAGCTTTACGGCATTGCTTTGCAGTCGCTCAATAGAACCCGACAATCGACTTGGCTCAATGCGTTCTTGCACCCGTGCTAATGAATCTACGTAATCAGTAATCTCGCCTGCAACATAGGGGCTATCCACAATCAGTGATATAGACAGGCGCCCTGGCGTTGGGTAGCGCTTGCGATACACTCCGTTTGCATGTAACCACTGCTCGTGGATGTCGATCTCATCACGCTCTGCGATGGCTTCCCCGCCTGAGAACTCTTCGCCCTTAGCGCTAAATCGCCAACCCTTTATAGGTAGGTGTTTGGAGGCGGTCTCGAAGAATTCGGCGAGCAGCGTATTGTGCGTATAGTCGGTTCGTTGAACCTGAGCACTCATATCTAAAGTTTCACGTTCTATAAATCGATTGATAAAATCCAGTCGATTCCAACTCCACAGCAGATAACTCACGAGTACCGGCACACTCACTGATAGGGGAGCAAACCACAATTGACTGAAACGATAGAGTAAAAAGCTCACGAAGATCGGTAGCAGAGCACCGCCAACGGCCAACAATAGCAGCCATTGCATCCGGGCTCGTGAGTACAACAACATCATCAACGGTAAAAGAACTGCACCCCAGAGTAGATTCCAACGCAGATCTATCGCTGTGATCAGACTTTTATCCCGCAGCGCTGCATACACATTCGCATGAACTTCCACACCGGGGATCGATTGATTGCGGGCAGATACAGGTGACGGCACGATATCGTTTAGTCCTGTAGACAACATCCCTACAAATACAATTTTATCTTTAAGCGCTTCAGGATCGACTCGGCCATTGATGATGTTGAGAACAGAAAGGGTTCGAAAACTTTCACGCGGCCCGTAGAAGGGAATATGGACTTCATAGTCTCCTTGCCAAACCATCTGAGCGGTGGCTGACGGGGAACGTCTGCCGGGAAGCGATCGCAGAATGTCATCTGCATTGGGCTCAATGTGCTCCAGCGCAGCTAAAGCCATTGCCGACCAATGCGGGGATGGCGAACCCGCTTTGAGATGGAAACGCCGAACAATCCCGTCACTGTCAATGGGTAGGTTGATATGACCTAAGTCGGTGGCTGCACGTGACAGTTGTGGTAGTGGAAGTTTTTCAGTAAACGAATTGCCCTGCGTTCCCTCTGTCAATACGGGCAGAAACACCATAGGAAGCCGCTCTATAGCATCCACCAATTTCTGATCATTGGCCTGGCTATCCGATCGCTCGGTGTAGATAAGGTCCACCACAACCGCCTTCACCTGCATATCAGCCAATCGTTCAAACAACAGCGCTTGAATATTTCTGGGCCACGGCCAACGCCCCAGAGCCGACAAGCTCTCAGGGTCGATTCCGGCGACAACTATATCGGATGGAGGCTCCCGCAAGGACAAACTGACCCAACGGTCGTGAATTAAACGATCCACTTTTAAGGTGGCCGAGCTCCAAATCAGCGTCCATGTTAGAAGCAGCAGTAAACAGAGAAATGCGGCCAGTGAGTACACGGTAATGCCACGACTTGCGGCTCTGACGCTTGCCATGACGATCGTGTTACCAGTTAACTACTACTGGTATGTTCCTCTAGCCGATAGCCATGCTGATAGATCGACGTTAATTTCCAACGCTCAGTTGCCAGTAGCTTGAGCTTTTTACGCAAGCGACTAGCGTGCGTATCAACCGTGCGAGTATTGAGTTCCGCTGAAGTTCCCCAAACGGAGGTCAGCAAGTGTTGTCGAGACAACACCCGTCCGCGATTGCGGAACAGAAACAACGCCAGCTCATATTCTTTTTCTGTCAACTTGATCGCCTCGCCATCGAGCAACACTTGTCGGTTTGACGTATCGAAGGTGTAGGGAGGACATTCCAGCAATTCGGTTTCCGGTTGAGCTCGACGCGCCAAAGCGTACAAGCGCGCCAACAGTTCATGCTGCCTTACGGGTTTGGCCAAATAGTCATCGGCACCAGCCTGCAATGCGGTGACGATATCTTCTTCCGCTTGTCTTGCAGTGACAAAAATAATGGGTATGTCACTGGTTAAGGTTTGCCGAATCCAGTGCAAGACTTCAAGACCTGAGCTACCCGATTGAAGTGTCCAGTCCAATACCACCACGTCGTAACTCGATTTTCGAAATGCTCGCTGAAAATCCTCTGCGTTACTATAGACGCTGCAATGGTACCCCTTGGTGTCAATCCAGTTGCTCACCCGAGCAGCTTGTTCATCGTCATCTTCTAAAAGAGCGATACGTAATAATTGCCGGTCAGTCATGTCCGGGGGGGACTCCTAGAAATGGGATCTGTTTGATAATCAAATACATACTACCATCTGGGCCCACAATGATACAAAAATGATCAGCTGATTGGGTTCAAAACCCCTCAGGCCACTGCTGGATTCACAAAATGCCGGCCGCTGTCTACAGAATCAATCTGTTCGAGTAGGTGTTTTAGATCGGCAGGATTGTCGGCAAAATTGATGTCGGCAGCATTCACAATGAGCAGCGCACCAGCGGTGTAATCGTGGAAATATTGCTCATACAATTTAATGAGTTGTTGCAAATAGGCACTATCAATACGCTGCTCGTGTTTTAACCCGCGTTTCGCAATACGCTGAATCAGAACCTCCAACGGTGCTTGCAGATACACCACCAAATCTGGTTTAGGTGCATCCTTGGTTGCTCTTTCAAACAACTCCTGATACATCCACCACTCTGTCTCATCAAGCGTCAATTGCGCGAACAATCGATCTTTTTCGAGCATGAAATCCGCCACGGTAGGACCAGAGCCAATCGATACATTCGCCTCATCCAACGCTTTCAATCGTGAGACCAAAAAGAACAATTGGGTTTGCAGGGCTATCTTGGCTGGGTTGGAATAAAATAACTTAAGAAAGGGGTTACTCACATCGGTATCGGGTAAAAACCGTGCCTGGTAGTGCGACGCCAGTGCCTTTGCTAACGTGGACTTACCCACCCCTATGGGTCCTTCCACTGCAATATGATTAAATTTCATCGCTCGCCACCTAATAGGGACTAAAGAGCCCCAGTCTCTTCCTCAGCTATTGTAAACGCCTTATGCCCAAGCGCTCACAGGATTTCATTAATTCTGCGACAGCGCCTTGCCCGGGTATGATGAGATCTGGTGCAAGATCGTACAACGGCTGTAGTACAAACGATCTTGATGCCATGCCGGGATGAGGCAAGGTCAAACGCGGTGTTTTCAGCGTTTCACGATTGTATAAAAGTAAATCAAGATCCATCGGTCGAGGGCCCCAATGCTGATAACCCTGTTGTGGGTCACGAGTACGCCCAAGTTGCTGTTCAATAGCCTGCAGTTCATCGAGCAATACCAGCGGAGGCAGGTAGCAGTAGCACTCACAAACCGAATTTACGAAATTCTCCTGAACGACATCCCCTAACGGCGTTGATTCATAGAGCGGAGATGATCGAAGCTCACTGACCGAATCCAGTTCAGCCAAACTCTTCAACGCCGAACGAATATGGTTAATCGGATCTCCCATATTGCTGCCAAGCGCAATGTATACCAGGGCCGCTTCGCTTGGCCTGTCGCTGTGCTGTTCCAACATGGGCTTATTCGTTACAGAGCATTGCCCGAGCCAGGTGGGTTGCCGCGATTGTTACGCGCTCTTGTCGGTTTACGTTTGCGTTTACGACGCTTGGGTGGTTCACCCCAGATGTCATAAACGACCGGCTTTTCTTCAGCGAAATCCCGCTGCTCATCGGGTGACATCGTCTGTACATCCGTCCACCAGTCTGCGACCGGCTTGAGAACCGGTGTAATACCTGAGCGCAGACACAGAAAATCATAGGCAGCTCGAAAGGGGCGGTTATTCAATAGGGACAATGCGCGCGTCCCCTGCCACTGCTCCAGTCTCAATTGCATGGTCCAAATGTCTTTCATAACCCCTGAAAACCGGCGCGGAATAGAGACATACTGGATTTGACTCTGCACAACGTCATCGCTTGCCTGATGCAACGCAGCCGGCGAGGGCACCCCATCATCGATTAAGGTTAACGCAGCTTCTTCAACGTCGAACCAAAGGAGAAAAGCCAGCAAATAACTCGGCGTGATGGGTTTTCCAGCTGCTACGCGATCATCAGTGTTCTCCAGCGCCTCGTCTAACATCGTCAGCATGAGCTCGCCGTCGTGGCTATCCAGACGTGTGGCGACGGTGGGAAACAAGTATTTTAATAAATCGTGTTCATCCAGCGCATCAAAGCTATCCATGGCATAGCCACCTTGAAAGAGCTTTAGCACCTCTTCAAATAGTCTTGCGGGCGGAACGTTGGACAGCAAAGGCGCTGTTGCCTGCATCGCCGCCAGCGTTTTCTCCTCGATGGTAAAGTCCAGTTTTGCCGCCAACCGCGCCGCCCTGAGCACTCGAACGGGGTCTTCCTCACAGCGCAGGATGGGGTCACCGATGAGCCGAAAAACCCCATTGTGAATATCCTCCAGACCTCCCATGAAATCCACCACAGAAAAATCATCGATGTTGTAATACAACGCATTGACAGAAAAATCGCGCCTTACCGCATCTTCTTCGAGCGTGCCATACACGTTGTCGCGTACGATGCGACCACCCTCACCGACTTCGCCACCAGCACCTTTGTCATGCCCCGCTCTAAAAGTGGCAACTTCAATCACTTCGCGTCCAAAGAGCACATGCACCAACCGAAAGCGACGTCCGATGATACGAGAATTTTTAAACAGCTCTTTTACATCCTCGGGGCTCGCGTCAGTAGCAACATCAAAATCTTTGGGCGATAGACCCACCAAAGCATCGCGCACCCCACCACCAACAAGATAAGCTGAAAATCCATTCTCATTCAGTCGGTACAGCACTTTCAGAGCATTCTTGGATATTTGTTTTCGCGATACTGTGTGTTCGCTACGGGGTACGATGACTTTATTCATCAGCACCACTCGGGCTGCTACCTTGGCGTTGCACGTTCATGATTTGTCGTCGTTCCTTCTTGTTCGGTTTTCCGGTACCCGCTAAACCGAGTCGAGCCTGCCGATCTGCTCTAAGACGCAGACTCAGACTTTTCCGGGCTTCGATACTGTCTATCGATTCCGAATACAGCTTCTGCGCATCAACCGCTTTTTTACGCTGATCATCCAATGCCAACACAGTAACTTCAAATTTATACGGTGGTTTTTCAACAATAATGAGATCCTCTAACTGCACCGTGCGAGAAGGCTTGATTCTTTGGCCATTAACACGTACTTGATTCTTACCTATCGCGGACGCCGCCAGGGATCGAGTTTTAAAAAATCGGGCAGCCCACAGCCATTTATCTATTCGAATGGATTCGCTCATGACCGTTATACTATTGGGCCCGGAAATCGGCCATACCCTTTTAAGCGGCCATTGTGGAGACTGACATGCAGTGTTTTGTTTTCCGAAGTACCAAAAAAGAGGGTTTGTATGTCTATCTGAAAGATCGAGACACACTCGACCGTCTGCCTGAGGCGGTCAAACAACAATTGGGGCAACCAGAATTTGCGCTGGAATTCGATCTGACCCCAACCCGTAAGCTCGGTTATGAAGACCCTGCGGAGGTTTTGACAAACCTTGAGTCGCAGGGCTTTCACCTGCAGATGCCCAAGGAGGATGTCGAGGCCATCCTGGATCGCATCGCCAACCCTCGCGCGGAATAACCCTTCCGCGTTTTGCGAATTAAGGACGCGGCACCGTTTGCAGCGCTCCTTCCTGAGCTGCGTAGTAGGCGGCCAAATTGGCGATATCCTCATCGGTCAGAGCCGCAGCCATAGGCATCATGATCGCGTTAGCACGATCACCACTGCGATAAGCTTTCAGTGCGTGGACTAGGTAGCTTTCATATTGTCCCGCCAAATTAGGATACAGCGGCGCGATCGCCACTCCGGTTTCGCCATGACAGGAGGCACACACCTGAGCGGCTTTTTCCTTTCCGGCCTCTATGTCTCCTGCATGAACATTGAACACAGCCAAACCTAGCAGGCACAGCCCTTGACCAAATCGTTTTAGTTGCGCCGTCATCATCATTTCTTCCCAAGACCTGCAAAGTAAGCGGCGATATCCGCGATATCAGTATCCGAGAGCAATGTCGCGTTGGCTTGCATCGTCCGATGATTTCGCTCTTTTGACTTATAGGCCTTTAAAGCAGCGACCAGATACTCTTCATTTTGGCCGGCGATAAAAGGCACATGGTAGGTGGGATACGTATTCACATAGTGCTGCACACCGTGGCAACCCAGGCAGGTTTGCGCTTTTTTCGCTCCAGCGGCGCTATCGCCCGCATGAGTAGGACCGCTAATCGTTAGGCAACTCAGCACAACGGCCGACGTTGCCAAACGGACAAAGGGCAATGCCCTGAAGGAAGTTTTCATGGTTGATTCAATTATGTCGAAATGTTGTGGTGGCACCGTCGCCCAAAAATGCTCAGATTTTACTCGGCCTCAATGGGGCGTGAGAATGGTAATAGTCTAGCTGTTCGTGGCGCATGCGCCAACCATCGAAGCCCAGTTTCAACCATTCTCGTGCAATGCCACAAACATTTCATTCATCCGTTTGACAAAGCCAGCACCATCGTCAAGCTGTCCACCATCAGCCAGCAAGGCTTGGTCCAACAACAATTGGGACCAACTCGCAAAGCGATCTTCATCCTGCTCTTTATCGAGCAAACCAAGTAGCGGATGAGAAGGGTTAACCTCCAGCACCGGTTTATTGTCGGGTAGCTCGTGGCCCGCCTGCTTCATAAGCTGTTGCATATGTAGAGCCATATCCTGCTCACCAAGCACCACACAGGCCGGTGAGGAGGTGAGACGAGTCGATGCTCTCACATCGCTGGTAGTGGCATCCAACGCCGCTTTGATGCGCTTGATCAGAGGTTCAGCCTCGGCAGCCTGCTTGGCCTTTTCTTCTTTCTCAGCCTTTTTCTCCGCAGAATCGACGCCAATATCACTCAGATCCAGATCACCTTTGGCAATCGAATCAAATGACTTGCCATCGAATTCAGTGAGATAGGACATCATCCACTCATCCACTCTATCGTGCATCAGCAGCACTTCAATGTCTTTGTCTTTGAAAATTTCCAGGTGAGGGCTATTCACCGCAGCCTGATAACTGTCGGCCGTGATGTAGTAGATCTTGTCCTGCCCACTTTTCATGCGGGTCATATAGTCAGCTAGGCTCGTTAACTCTTTTTCAGAACTCATCGCCGTGCTGCTAAAACGATAGAGCTTAGCCACCTGGTCCTTGTTGGCAAAGTCTTCCCCAGGCGCTTCTTTCAGGCAAGGTCCAAACTCTTGCCAGAACTCAAGATATTTTTCGGGTTCATTGGCCGCTATATCTTCGAGCAAACTCAGCACCTTTTTGATCGACGCTCGCCGTATGCTGTCGATGACCTTGTTGTTCTGAAGAATCTCTCGCGAAACATTTAAAGGCAGATCGCTGCTGTCGACCAGCCCGCGCACAAAACGCAAGTATCGAGGCATCATTTTCTCAGCCTCATCCATGATAAACACTCGCTGCACAAACAGCTTAATACCGTTGCGCTGACTCACAGCTTCGTATAAATCAAACGGAGCTTTTTTCGGTATGTACAGCAGCGATATGTATTCTGATGTTCCTTCTACGCGATTGTGCGCATACGCCAGAGGTGCTTCGTAATCGTGACAAATTTGCTTGTAGAACTCGTGATAGTCCTCGGTGGAGATATCCGCTTTTGGCTTGGTCCAAAGCGCTGAGGCAGCATTGACTTTTTCCAATTCGGGCACCTTTGCAGGTGAATCATCACCCTCCTCTTTGGGAGGTACATGCTCGAGCATCATGATTGGGAAGGTAATGTGATCAGAATACTTGGAGATGATGTTGCGCAATCGCCAATCGTTAACAAACTCTTTGCAGTCATCCTTTACCTGCAGAATCACTTTTGTTCCGCGGGATTCTTTGTCTACCGAAGAGATGGCAAAACCACCACTGGCATCCGATTCCCATTGCACAGCATCGCTGACCGCCTCTCCAGCGCGCCGAGTGACTAGCGTGACCCGATCAGCGACGACAAAGGCCGAGTAGAATCCAACACCAAATTGCCCGATCAGTGCTGCATCGGTTTTTTGATCGCCTGTGAGAGATTCTAAAAATTGCTTGGTGCCAGATTTCGCGATGGTGCCAATGTTGGCAATGACTTCCTCGCGATTCATGCCAATACCATTATCCTCAACGGTGATCGTACCGGCCTCTTCATCCGCCGATACAATAATACGCAGTTCACTGTCATCTTCTAGTAAAGAACCGTCGGCTATCGCTTCAAATCGCAATTTATCGCACGCATCCGAACAATTGGAAATCAACTCGCGAAGGAAAATTTCCTGGTTGCTATACAACGAATGAATCATCAATTGCAGCAGTTGACTCACTTCAGCCTGAAAGGACATCTGCTCGGCTGCTGGGTTGTCCACTTTGCTTTCTTCACTCATAAAAATTGCGCCTGTCTAAAAAACAACAACGGAAGATCTGGGGATGGCTATTATAATTTCAAGGGCCGGGTAAGCAATATCATTATAAGGCCGACCATTAGCCCCCAGAATGCACCCGAAATTCCCCACAGAGTGATACCTGAAGCAGAGGCTAAAAACGTAACGGCTGCGGCTAGACGGGTAGATTCGTCGCGAAACGCCGCCACGGCAGACGCGGAAAACGCGCCAATCAGCGCCAGGCCAGCCACCGCCTCAATCAGAATCACCGGCGCTAAAGATACGAAAGCCGTTGTCACACCAGCGAAAACGCCTAAAACGATGCTTATTACACCAAAAGTCACCGCAGCAACATAGCGCTTGTCTTTGTCTGGTCCGCCTTCCTCACTGGCCATCATAGCGGCCACTATGGCCGATAAATTCACCGCATGCGCTCCAAAAAACGCACCCACGGTACTGAACATGCCCGTGGTGGTAATGAGTTGAGCTGGCGGTGTGTTGAAATTATTGGCTCTTAGCACGGCAATACCGGGCAAATTTTGGGAGGCCATGGTCACAATAAACAATGGCAACGCGATACCGATTGCGGCCTCAAACGAAAAACTGGGACGCACAAGTATTAATTCTGGAATCAGACTTTGAGTTAATGTGCCGCGCCAATCAGAAGGATATTCAATAGCGATAACGACGACGACGACGAAGCTCAAAAGTGCTGCCGGCACGGCCAAGTGGCGGTTAATGCGGATAGCCACAATCCACGCCAGCAGAATGGGCAACCCCATGGCTGGGCTGTAGGCAATCGCCTTAAAAGGAGCCAGACACAACCCCACAAGAACACCCGCTAACAGCGCGTTAGCCAAAGCCTGAGGTATAGCCTCTACCGCTTTCGCCAAAGGTCGAAACAAACCGGCCAGCGCCAACAGTAAACCACACAAAATGAATGCACCGACCGCTTCGGGGAAACCGCCGGGCACGACCCCTGAGCTGGCTAACAACGCAGCTCCTGGTGTTGACCATGCCACCCCGACAGGCATCCGTGTGCGTAGGCTCAGCGCAATGCTGCAGGCACCCATCGCAATCGCGGCGACCATCAATCCTGAAGCAGCTTGGGAATCACTGGCGCCGACTCCACGCAACCCTTGCAACACCACCGCGAAGGACGATGCAAATCCGACAAAGGCCGCCAGTGCGCCAGCAAACACCGATTGAGGTGTTAGGTCGCGCCGCAGATTGGCAGCCCGACCGGAGGATCCGTCTACAGACTCACCCATAAGGGTTTATGGCGAGTCAACCATAACAACAATTACAGCTTTTCTTTGATTCGCGCAGCGCGACCGGTGAGTCCACGCAGATAGTACAGTTTGGAACGACGTACGTCGCCACGGCGTTTCACTTCAATGTCAGCGACCAACGGGCTGTAGGTTTGGAAAACACGCTCGACGCCTTCGCCATGGGAAATCTTCCGAACCGTGAACGCCGAGTGTAGGCCGCGATTACGTTTCGCTATCACCACACCTTCAAACGCCTGCAAACGCTCCCGGCTGCCCTCTTTAACCCGAACCTGAACCGATACAGTGTCACCAGGACCAAATTCAGGAATCTCTTTGCCCATTTGTTCCTGATTGATTTCGTCAATAATAGTGCTCATTCGCTCATACCTGTCAAGATTGCGCGTTCTTATCAGCCGCAATCGTAGTCAAAAACCGTGTGTCATCATCAGTAAGATTGACGATGTCGAGTAACTCTTTACGCCGCGTATACGTTCGTTGCAACGCTTGTTGGCGTCGCCAAAGGGCGATCGCTTTGTGATCGCCCGAAAGCAACACACTTGGCACCTTGGTGCCGGCAAAATCTTCCGGTCTCGTATAGTGAGGACAGTCCAACAAACCCGTATCCCCGAACGAATCTTCTTCAGCAGAATCCGGGTGTCCCAACACGCCAGGGACCAAACGACTAACCGCATCAATCACGGCCATCGCTGCAATCTCTCCACCACTGAGCACAAAGTCTCCGATCGATAGTTCACAATCGACGCACTGCTGGACAAAACGTTCATCCACCCCTTCGTACCGACCCGCGACCAGTATGATCGAGCCCATCCCTAGATACTGACGGGCTTTCACCTGATCAAATCGTTCACCTTGCGGACTCAGCATGACCACGCTCGCCGCTGGCATCCGTTCCTTCAACGCCGCCACCGATCTAACCAAAGGCTCAGCCTTCATCACCATCCCAGGGCCGCCACCGAAGGGTCGGTCATCAACCGTGCGATGAACATCTTCGGTGTGATCTCGCGGATTCTCACACTGAATGTTCAGTCGGCCATCACGCCAGCTTCGCCCAATGACCCCTTTTTCAAAGTGCTCAAGAATCATTTCGGGGAATAAGGTCACCACCCCGAAATCCATACCCGCACCCCGCATCAATAGTCTGGATCCCAGTCAATGTGAATTTCCTTATCGACCACATTGACCTTGCGCACCACATCCGGCCTAATCCACGGAACGAGCAATTCAGCTCCCGGTGTCGTCGGCTGTCGTTCGTCGCTCAACACCATCACATCATTCGCCCCGGTTTCAATCAGTCGTTTGACTCGGCCTATTCGCTGATACGACGACGCTGCCTTGTGGTCCTGGCAAAACACATTACAACCAATCAGATCGCGCCAGTAATACTCGTCGCGATTCAGTTCCGGTAAGGCTGAGCGGCTCACAGCGATGGTCACGCCTTTGAGCGACATAGCCTGATCGCGATCATCGATGTTCTCAAGCCGAGCGATGATGGTCTTGCCGTGCCGTCGGCCTTCGAGCACGTTAATTTCACGCCACTGTCCCGGTTGACCTACCCACCACTCCGGATAGGCAACGATGTTCTCCCGAGGATCTGTTTCCGAATGAATTTTCAGCCAACCACGTACACCATGAACCCCAACAATGCGGCCCAGCGTGACGACGTCGTCGGAACCAGAGTCAGGCTGCCGCATGCTCCTTGCGATAGTCCTTGACGACTTTCTTGACTCGATCGCTCATCTGAGCTCCGACGCCAACCCAATAGTCCAACCGCTCCAGATCCAACTGCACTGGGACTGAGGCACCCTTAGAGAGTGGATTGTAAAAACCAAGACGCTCGATATAACGACCATCACGACCGTTACGGCTGTCCGTGGCGACGATATGGTAGAACGGCTTTTTCTTGGAGCCACCGCGCGACAAACGAATGCTAACCATGGGAATTTCCGTGAATTTTCTGTCTCGAGGCCCTCGCTCTTGCGCGGCCCCTAAAGTGAACTCCCAATTGTATCGGAAAAAAGCCTTTGGAGGAACTTTTTTTGAACAATCTGGCGGCGGAGTTACATCATGCCTGGCGGCAACTGGCCCTTCATACCCCGCATCATCTTGGCCATGCCGCCTTTGGACATTTTTTTCATCATTTTGCTCATCTGCAGATGCTGCTTGAGCAAGCGATTGACATCCTGAACCTGAAGGCCACTGCCCGCCGCAATGCGTTTCCGGCGGGACCCCTTGATGACCGCTGGAAACCGCCGTTCTTGCGGTGTCATTGAGTTGATCAGAGCGATCATGCGCTTGAATTCACCATCATTGACCTTGCTCTTGACCGAGTCCGGCAGCTCTCCGGCTCCGGGTAATTTGTCTAGCATGGCTGCCATGCCGCCCATATTGCTCATTTGTTCCAGCTGATCGCGCATGTCTTCCAAATCGAAGGTTTTCCCTTTCTTGATCTTTTTGGCTAGCTTTTCGGCCTTTTGGTGATCGACCTTGGCGGTGACTTCTTCGACCAAACTGAGTACGTCTCCCATACCCAGAATGCGAGATGCCACCCGGTCGGGATGGAACACCTCCAGCGCATCCGTCTTTTCGCCTGACCCAAGGAATTTGATAGGCTTGCCGGTAACCATCCGTACCGACAGCGCCGCCCCGCCGCGGGCATCCCCATCGGTTTTGGTCAAAACCACACCAGTTAACGGCAGCGTCTCGCCAAAGGCTTTGGCAGTGTTGGCCGCATCCTGTCCAGTCATGCTATCGACAACAAACAAGGTTTCAACAGGCGACACGGCCGCGTGCAGCGCTTTGATCTCGGCCATCATCGCATCGTCTATCGCCAAACGACCAGCGGTATCCACCAGCAGCACATCCATGAATTGCGTCTTTGCAGCCGCAATGGCCGCTTTGGCGATGGCCTCAGGAGATTGGCTTACGTCGCTGTCGAAGAAGGTGACATCAATCGATTCTGCCAAGGTTTGCAGCTGTTTGATGGCCGCCGGACGATAGACGTCGCAACTCACCACCATGACTTTCTTACGCTCTGTTTCCTTCAACAGCCGCGCAAGTTTGCCCACTGTCGTGGTTTTACCCGCACCCTGAAGTCCCGCCATCAAAACCACTGCAGGTGGCTGGACAGACAAATTCAACGGCTCGGCTTGCTCACCCATAATGGCAGTGAGCTCATCGCTGACAACTTTGATCAGCGCCTGGCCGGGTGACAAACTGCTAATGACCTCCTGTCCTAAGGCTTTTTCTTTGACGCGTTCGGTGAAGGTTTTCACCACAGGCAAGGCAACATCAGCCTCCAGCAAAGCCATACGCACTTCCCGCATGGTATCTTTGATGTTGTCTTCGGTAAGACGCCCCTGCCCGCGCAGCGTTTTCAGGGTGCGACCGAGCCGCTCACTTAATGAATCAAACATTGCAACTAATCCAATGGTCTTTGCAGGCACAGTATAACGGCCCAGTCGTAAAGGGCTTGGGTTAAATGCTGGATGTCCTGCTCTCAATAACCGCGGCGGTGTTGTACAGCATCGCGAGTGTGATGCTGTACCAGAGTCTGCTCAGTGACCAATCGCGCACCCGCTGGCTATCACTGGCCCTGATCGCCGCCTTGATCCATTTGGTGGTGACGGTAAAGCTCACCGGAGTTCCAGTCGCCTTGCATTTACCCTTCTTTACCGCTTTGTCGGTGACCGGGTTAGCGATGGTTTTACTGCTGCTTGCACTGTGCTTATCCCAACCGGCAGACTATCTGGGGCTCATGGTTCTGCCACTAGCTGCCGTGGTTCTGCTGGCCGGACAAATACACCAGGGCAATCAATCCGCCATAGATGCGTCGATAAAATTCCATGTGCTCTCATCGCTGATTGCCTACGCACTGCTGGCATTAGCAGCCGCACAAGCCTTGCTGGTCGCTTTGCAACGGCACTATCTGAACCAGCACAAACCCACGGGCTTTGTCCGAGTGCTGCCAGCCCTGCAGCGCACAGAATCCCTGCTATTTGCTCTGCTAGGCGCCGGTTTTGTGATGCTAACGGTGTCCTTGGCCACCGGGTGGGCGTATCTCGATAATATGTTCTCTCAGCAGGTAGCGCACAAAACCGTTCTGTCATGCATGGCCTGGGCAGTCTTTGGGCTTTTACTGTTCGGTCGATGGCAGTTTGGCTGGAGAGGTAAGCGGGCGATTAATTGGACACTGGCCGGCTTTTCCCTGCTGTTGGTCGCCTATTTTGGCAGCAAATTAGTTCTCGAACTCATCCTTAAACGCTGAGTTTTGCTCAATCTGCGTTTGCGTTGCTATGATGGAACTTGCGTCACTACTTGAGCCACTACTTACTTGAACACCATCCCCATCGGTGTGTTGCTGGTTATCCTGGCACTGCTGATACTGATGTCCGGTTTTTTCTCCGGTTCTGAAACCGCGTTGATGTCATTGAATCGCTATCGTTTGCGGCACCAGGCAAACAACGGCAACAAGGCCGCCCAGCGAACTGCGCGCTTACTAGAGCAGCCCGAGAGACTGATCAGCCTGATTTTACTCGGCAATAATTTTGTTAACATCCTGGCCTCTGCAGTAGCAACGATTATCGCTCTGCGCTTAATGGGTGAGCCCGGCATTGCCGTGGCAACAGGATTGTTAACACTCATCATTCTTGTGTTTGCCGAAGTCACGCCAAAATCGTTCGCCAACAAGCGCTCCGAGAAAGTCGCCTTTATCGCATCCGCCGTGTACGCACCCTTAATGGTGATCACCTCCCCCATAGTGTCGGTAGTGAATTGGCTAAGCATGCAGGTGCTGCGCTTTTTTAATGTGCGTCTTGCGGAGGCCGATGATGAGCACTTAAGTAGTGAGGAACTTCGAACGGTGCTCAACGAAACCAGTGGCTTGATCCCACAACGACATCGCGAAATGTTAGTGAATATTCTTGACCTGGGCACTGTGTCGGTTAATGACATTATGGTTCCCCGCAATGAAATCGTAGGCATTGACCTAGAAGATCCCTGGGAAGAATCACTCAAAATGCTGACCAACAGTCAGCATGGCCGATTGTTGGTGTATCGCGGTTCGGTCGACGGGGTCATTGGGTTCATCTACTTACGCAAAATGCTCGATGCACTGCGCAGCGGCAACATCACTCGCGAGTCTCTCGAAGCCGTGGTGCGTGATGCGTACTTTATTCCTGAAGGCACCACCCTGACTGTGCAGCTACTAAATTTTCAGCGGGAAAAACGTCGGATAGGGTTGGTCGTAGATGAATATGGAGATATCCAGGGCCTATTGACTCTGGAAGACATTCTTGAAGAAATTGTTGGCGAGTTTGACAACGATCCGCAAATTGCGCCTCCAGAAATACGACCACAAGGTGATGGCAGCTTTATTGTAGAGGGAACGGCACAGGTTCGAAATATCAATAAGACGTTGCAATGGACCTTACCCTCAGACGGACCTAAAACCCTGAACGGCATAGTGTTGGAACACTTTGAAAATTTTCCTGCACAGGGAGATACGTTTATATTCAATGGGCATCCCATCACCGTTCTGGCGGTGGAAGAAAATCGTGTCAAGCAAGTGCGCATCGAACCAGCACGCTTCGATCCAGATAATGATTCAGAGGATCAAATGGCGGTCGGTGGATCCTAGATAAAGGCTATGGCCAAAGCCAAATCCCAATTTCAATGCACCGAATGCGGTGCGGTATTCTCCAAATGGAATGGACAATGTAGCGACTGTGAAGCCTGGAATACGCTCACTGAAGTCGTGGCGGTCAACTCGCCGCCTGCGTCTGATCGCTTTACCAATTATGCAGGTGCCAGCGGTATCTTGAACGCTAGCGAAGTCTCGCTCAGCGAGCAAACACGACTGCCCACCGGACTGAGTGAACTGGACAGAGTGCTGGGTGGTGGCTTGGTACCCGGCTCAGTAACGTTACTCGGTGGTGATCCTGGCATTGGCAAATCCACCGTACTGTTGCAGTGTTTAGCTTATCTAGCAGAGTCAAAACGAACCTTATACATCACTGGCGAAGAATCGCTTCAGCAAGTGGCCATGCGGGGCCATCGATTGGAATTGCCGATAGAGCGGTTGCGCCTGTTAGCCGAAACTCGCATTGAAGGCATCCTTGCACACGCCGACCAGGAAAAGCCTGAGATCATGGTGATCGACTCCATTCAAACCATGTTTACCGATTCTTTGACTTCCGCGCCAGGCGCCGTTGCTCAGGTCAGAGAAGCCTCTGCTCGATTGGTGCGATATGCCAAACAAACGGGTACCTCCGTCTTTCTCGTTGGACATGTGACGAAAGAAGGTGCTCTGGCAGGACCTCGGGTGCTTGAGCACATGGTCGATACCGTGTTGTATTTTGAAGGCGACCCAGGCAGTCGGTTTCGCGTGATACGCGCGGTCAAGAATCGCTTTGGTGCTGTTAATGAGCTGGGGGTTTTTGCCATGAGCGAAACCGGCTTGAAGGTCGTGACCAACCCGTCAGCCATTTTTCTCTCCCGACACCCAGAACCGGTCAGTGGCAGTGTGATCATGGTGACACGGGAGGGAACCAGACCGATGCTGGTCGAAGCACAGGCGCTCGTAGACGGTTCTCATCTGGGCAATCCTCGCAGAGTGGCACTGGGACTTGAACAGAATCGACTGGCGATGCTGCTCGCTGTTCTACATCGTCATGCCGGTATCGCGATGTTTGACCAGGACGTATACGTTAACGTGGTGGGCGGTGTGCGCATATCCGAAACAGCCGCTGACCTAGCTGTGGTGCTGGCTGCGCTGTCCTCCTTCAGAAATCGACCCCTCCCGCCAGAACTTGTGGTTTTTGGAGAAATTGGATTGGCAGGAGAAGTTCGACCCGTTGCAAATGGCGAGGAGCGTTTACAAGAATCGATCAAGCACGGATTCAAAAGAGCTATTGTGGCCGAGGCAAATAAGCCCAAAAAACCGATCAAAGGGCTACAGGTGGATGGGATTCATCGCCTTCACGAAGCCATTGATTTGATAGACTAATTGTTGTCTACCTAAGAAGAGTTACTGACGTGGCTGCCAAAGCGCGAAAAATTCCAAAGTCCACACGCTTTGAAGATGCCCTGGGTGAATTAGAGTCCATCGTTAAATCACTCGAATCGGGAGACCCTTCGCTGGAACAGTCACTGGAGCAGTTTGAACGTGGCGTAAGCCTTGCGCGGTTTTGCCAACAAAGCCTCAAGGAGGCAGAGCAAAAAGTGCAAATCCTGATGGATGATAAGGATGTCGAGACGCTCGAAGCCTTTGATGAATCCAGTGAGTAACGTGCCGCTAGAACAGCGGATTGAGCGCTACCAGCAGCGCGTTGACCAGGCCCTGATAGAACAACTACCAGCTCGCGACGGAACCCGTACGGATCTGCAAGCGGCCATGCACTACGCGGTCACCAATGGGGGTAAACGCATACGTCCCGTGCTGGTGTACGCCACCGGCCAGGCCTTGGGTGTGGGTGCGGGCCGTCTGGATATCCCTGCCTGTGCAGTCGAGATGATGCACGCTTATTCGTTGGTACATGATGACCTACCGGCCATGGATGATGATGATCTCCGCCGCGGCAAGCCCACCTGCCACAAAAAATTCGACGAAGGCACTGCCATTTTGGCAGGAGATGCCCTGCAAGCGCTGGCCTTTACCCTGCTGGCTGCCAACCCAGACCCAGACCTTTCCGATCAAAGCAAGTTGCGAATGAGCGCCGTACTCGGCGATGCTAGCGGAGCCAATGGCATGGCAGCCGGTCAAGCCATCGATCTTGCCTCGGTGGGCTCAATGCTTGAGCTGGAAGCACTTGAGGCCATGCACTCACTGAAAACTGGCGCGCTAATCCGTGCCAGTGTCATGCTCGCAGCGTTAACCGCTGAGCTCACAGACAACGATCTATTAACGCGACTTTACCACTACGCCGGTGCGGTCGGACTATGCTTTCAAATTGTCGATGACATTCTCGATGTCGTTAGCGACACCGAAACCCTGGGAAAAACACAAGGCGCCGACATAGCGTTGAATAAGCCTACCTACCCTGCGTTGTTAGGCCTCAATGGTGCTCGTCAACACGCCAGGCAAATGCACGAGGCCGCCATGGCGCATTTGGAAGGTCTGGGAGACGATTTTGAGGAATTACGTGAGTTTTCAGCCTTCGTTCTCGAGCGCAGTTTTTAGCAACATTGAGATAAAAACTTCTTATGGACGGTTTAACACTTGTCAGCCATACGACCAACGGCGGATAATCCCGAACCTACCCGATTGATACGACTATGGACACCGCGAACCGCTTCCCGTTGCTTGAGACCATCGATACGCCAGCCGACTTGCGTCGACTGGACGAAGCGGACCTACCTGCATTGGCCAACGAGCTGCGCCAATTTGTTATCGAATCAGTGGCGGTTACGGGTGGTCATCTAGGCGCTAGTCTTGGCACGATCGAATTAACCGTCGCACTTCACTATGCGTTCAAGACCCCTGACGATCTGTTGGTGTGGGATGTAGGGCACCAAACCTATGGCCACAAAATCCTTACAGGTCGCCGTAAACGCATGGACACCATGCGGATGAAAGATGGTCTGGCCGGTTTTCCCAATCGGTTGGAAAGTGACTACGACACGTTTGGAGTGGGTCATTCCAGCACGTCAATCAGCGCCGCTCTGGGAATGGCATTGGCGATCCGCAAACAAGATCTTGAGGATGAAAAAAAGGTGGTTGCCGTCATAGGCGATGGTGCATTGACCGCCGGGCTGGCCTACGAAGCACTGAATCACGCAGGTGGCGTAAAAGCCAACATGTTGGTAGTGCTCAACGACAACGACATGTCGATTTCCCCCAATGTGGGCGCTATGAACAAATACCTGGCCAGGATACTGACCGGCAAATTTGTGGTGGGTGCTCGTGAAGGCAGTAAAAAAGTACTGTCGAAGGTACCACCGGTTTTAAAATTTGCGCGACGCACCGAAGAACACGTGAAGGGCATGGTCGTACCCAGCACCTTGTTCGAAGAACTGGGTTTTAACTATTACGGACCCGTCGATGGCCATGATGTCGATAGTTTAGTGAGCGTGCTGCAAAATCTACGAGAAGTAAAAGGACCGGTTTTCTTGCATGTGGTAACCCAAAAAGGTCATGGTTATAAGTTTGCAGAGCAGGATCCACTTGCACTACACGCGGTAACGCCCTTCGATCCAACAACCGGCAAGAGTTTAAAATCAGGCAAATCCAATCGCCCTACTTACACTTCCGTGTTTGGCAATTGGCTCTGTGATATGGCAGAGCTCGATGAACGGGTGGTGGGCATCACTCCTGCGATGCGCGAAGGTTCCGGCCTGGTAGAATTTGAAAAACTGTTTCCAGATCGCTACTTCGATGTCGGTATTGCTGAGCAGCATGCCGTGACGCTGGCAGCCGGGTTAGCCACTCAAGGTCAAAAACCCGTAGTCGCCATCTATTCAACGTTTCTACAAAGAGCCTATGATCAGGTAATACACGACGTTGCGATACAAAATCTACCCGTGTTGTTCGCCATAGATCGCGCAGGGCTAGTCGGACCTGACGGCGCGACGCACGCCGGTAGTTTTGATTTTACGTTTATGCGGTGTCTGCCCAATATGGTTGTTATGGCACCGGCCAATGAAAACGAATGCCGACAAATGCTCTATACGGGCCACTGCCTTGATGGCCCAAGTGCGGTTCGCTACCCCAGAGGTCAAGGTCCGGGTGTTGATATAGATACAGAGATGACCGCATTGCCCGTCGGTGTGGCTGAACTTTGCCATGAGGGCGATAACGTTGCACTGCTGGCCTTTGGAACGATGGTTGAACCGGCCACCGTGATAGGCAGAGAATTTGGTTTCACTGTCGTCAATATGCGCTTTGTAAAACCCATTGATTCCGAGATGCTCATATCTCTTGCGAAAGATCATCAGAAATTTGTGACGTTGGAGGAGAACTCTGTCGCTGGCGGTGCGGGCGCTGCTGTGGTCGAAACGCTTGCAGAGCTGAATATCGATGTACCTGTAGAACTCATCGGCTTGCCGGATGAGTACATCGAGCACGGCAGTCGAGAAGAGCTGCTACACGATTGCGGTTTAGATGAAACTAGTTTGCGTGACCGACTTATGCCATTGACAGAGTCGATTCTGTCGACAACTCTGCAGGTGTCTGTGCCTCGGTAGTTGAATCGGCATCTGCACACAATTGAAACCAAGCACTCGCACAGTGCTGTTGCAGTACGGTCACTCTATCCTTAGAGAAACCAATCGCATTTTGTATCGACACCAACGCTTTAGCATCACTGTTGTTTTGTTCGCTTAAGTGCCCGAGAAGAATGTGTTGTAACTCCGGCCTATCAAGTTTTTTTATAACCACTGCAGCCTGATCATTGCCTAAATGACCAAATTCGGACTGTATACGAGCTTGCAATGATGGTGGATAGGGGCCGTTTCTAAGCATCTCTGTATCGTAGTTACATTCGATGATCAATCCATTAACGTGCCTGATCTTTTCAAACACATGCGGTGTACAAACGCCTAAATCAGTAACGCACGCAAAGCGCACCCCTTGGCTTTCAAACACAAACTGACAAGACTCAGCCGCATCATGCGGCGTTGGAAAGGGATCCAATTCAACATCGCCAATGCTGAAGCGTTCATGAGCATGGAACACATGTGTGTGAGCAAAGCGCTTGTCGCGCAAGCGCTGATAGGTGCCATGCGTCAACCACACCGGCAAACCAAACTTTCTCGATAATGGGCCCGCACCACGCACATGATCGCCGTGTTCGTGAGAGATTAGAATGCCGTCAAGTTCCGATGGCGTTAGACCCAGATTGGCCATCCTGGCGACGGTTTCTTTGGCAGTAAATCCACAATCAAGTAGTAAGGTGGTTCGCCCACTTTGGACCACTGTGGCGTTGCCCGAGCTGCCACTGCCAATCGATGCGATTTTGAGCATAGTGGCTAAAGTAGTGTTGAGCTAAGCAAGCGCATCGCGCAAGGCCACCAGCAACGACTGCGCCTGAGAGTCGTCCACCGCCGCGCCATCGGCGCTTTTTAAACTCACTCGCACAGCACTAATATGAACAGGCTCCACCGACACCACCCACTGTTGCTGTTCAGTATTGATCACACGTATTTGACCAACGCTCGAATCACTGCCGATGATTTGATAATTCAACTGACCCAATACTGTCTCAACGGCACTAAACGACGGCTCATAGCCTCGATGCACGACCAGCAAGTTACCGGAACCAGTCGCCCGTAGCACAGCGTTGTCGAGAACGTTCGATGCCTGTGCAGGGGATAAAATACCCTTGGCTTTTTGCTCATCCACACCGACAAACACCAACAATCGAGACAACAAGGCGTTAGTGTTTTCCGGATAGTAGGATTCTTCGGGCCATGCAACGTCTGGATTGGCATCTTCCGCAGAAGAAAGCTGGACTCTGCTAAATAACCGGGTGCCTTGGCCACCACGCTCTAGGCGAAAGGCCACACGCGTCATCGCATCGTTGTTACCAATCAGGTTTTTCAATAAGCCTCCATCATTTTCTACATCAGCAGCGCGCCACTGAGTCACCACTATTCCAGCGGCGGGTTGTGTTTGTTCTACCTTGAATTGCTCATGACGAATAAAGGCCAGCAACCGCGGCCAGACATCTTCCGGTGTGCCACTGATTTCAAGCCAGCTTTGATCGCCTTGCCGAACAAATTCCACCGATCGAAACGCAGGTAGAAGCGTATTGCGGGTTACCGCACCACCCGCATTGCCCGGAAGCACAAACTGCTCACCATCACTGACATTATTTAAGTCAGGCGGCACTTGCAAAGGCGCAGCGGTACTCGAATCGCTGCTGTACACAACATCGGGACTGGTGTGTCTGTAACCCAACTGGCACCCGGCCAGTGGCACAAACACACACAACGCACCCGGGATTAACAAATTTTTCATCTATAAAGCACCTGCTTTGATCAATGCCTGTCGAACAGGTTCATGAAACGACTCAGCCAACGGCGTTAGCGGCAACCGTATACCAGGCCCGATCAAACCCATCTGTGTCAATGCCCATTTGACGGGAATCGGGTTCGATTCGTGGAACAGCGCCACATGTAAATCACCAATAACCTGGTCTATAGCTTCTGCTTGCTGCACATCACCAGCCATCGCAGCAGTGCACAGCTCCGCCATTTGCCGCGGCACCACATTTGCGGTGACCGAAATGTCACCATGACCACCTGCCAACATGCTCTCCCGTGCTGTCGCATCATCGCCGGTGAGCACTAAAAATCCATCCTCGCAAATAGCCAATAGCTCTTTGATCCGTGCCACATCGCCATAGGCCTCTTTAATGCCCACAATATTATCGACCTTTGAGAGGCGCGCCGTCGTTGCCGGCACCATATCCAGAGATGTTCTTCCCGGTACGTTATAGACAATTTGAGGAATGTTTACCGCTTTAGCTACCGCTTGGAAATGTTGATACAAACCTTCCTGAGTGGGTTTGTTGTAGTAGGGAGTCACCAACAGGCAGGCATCTGCACCCGCCGTTTGGGCATGTTCGGTCAGCTCAATCGCTTCCGCTGTCGCATTGGCACCAGTGCCAGCGATAACGGGTACGCGTTTATTGACCTGATCGATGGTGCGCTTGATCACCTCACCATGCTCAGGTACGGTCAGAGTGGCCGATTCTCCGGTGGTCCCAACCGACACAATGGCGTTAGTGCCAGCCTCAATATGAAACTCAATAAGCTTTTCCAGTGACGCAAAATCAACAGCACCAGACTCGAGCATCGGGGTGACGAGGGCCACCATACTGCCTTGGAACATGATTTACTCTTTTAACCATTTATCAGGTGCATCGTAGCATTGACTGAGCATGCCTATGCGATAAACGGTGAAGATCTGATCAGGCTTTAACCGATTCAGAGCTCACGTCGGAGGACGGGTCGGACGTGGCGTGGGGTCGCGGCCAGGCCTTTAAAACAGACTGCGCAAGCGTGGCCAACGGGATAGCGAAAAACACTCCCCATATACCAAACACGCCGCCAAAAAACAGCACGGCAACGATGATCGCCAATGGATGCAGATTCACCACTTCCGAAAACAACAACGGCACCAGCACATTGCCATCGAGAATTTGAATGATCTGATACACCAGAATCAGATAAACAAATTTCGCTGACAAACCCCATTGAAAGAACGCAATGATCGCAATCGGAACCGTCACCGCGACCGCACCGACATAAGGAATAATGACCGAGATGCCCACCAAAAAACTCAGTAGCAGTGAATAGTTTAAATCCATCAAGGCAAAAACGACGTAGCTAGCAGCCCAGACAATGGTTATTTCAACAAATTTTCCGCGGATGTAATTGGCAATTTTCTGATCGACTTCCCGCCACACCTGTAACGATAATTCGTTGCGCCTTGGCACAAAGGTATTAAACCAGGCCAATAACTTGTCTTTGTCTTTTAAAGTAAAAAACACCATTAGCGGCACGAGTACAGCATACACACCAATCACCACCATGGTGCCCAGTCGAGCAATAGAAAACTCCAACACGTTTTGCGTGAACTTGCCCAGTTCAGATCGAACGTTACTGATTAAGACGCTGATTTGCTCGACAGTGAACACTTCTGGGTACAGTTCAGGCAACCGCAATGCCTGCTCTTGAGCGGTGGCAATCATGCCGGGAACTTCGCGAACAATTTGCGTAAATTGTTGTGAAAGTACAGGCAAAACACCAAATAAGATCACTAGTGAGAGCGCAATCGCCAGCGCTAGGACAACAATAACTGAAAGGGTGCGAGGTATTCCCCACCGCTGTAAGGTGGATACCAAACCTTCCAACAAATACGACAGCACTAACGCCACCAGCGCTGGTGCTAAAATATCACCCAGGAAAATGACAATACCAAAGCCAACCAACAACAACAGCGCAAGAATCACTGCCTGTGGATCTGAAAAATTGCGGGCATACCAATCGCGGATGATGTCCAGCATGTACCCGATATTCTCCTGCGAGGTTTAAGTGGTGGTTGAAGACAAGCCCGTGTAAGCCTATCTACAACTCATTATGCCATTCACCCACACGTGGGTAATGACAAAAAAAGCTCCGTTTACAACTTAGTAAGTAGCAATATTGGTGCACAAGCGCCCATGGGAGGACGCTATTTCATTGACGCGTCAATATCCGAATCGCTGTAGTAGCTACGGGCAAACTGAAACAACTCATCCATGAGCTGGGACCGGAATTTCTGCCGCTGGCGCACAAAATAGAATGGACGCTTCAATCGAGGTGTTAAGGGTAGGGCCACTAGGGTACCCAGGGCCAACTCCTTGTCCACGGTCGCTGAAGACAATATTGATATCCCCATGCCCGCCTGAATAGCGCCTTTGATCGCTTCAGTGCTTCCTAGTTCAAATGTCCTGACCAATTGATCCTCATGTAACCCAACCGATTCTAGAAAGTTCGCAATCACCGAGCGAGTGCCCGAACCGTCTTCACGAAAGATAAAGGGATAGTCCAACAACTGCTGTGGAGACACCTGATCAGTGGAAGCCAGCGGATGATCCACCGGCACCAGCACCATAAGCTCATCCCATTGGAAGTCTTCAACCAACATCTGTTGGTTATTCACCTCACCTTCTACCACTCCGAAATCGATCGAATTATCTGCGACCAGCGCAACAATGGCGTCGGTATTGGCCACTCGAAGCCTGACCTGCACTTCAGGAAACTGCTTCTGAAACCCGCCCAACAAACCGGGCAACATGTACTCCGCTATCGTGGTGCTCGCGCCGAGGGTCACCAGACCGGTATGGTCTCCAGTCAGCGCTTTTACGGATTCTTGCATTTCATCGTACAAACCAATGATCCGATCGGCATAGCTGAGCACCTGCTCGCCCGCCTGGGTCAAACTGATGCGATTGTTTGAGCGATCGAACAACCGAGTATTAAAATCCACCTCTAACTGCCGAATCTGATGTGTCACAGCCGGTTGTGTCATATTCAGAATTTCGGCTGCGCGCGTAAAATTAAGTACACCCGCAACGGTGTGGAACACTTGTAATCGTCGGTCAGACATACCTTGCACCTGGAGCAAAAATAAGGGCGGCCGAGGCCACCGCATCGATATAGTACCAATACCCGACGAAACACCCTGTGCAATCGCCCAACTGGCTATACTTATCGCGCATAGCCACCGAGATTGTCGTCAGATGCGCGCCAGCCAGTTCCACATTGCCACCACGAAAGAGACCCCTGCCGATGCCGAGGTCATCAGCCACCAGCTCATGTTACGAGCTGGCTTGGTCCGAAGACTTGCCTCAGGCTTGTACTCTTGGATGCCTGTGGGCTTGCGAGTATTGCAAAAAATCGAAGCTATTGTTCGCGAGGAAATGAACAAAGCCGGTGGCATTGAGATGATTATGCCCGCCATACATCCGGCGGAACTGTGGCAAGAATCTGGCCGTTGGGAACAGTACGGCCCAGAACTATTGCGGTTGCACGATAGACACAATCGAGAGTTTTGCGTTGGTCCGACACACGAAGAAGTCATTACGGACATTGCACGACGTGAACTTCGCAGCTATCGACAACTGCCGATCAATTTCTATCAGATACAAACCAAATTCCGTGATGAAATCAGACCGCGTTTTGGCGTCATGCGAGCTCGTGAGTTCATCATGAAAGATGCCTACTCGTTCCACCTGAGCGCAGAGTCGCTACACGATACGTATCTAGATATGTTTAAGGCTTACAGTCAGATATTTGATCGGATCGGATTACGCTATCGGTCGGTCGATGCCGACTCTGGCAGTATCGGCGGTGCGTTATCGACAGAGTTCATGGTACTTGCCGACAGTGGCGAAGATGCCTTGGCATATTCCAGCACAGGCAGCTTTGCTGCGAATGTGGAAAAAGCGGCAGTGGTGTGTACCTCCACTCGCGATGCACCTACGCAAGCCTTGCAAAGCATCGACACACCCGAGGTTCGCACCATCGAAGATCTCGACACGCATCACGGTATCAAAGCCTTCGAGTCGGTGAAAACCTTAATGGTACAAGGTGAAGAAGTGCCAGTGGTTGCACTGATCATTCGCGGCGATCACGAACTGAATGCCATTAAAGCAGAGAAGCTGGATGAGGTACAAAGCCCGCTCACATTTGCTAACGCCGAGCAAATTCGCACGGCAGCCGGGGCTGACGCAGGCAGTCTGGGACCAGTAGGACTATCGATTCCAGTGCTGGTCGATGCCGATGCTGCAGCGCTGAGTGACTTTGCCTGTGGCGCGAATCAAAATCACAAACATTTTACTGGGGTGAATTGGGGACGTGATTGCCCCGAACCGACTGTTTACGACCTTCGCAATGTGGTGGAAGGTGACCCGTCTCCTGATGGCAACGGCACTATAAGCATTGACCGTGGCATAGAAGTGGGGCATATATTTGAACTCGGCACCAAGTACAGTCAGGCCATGAATGCATCTGTGCCTGATGAAAATGGCAAACCACAGATCATGCACATGGGTTGCTATGGCATCGGCGTTACCCGCGTTGCGGCAGCCGCTATCGAACAGAACAACGATGACAAGGGCATCATCTGGCCAAAAGCCATTGCACCTTTCGAAGCCGTCGTAGCCCCGATTCACATGGCAAAATCTGACAACGTCCGTGAACACGCCGAAAAACTGTATCAGCAACTGCTAGATGCCGGTGTTGACGTGCTGTTTGACGATCGGCCGCTGCGCCCGGGTGTCATGTTCGCAGATATGGAGTTACTCGGCGTGCCACATCGATTCGTCATTAGTGAAAAACTACTCGCTGAACAACAGGTGGAATACAAAGGTCGCCGCGACTCCGAAGCGCGATTGATCAGTTTCGATGAGGCTATCTCGCTGGCGGTGGAAACCTAAGACTACTGACGCTGCATAAACAGCGTCACTTCAGCGAACGTTAAACCAAATTTCCTAATATAAGCTCGATTAACAATCGTACTGTCATCCAAGGCCCAAATCCAATCATTGAAGTTCACGCGATACTGCCGATCACCCACGGGTAAATCCATTTTGTACCGCCAATTGAACGCATTGCCCCAGCTGCGACCTGCTGCACCTGGCAGAACATCATCGGCAGAACCTGTGTAGCGCCCATCAGACAATCTTTGTATGGTCCAGATGCGTTTTTCAACGCCTTCGCCAAGACCATAGGTGAACGTTTCGTCCAAAACCAACTGATCATCTGCGAAGCTACCATCAATATCAACAGTGAACCGCTGCACAACATCGCCGTCACGATTCTGCACAATGCCCCAGGCTTTGACAGTGCCATCAAAGAACTCCTCAAGCACAAACTCAGGTGATTGCTCACGGTAACTCTGAGCATCCATGCCCGCACAGCCTGCTAAGAGCACTAAAGACACCAAGCTAACTACCCATGCGTGTAACGATTGGATCATGATTACCTCTTAGGAGCCAAGGTTCAAAAGCTTTTTTCGCAGTCCCGGTTCAGAGCTGGATTCGCCTAACCAAATATTAAAAAACAGCGTGGTAAACGCTTCATCCCGGATCGACCCAACGGGCTCTGCATTGTAGAAAAACAGGGTATGCCCCTGATCGTTTCTGACTCCGGTGATGTTATTCCCTTTCTTCACATCAGGAATGATGTCATGGAGCTCCGCGGCCCAACTCGCCAGCTGGGTAGCATCGGAAAAACCTTGAGAACGTATTTCCTTTATCGTCTTTTCAACAATCTTTTTTCCCTTCAGTTTTCGCAGGTAAGTCAAAGACAAGGCAAACGGTTTGTTGGAATCGTACTGCCCATCAGGTGCGTAGAGCACGGCATCAAACACATCCCAGAGCATAACGGTCAAACGTCCTTCGCCGACGGCTGATGCATTGGCCCACTGCGCTTTGGCCACTTCGTCTGTAGCAATAGCAGAAGCACTGGCGAGCAATGCCAGAATGAGCACCGCTACCTTAAGCATGTCTGAACTTCACTATTGTCTGCGTTATCCATACAAACATTCCCATCAACGCCGTCCACACCACCAGCAACACTAAAGCCGTCCATACCGGACCATAAGGCAACGCTACCGCACCCAATCGCGCAGCCGCCAGGTAGGTCAGCGGAGCCCCTACTGCAGCCAACGCAATGGCCCACACAGGTCGGGCAAAGAAATAGGCTA
The DNA here is from genome assembly GCA_019634245.1 of Gammaproteobacteria bacterium. Next base: position 52,635 of record JAHQVR010000197.1, read on the forward strand.
GAGCATGGCGGAACGTTGCGGCAAACCCGATCCATATACCCACCAACCACAAAGGAATAGGTAATACAGAGGCCTCTGGAGTAAACACAAACCAACCGGTGAGAGTCAGTACGCTGTCGACACACACACCGATCAAGGTGCAACTGACCACAATGAGTGATTCTGTGAGACGGTCTTTGACCCACCAAAAATGCAACACCAGCAACACCAACAGCACCGCAGCAAAACGTTCCTTACCTAGCACTCCAATGAACCAGATACCTTGATAGATCGCAATATTGGCCCAAATCGGATAGGCAGGCATGACCACAGACTCAGGTGTTAACCGCACAAAACCATTTTACGACATTCCGCCTGAGCAAGATCATGCTCACGGCGCCTGAACCCACTAACCCAGCAATGGCGCCGGTGTGACCTTTAGGATCTCGTCGTAGGACGTTGCGCCTTGCGAGACTTTAGACAGCCCACTCACTCGCAATGGCCGCATACCATCTTTATAAGCTTGCTTGCGAAGAGCTTCAACCGCAACCGTAGGTACGATAAGCTCTTGCAAGGCAGGCGTCATGCGTAATAGCTCGTAAATCCCAGCTCGGCCCATATAGCCTGACTGTCGACACTCCAGGCAGCCAACCGGCTGGTTCATTTGCGCCGGTGGCTCAGACTTCCATGGCGACATGTAGGCATTCCATTGGTCGGCATCGACGTCGGTCGTAGTAGTACAGTGGGGACAAAAGGTTCTTATCAATCGTTGCGCTACCACACCAATTAGCGTGGATCGAATCAGATAGTACGGTACGCCTAGCTCCATCAATCTCGCCACGGCAGAAGGTGCGTCGTTCGTGTGCAAGGTCGACAACACCAAGTGGCCGGTTAAAGCCGCTTGCACGGCCATCTGTGCGGTTTCCAAATCGCGGATCTCACCGACCATGATGATATCTGGATCCTGCCGGAGCAGTGTGCGCACACCCGATGCAAAATCCAGATCGATATTGTGCTGCACCTGCATTTGATTGAATTGGGGCATGACCAATTCGATTGGATCTTCAACGGTGCACACATTGACATCGTCAGTGGCCAACTGTTGCAATGTGCTATAGAGCGTGGTTGTTTTACCTGAACCTGTAGGGCCCGTTACCAGCAAAATACCGTTTGGCTGTCGAATCATTCCTTCCCAAATGTCCAATTCATGTTTGTCAAAACCCAATTGACTCTGGTCTTTTAACAACACATCTGGATTAAAGATACGCATAACCATTTTTTCACCAAACGCGGTGGGCATGGTTGAAATACGCAGTTCCACTTCTTTATTCTCGGCATTTCGGGTTTTTAGACGGCCATCCTGAGGACGTCGCTTTTCAGCCACATCCATTCGGCCCAAAATTTTCAGACGACTGGTTACCGCCGCCATGACAGGCGCTGGCATGTCATACACTTGCTGCATTACGCCATCGATACGAAAACGCACACCGCCTATGTCACGCCTAGGCTCCAAATGAATGTCACTGGCACGCTGCTCGTAGGCATACTGCAATAGCCAGTCAACAATACTGACGACATGACTGTCGTTAGCTTCCAACTTACCACCACGACCTAACTCCATTAGCTGTTCTAAGTTTTGAACAGCGCTCTTATGCGTGCTGTGGTCTTGATTAGCGTTCAGCACCGATTTGGAGAGTGAATAGAACTCAGCCAAATAACGCCGAATGTCTTCTGGGTTAACGATGACCAGACGGATTTCTTTGTTGATGGCGCGGCCCAGTTCCTGCTGCCATTCATCATAGAACGGCTCAGCGGTTCCAAACACGACATAGTCTGGGGTAGCTTCCACACAGATGATATTGAACCGCTGCGCGTAGGCTGAAGAGGTGATCGCAGTAACCGACGGTACATCGACTTTCAGTGGATCGATCCGTAACCAGGGCAACTCCACTTTCTCAGCCAGCCATCGGGTTAAACAATCCAGATCCACTTTTTGCTCTGGATCACGAGCGTGCGCCCAACCACTATCGGCAATTCTCTCTAGCGGCCCTTTCTGCCTGCCAGGTCCATCATTTTGACTGACACTGCGCAGAATCTGACTATTGGATTCTTCAATCAGTCCATCGATGAGTAAGCCATCCAATATGGCCTCGAGCTCTAATTTGCCCGTTTGAGGATTTGCGAACCGTTTGGCGTTTTCTGTTAACACGTAAGAATGCTCGATGAACTTCAACACCCGGTTATCGGCGACCTGCCCCAAACAGTGAACCCAGAGTGAATGAAAGAGCGGCATGTGACACACTGCGCAACCATGAACTCACGAATACTTGTTCTTTATGATTCGGTCGACGGTAACACCGAAGCCATGGCCACCGCGGTCGCCCGCGGAATCAACGCCGTCAGCAGCTGCGAAGCGCTGCTGCGGCGTACCCCACCGGTGAGCGCAGATACGCGCGCCACCAAAGCACCAGTCCCTGATACTGGAGCACCGTATGCCGAGCTAGCCGATCTATCCGCGATCGATGGACTCGTGATGGGCAGCCCCACACACTTTGGCAATATGAGCGCCTCGATGAAATATTTCCTGGATCAAACCTCGCGAGATTGGATGAGCGGTACTCTGACGGATAAACCGGCCGGTGTGTTTACCTCCACAGGTAGCTTACATGGCGGCATGGAAGCAACGTTACTCAGCATGATGGTGCCTTTGTTACACCACGGCATGGTGTTGTGCGGCCTACCCTACTCTGAACCTGATCTCATGCAAACCAGCAGCGGCGGGACACCGTATGGGCCAAGCCATTGGTCAACAGAAAACGCCGATCGATCGATCAGCGAGGAAGAAAGTAGATTGTGTACAGCACTGGGTCGACGAGTCGCCACCATGGCCAGGCGATTAAAGCATGACTAAAATCCAATGGACACGAACGCTTGCCTTGCTGGGCTATTTCGGCTTGCTGGCGGTCCTACTCAACTGGTTCTTGTGGATCGCCCCACCAAAACAGGTACCCCGCGCCCTGTTACTTATCGTGCTGGTGGTGCCTCTGTTAATTCCCTTACGCGGGCTGCTGTATGAAAAGCGATACACTTATCAATGGACATGCTTCCTCGCATTGTTCTACTTCATCATCGGTGTCGATGTAGGGTTCAATCGGCTTGGTCCTGAGCGACTCATGGGCGTATTAACTGTGGCATTCAGTTTGATGTTTTTCACAGGTGCCATGTATTACGCCAAATACACAGGCACTGGGAAGAAGCGACAAAAAAAAGCACCCAAAACCCGCGAAAATTCCACTCACTAACATCAGTTGCCCGCTAAGGCTTCGCGCACCAACGGAATGGTTAAGGCCCGACCGTGGCTCAATGTGGTTCGGTCCATAAGATCTACGATCGTCACCAAATGACCGATGTCGCGTTTTTGCCGATTTAAAATATAGTGACAGACTTCTTCACTAGCACTCATACCTCGGACCGCAAACACCTGGGACAGTGCAGCCGGCAGGTCTGTATCTGATAACGGAGATAGCGCAAACACTGCGCCCCAGCTGAGTCTTGTACGTAGGTCTGGCAATGCCAACGGTAACTCATCAACAGCGGTTCGGCAGAAAAACATCAGGCGTGTACCAGAGGCCTTACAGCGATTAATACAATGAAACCACGGTTCCTCAGCATGCTGGTGTAACTGCTCAAATTCATCTACACAAACCAGGTCATACTGCTCTAACCCAACTAAGGCCTCGGGTTGTCGCAACCATTCCGCCGGAATATAGGCAACTCGATAACCTTGAGAATTCGCTTGCGCACATGCAGCCATGGCTAAGTGAGTTTTTCCCACCTGTTCCGGGCCGTGAACAAAAAACTGCGTATCCGCACTGTTGTTATGGGTCATTCCAGCAATGGCGGCCACGGCCACAGCGTTGGCCTCGGTGGTATAAAACGATTCAAAGGAGGCACTCGAAGTTGAATCGAGCTGTAGAGTCAGTTGTGGATGCACCGGTGTTGGATCGCTATCTCAAATAGTCCAAACTGAGCTCCACATTACCGGCTAAGGCACTGCGGGTCACTGATGCCGGAGCGCCGGTTTGCCGAAGCCAATCAATGGAACTTAAGGCAGTGACCACATCCCGAACACTACTTCGTGGGCTAATGCTAAATACCATACCGTCTACACTGATTTCCTTCACCGACGCTATCGATACATTATTTACAGACGCCATGAACTTTAAAACGTCGGCATAGCTAGCGACCGAATTGATCGAAGACACCCAGATAAGGGCTTCAGATTGAGTCGGGCCACTGGTGTTGCCCAGTTGAAACGCCGTTGCAGTGCCCGCTGCATTATCGGGTGAGCGCAACCAACCCAGCCCAGTTTGTAGTGCCGCATCCAGGCTAGTACTGGTAACACTACTTTCTTCGGATTGTCCGTCTGCTGTAAAGCGTGTCCAGCGACCTGTCCAGCCACCAGTGCGGGCCCGCGATAGATCGGCTACCGCGATGATCTGTTGTCCATAGCGCGTCGAAGCGGCAATGATCTTTTCCAAATCAACCGAGCGGAGGTCGTCAGCAGTTAAATTAGCCTGATCCGCAGAATCAACAAACGGGAACGTCAGTGTTAAACCCAAGCCACCAGCAATTTCATTGGCCCGTCTGACAATTTTTTCGCCGCTGCTCCCGCCGACTAAAACATCCTCACCATTATCGTCAATCAGCAGCCAGACCAGCGCCTGCCGCACACTGGCAAACGGTGTGGCACTCTGGTCTGCGGCGGGCTCAGTCGTTGAAGAAGCGTTGCCCTTACGGGCAATTAATTGCCGAATCCGGCTACTGTTGAACGACACGCTCATCAGCTGCGTCGCTTTACCGGTGGCTCGAACTCTATCCGTGACGGACACATCGCGGCCAATCACCTGCCCAACTTCGGGAGTACGGTAGGCCACCGACTCTACATAATCTTCAGCATTCGCTAAACCCGCTCGAATATCGTCGCGATTGAGCAAAGTTTTATCACCACTATTACGCAACAACACCCGACGCATCGCCACAAGAAAGGCAGCACTTTGTTCTGAATCACTGCGATCAGCAATAGCCACTTCATCCGTAAAGGCATCAGACTGTGCGTGTGCCCCGCCAAGCATGAGAAGCATTAAAATAAGCGCACACACCGAGCTCCCAATGATCCCAGCGCATTTTCGACTATTTTTTACAAGCTTTCTATTCGATTTCACTGCTTGAGACTCAATCCAAAGGCGTATCATTGTACAGGCCAACACCGGTCACCCAATCTAGCAGATTAAAACAGACTTTATGACTGACACAATATCCCCGAAAGGCCTGACTTATAAAGACGCCGGCGTAAATATTGATGCAGGTAATGAGCTTGTGGCGCAGATCAAGCCATTTGTCAAACGCACACACAGAAGTGGTGTTCTTGGGGGTCTGGGCGGGTTCGGTGGGCTCTTTGAGCTGCCTGCCGGCTACCAAAAGCCTGTTCTGGTCTCAGGAACTGATGGCGTTGGAACAAAGTTGCGGCTGGCTATCGACTTGCAGCGACCAGATTCTGTGGGTATCGATTTAGTGGCTATGTGTGTTAACGACATCATCGTCACGGGTGCCGAACCGCTTTGGTTTCTCGACTATTTTGCGACCGCCCGTTTGGATGTGGACCAAGCCAGTAAAGTGATCGAAGGCATTGCCAAAGGTTGTGAGTTGGCGGGAGCTGCACTGCTCGGAGGGGAAACAGCCGAAATGCCCAACATGTATCACGATGGTGATTACGACTTAGCTGGTTTCGCTGTGGGCATCGTTGAAAAAGAGCATATTATCGATGGCAGTGCGGTGTCGGCTGGCGATGTGTTGATCGGCCTAAGCGCATCCGGCTTGCACTCCAATGGCTATTCGCTGGTGAACAAATTGCGAACATCTGCAAATCTGGAAAGCCCCTGCGGTGAGACAACGCTTGCCGATGCGCTACTTATGCCCACTCGCATTTATGTGAAGGCTTTGTTAGCAATGCTGTCCGTCGTTACACCCAAAGCGATGGCCCATATCACCGGCGGAGGACTTACCGAAAATCTACCGCGAGTTCTGCCTGATAATTGTCTGGCAGAGATTCAACTCGACAGTTGGACAAGACCAGCAGTGGTCGACTGGGTTCAGCACGCTGGCAACATCGAAGATAGTGAAATGCTGCGAACCTTTAATTGTGGAATTGGGATGGTGATCGTCGTGGCACCCGAGCAGGCTGAGCCTGCGCTCAATGTTTTAGCGAGCGCAGGGGAAGAAGCTCAGGTGATCGGCTCTATCAGTCACAGCGCCGGCCCTGCCATAGTGGAGTATCTCTGATTGTGAAAAAACTGGTCGTCCTAATTTCAGGGCGAGGTTCGAACCTACTGGCATTACTGAACGCGATCGAAGCAGGCAGCCTGCATGCCGAGATCGTCGCTGTTATCAGCAATCGAAGCGAAGCACCCGGGCTGGAATTTGCCCGATCCCGTCACATTCCGAGCATCGTCGTACCCTCCAAAAATCGCTCCCGAGCAGATTTTGAAGCGGAATTGAGCGCCGCGATAGAACAATACTCTCCGGATTGGATCATTTTGGCAGGGTTCATGCGCATTCTAGGATCCGACACGGTGGATAGATTCGAGGGCCGTATGTTCAACATCCATCCCTCGTTACTGCCGAAATACACCGGACTCAATACCCACGAACGAGTGTTAGCAGCGGGAGATCAGGAGCACGGCGCTAGTGTACATATTGTTACAGCGGAACTCGATGGCGGTCCGGTAATCGGACAAGTGAAAGTTTCGGTGTTTCCAGATGATACGGTGGAGACGCTCTCACAACGAGTGCTTGCGCAGGAACACACACTGTATGTTCAAACTATGGAAATGTGTGTTCAGGAAAACATTTCGATGAAACAGAATTGCTGTTATGTCGACGGTAAAGCGGTGAGCTTGCCACTATTAACGTTAGATAACCGGGCGATAGAAACCTGATCGATGTCTTCAGTGAATACGCTTAAACACTTCCTTTGCATTGTGTGGAGCTTAACGCTACTCAGTGGCGCATCAGCCACCTATGCCAACGACGAAATCAACCCATTCCAGGCGGTGTTCAGTGTCGGCAACGATACCTTCCATGCTGGGGATGCAAAACTGACACTCATCGAGCACGAAGGCCAATGGAGCTACAGTTTAATAACCAAACCTCGCGGCGTGTTTAAATTAGCCGGTAAAGGCAATATTGCCGAGAACAGTGATCTACACATTTCCAACGGTCCAGCGGGTTTGGTTTTTCAACCCACACAGTATTCGTACCGACAAGACAACGAAGCTCGGCGCAGCGTCGACGCAACTTTTGACTGGACGAGCCAAAACCTGACCTACACCCGTCGTGGCGAAACCAAAACCATTGAGATCGACACCCCTCTTCTCGACCGTTTATCCGTAACACTTGCAGTGATGCAGGCACTCAAGGAAGGGTTTGAAACCGCCGACTTTCAAGTGTTTGATCACGGCTCAATCAAAACGATTCGCTTTATCAATCAAGGTGAGCAAAAGATTGAAACCAAGATGGGTACCTTCGATACCATTCACGTAAAGCGCGAGACCGTCGGTGGCAGCTCACGGCACTCGGAAATCTGGTTTGCGCCGATTCTGGACTACGTACCGGTCAGGTTAGAGCAATTCAAACGCGGCGATTTGGTGGCCAGAATGACCCTTAAAGACTTGTTGGAACCTTAAGCCGGAGCTAAACGACGCTACCAGAAGCGTTTTTTGAACACGGCTCGAAGACGATAGTCAGGGTTTTCGACACTGTCATCGGTGACTGCTTCTACTGGCAACTGCAATTGAGCAGAGAACGTGAATTTGCGGTTTTCCCAAAACAGGCTGGGGTTTAAAAACCAGGAGCTGGATGACTCCAGCGGATCGGCATCCGATTCTAATTCGTTCATATCGAAATCGCCTTGCAGTGACAGCAACCACAATGGGGAGGCGCTAGTCAGACCTGTCAAACCGAGACGACGACCCGTGGTGACATCGAGCGACAATACATCGGATTGATCAGCACCATGGATGTCATCGTCGAATTTTTCCAAATTGACGTCCACGCCACCGTACCAAACCCGACCCAAACGACCGTACGATAAACCGAGCATGCTGGAACTCACGTAAGCCGTGCCGTCGATATCTTTGTCTTCATGCTCGATCTTCACCCCAGCCGAATATGAAAAACCGTTGTGCAGATCAGGAAAATGCTCTTGATAGGCATAGCCGGTATCCGAATCGCTACTGCGAACATCCACTACCGGAGTACCAAACATATTCAGCCCAAAGCCGCCTTCTCGACTAAAATCAGGCAATGCGGGTTTTAGCTTGAAGGAAAACTCAGTTTGACGTTCAGTATCGAAGACAGGCTCCTCGTCAATCTCAGTGCTACGGGTGAAACGAATTGGGGTTAACTCTTCTGGGTCGAGTTCAAAGGGCGCGTCATCCAACTCTGGTTCAAGCGACAGACTGTAAGGGTCATTTGATTGAGCACACGCCGCCGACACCACAAAAGGTGCGAGTAGGGCAGAGATGGCAAGAGTGCGCTTCATGAGTTTTCGAACGTTCCTCGATAGCTGTGGCAGACTTTGATCATTAAATATCGGTTGTCGCAAAAAAACAACGTCTAATTACCCTTTTTTCAACATTTTCATAGTAATGCAGTTGATTCTTGACGATGAATCCAATGAGCCTTGACTAAATGATAGCTAAAGACGGCGATTCTGCAGAGAATTCTGAAGACTTCGATGACCTCTCAGAAGTGTCAAAAAGTCAACTCAAACGAGATGCTCTAGCGGTGCGGCGCCTCACCGAGATTCTCGGTGGCATGAGCGCAGAACAACGCGGTGCGGTCCCTCTGCCCGATCCCATTCGAATAGCGCTAGCGGAGTTGGATCGCACGGGCAGCCGTGGCGCGCGGAAACGCCAAATCGGCTTTGTCACCAAATTATTACGAAAAACCGAGTTAGGACCGATTGAGGCGGCCGTTGAAGCGGAGCAGCTGCGGGCTCGAGCACATACGCTAGCGCACCATCGCGTTGAGCAATGGCGTGATCAGTTGCTGGGTTTAGCGGATGATTCTCCTAACGATGCATTGACAGCCTTGGTCAACGAATTCCCCGAGATTGATCGCCAGCTCGTCTCCCAGTTACAGCGCAATGCCTTAACCGAACGAGCGCGGAACCCCGATGCGCCTTCGAAATCGGCCAGGCAGTTATTCCGTGTCGTGCGCGATGCCATTGCCGATAGTGAACCTTATTAATCCCATGCGTCACTCTTGGCCGCTGGCAATGCTAGTGCTGGGTGTATGGTTGGTGGGCTGCACCACGGCCCGAACTCAACCCGAACTATCTCGGGCGCCACCGATCAGCACTACACCTACACCTACACCTACACCAGCACCTACACCAGCACCAGCACCAGCACCAGCACCAGCACCAGCACCAGCACCAATAGACAATCTACCGTTTCAGGTGGCCACGCAAAATCACCCGCAACTCGCTGAAATCAGCGGCCTGGTTCCCTCGCTCATAGAGTCGAATCGGTTGTGGGTCGTCAATGACAGTGGCCATGCATCAGAAGTACACGCATTGAACCAACAGGGCGAGCTCGAATATACCGTGCGGCTGTCGATCGAGAACCGGGACTGGGAGGATCTGGATATTCTTGCGATCAATAACCAGTCTTTTCTACTGATCGCTGATATTGGCGATAATCTAAAACGACATAGCGAATACGCGATTCACTTTTTTAATGAAAGCCGTTTGGTTTCTGCAGGCACAGAGCGACTAGAACCGGATGCCACAGTGCGGTTCCGCTATGACGATGAGCCACACAACGCCGAAGCACTCTTTTCCGATGGTGAGTATCTGTACCTACTCACTAAAGAACCCTTGCAACAGGGTCAAGCCGTCAACGGTGGCGTCTATCGACTACCGATCGATTTAACAAACTCATCGAAACTTCAAAAGGCAGAGCGAATCGCCACATTGGGCCTACCACCGCGTTCGGTATCATCGCGGTTTCTGGCGCGTCTGGCCGGTTTCGACATGGAACAACCCACAGCAGCGATGCGCTCAGCCGACCGTCGCTCACTCTACGTACTTAACTACCGGCATATCATGGTGTTTCATCGTGCCGTTGGTGAAACTTGGGCGCGCGCGCTTTCCAGAGAAGGTGTGCGGTTACATACCCACAATCTACCTCAAGCGGAAGCACTCGGTGTCAGCGACGCCGGCAATCTATGGGTTATGAGCGAGAAACTACCCGCTCAGTTATGGCTCTACGCCGGAGATTCAAAGCTGACCAGCCCGTAGACTTGATCTACTGCGACAAAGACTCTGGAGTTATGGGTTTGATGGACGGATTATCCCAAGAACCGGTGAGCGTATATTGCATTAGGCCAATGCGGTCAAAATCGACACCAATTGCTTTGAGAAAACCGCCAGCCAACAAAGCTCCCACGCCACCACTGGCTCCCCCGGAGATCGCGCCAATGATCGGTAATGCTGCACTGACTCTTGGCAGCACAGTGATCTCCTGGTTGTACTGCTGGGTCAATATATTCAGCTCTCCCGTTATATCGATGACACCAACCGCACCGTTAAGTTGAATCAGCCGAGTGTTAGCAACACCGTTGGCCAACTCTACCTCACCCTTAATGGAATCGTAATCCAAACCATCCTGAGTGATGTCTTTAAAATCAAAGCTAATTCGGCGCGGTAGTGTCTGCAGCGCAAACAACCCCATTAATCGTGCTGCCCCCGGTTCGAGTTGCAACAGCCGACCACGTTGTAAATCCAGTTCAAAGTTACCGTTGAGCTGAGCTAACCGAGGAGCATAGAGTGGGCCTGGCCACTGCAAAGAAGCAGACGCAGTGCCCTCACCTTCATTCATCACACCGGTCATGCCTAACCTTTCCATGGTCTCTCCCAAGTCGCCGCTCTGCAACGTCAGGTTCACTTGCGTTAGGTGCTTGCCAGCCAACGTAGGATTGACGTTTTGCGGGTCGCGTAATCGCCAATAGCCTTCGCCGATCAACTGTGATGTTTCGTTAGCAAAGCCCAATGCATCGATGCTCAACCCCCCCACCTGTGGTCGAGTACGTATCACCAAGTCTTTTACATCCCACTGCTCCCACAGTAGATTTGCAACCCGAATATCCAACGGCGGCAGTAATCGAGGATCAATTAAAAACGTGTCGCTAACCGGTGACTCTGAAGGCAATCCAGACACCACCTGTTTTTCAAAACGGTCCAATCGAGCCAACGCTTTTATGTCTTTTTTCCAATACCGCCTCGGATAGCGAACATTGCCGCTCAGAGATTGGTTACGGATAACAGCGTTTAGATAGGTGTCATCGCTGTTGGCCTGAAGTTGAGCCGACCCCAGATCATTGGAACCGATCATAAGTTGATTGGTTCTAAGGTTAGCCGAGACCAATAGCAATGGTTGTCTGGTAGATCCTTTGGGTAAATCTGCCACCAGCGTTTTTACTGTATTGACCCAACCATCGAGTGACACTCTCGAGGCTGCCCCATCCACCCGAACACCGGCTGCCACCGGCTCGTGAATAACCCCGCCACCAAAGCGCATCGTTAATGAGTAAAGTTTTTTATTTCTTACTACGATACGACTGGAAAGCGCGTCACCGTATTCGACTAGCCATTGCTGGTCTCTATCTCCGGCAACTAACTGCGTCTCGATTGAGACACCCACACTAGAGGAGTTGGTTTTTCCCAACGGAGCCGGCAACACTAACGAAGAGCCAACTAAATCGCTAGTCGCCAACAGGCGTAAACCATCAGCACGACTTTTAGACGAATGCGGCACCTGCAATTGGACAGTCCATTGCGCTGGCCCATGGATGAATCTGTCTAGGGGCAGTTGATAGTGCTGCATGACATCCTTCGCACTCAGTGCACCCCGAAGTGCTAACTTGGTTACTCGCTGCCCAGAAGAATCAATTACCGTGTCCCCATCAAGCTGAACCTCAGCACCTAAAGTCGACGCTTTTAAATTACGAATTCGAATCCCCTGACCTGTAAATCCGACTGCTCCAACGACATTGTCCAGAGTCAAGTTAGAGCGTGCGAAGGCAACGGTGTTGTTGCGCAGAAATACCGAGCCCTTCACTTTCATATCCTGCACGATAGGCCGCTTATTTTGCCGCCTCAGTGGCATGTCCACCGTTAGATCCATTTGTGCTCGGCCCGTACCGGAGGCATCCACCAAAGCAGGTCTTAACACTCGCTTTAAAGGACCGTTATTGGCAAATTGCAATAGTTTCTGCACTGTTCCATCCGCCGTGCCATCAACGCTTAACCACGGATCGCTTAAATCATCGACATTGATCGAAGCTTGGGTAATACCGACACCCGCTAACACTGCCTTGTCAACGTCTATGGACAAGTGCAACCCACCGATATCTACTCGCGCTGCGACATCCTGAAACGAAGGCCAGTTTCGAATCGCAGCAATCTCGGCCTCTGTTAGATCAAACCCAACCTTGAATACGCCTTCACCATGATTAAACGGAAATTCATCCATCTGACCAAACAACAAAATTTTCCCGTTGCGCAAACGTCCTGAATTCAGAGCGCGATTCATCCAAAGATAGGTGGAACTGGGTAGGATCTTTTTCGGTAATAACGGTTTTAGTAGTGCGACATCTTCCAGCTCAAATCCACCTTGTACATCCAAATGCGGAGCCTGACCGGTCTTTTTGGAAAGCCGGACTCGAGCAGTGCTACCCAAACCCGTATCAACCAACGATATTTGTCCTGATATCTTACTCTCTTCCGAATCAGACAAATCAATATTCAAATCGGACGTGAACGCCGCTATCTGAATTGGTTGTTCGTACCAAGCGGGAAAAACGATAGTTGATTGTTGTCCTAATAAGGTTACTACACCCTTATTGTCATCAATCGCAATTCGTCCCGAGACATTATTAACACCTGGAGTGAATTCGCTCGCTTGAGCATATAGATCCTGAAGACCTGCTGAAAACGCGATAGAGCGTTTATCCGGCTCTGAACCTATCCCGTTACGGTTTTTACTCTGCGAATACTCAATCGTCCAATTCGTGAGCTGGCCGTTAGGGCGCATACGTTCCAGCAAAGGCAGGTCCCTGGCCGCAATCATCATTTCAGTGATCATCGGTATAGACAACGAATCCCCACTGCCAGACACTTGCCAAGGTGTATCACCGGAGGTTTGATGGGTGACTTGAACGTTTTTCAGCAGCGTTTCTTGCGATGGGTGAGCTAACCGAATTGCGGGGGCTCGCAGTGAGTAAGCACCATCGAGTTGTTCGAAACTCATATCCGATTCGACGGCGTGAATAATGGTTCTTCCCGTTTGTTTATTGCGAACAGGGCCAGAGCGAAATTGCCCGCGGGCAGACTGGACTGCACCCTGTTCAAGGCTTCCCCAAATTTGCACACTTGCTGTGGTATCTAAGTCTCCCAAAAAATCTGCAGAGGAGTCGTTTTGGGTAAACAGAGATTTTAGAAAATCCAGACCTCGCAGATTTAAATCTTCAGCTTGCAGATGAAAGTCACCGCTCGCGGATTTGAGCTCGTTATCGGTGCTTCGGACATCAGCACCCATAGCCAAAGCGCCTCCTAGCACATCCGGTAAATCCATATCGAGCCGCACTTGATGCACACCATTGTCGGTTTCGGCTCTGATATTGACTCCCTGCAGGAGTAGCTCCTGCTGGTTACCGTTAACCAACGTCACGTTCGCATCCAGAAGGCCGACTTTTTCCGCCTTTAACAACCAGGACAAGACATCGATACCCGGCGCCGATACCGTATCTGCAGCTTGTCCGTTGACATCAACACCGTGCAACCGCAACGAACCATCCGAACCTTGTTCCACCACCAACTCAGCGCCAACCAGTGATAACTCCGAAATCACCGGTAGTCGCGCCATCATAGATTTTGCGAAGTTAAGATCAATCAACAGTTCATCAAAAGTCACCTGCCGATCGTCAGACTCAATCACTCGTACATCGCTCGCCCGCAGTTCTGGACCAAATTCTCGCCAGCGCAAGTCGAGCGTGCCAATCTCTACTGGGTTTTGAAGCTTTTCGCTCAAACCCGCTTCAATGTCGGGTTTGTAGTTAGCGATATATGGAAGTCCGATGCGGGCCGCTACAGTGAGCAACGCTAACAAAATTAATAAAATGGCCACGAACAACAGAATGTAACGCAACATCGTGCGGGCACCACGCACCACCCAAGGATTGGCTCGACGGGTATGACTCTGAACTGTTGGGGTAGATGTGCTGATCATGGAATGTTAATGCAAAACCACATCAAACTGCTCTCGTGAATACAATTGTTCACCTTGTAGCCGAATAGGCACACCCACAAAATCTTCCAATTCAGCCAGTTCGTCTGATCGATCTTCGCTAAACCATTCCACCATCTCAATCGAGGCTAGAACCAGCACCGATTCAATGTCGAATTGCCGAACCTGCCGGATAATCTCTCTAGCTATCTCAAAGCCAACGGTATCAGCCGTTTTGAGCATCCCACGACCGGTACACACGGGGCATTCATCGCATAACACCTGTTCAAGGCTTTCTCGAGTTCGCTTGCGCGTCATTTCAACCAAGCCCAAATCAGAGACATCGCTGACTTGAGTTTTAGCGTGGTCTTTTTCTAAGGCTTTCTCCAACGCTCTGAGCACTTGTCGTCGATGCTCCGCTTCAGTCATATCGATGAAATCGATGATGATGATGCCACCGAGATTTCGCAGCCGCAGTTGCCGAGCAATCGATTGGGCCGCTTCCAGATTAGTCTTGAATATCGTTTCTTCCAAATTGCGTTTACCCACAAACGCACCGGTATTAACATCAATGGTAGTCATCGATTCGGTTTGATCGATAATCAGATAGCCACCAGACTTCAACAGAACTTTTTTATCTAGGGCCTTGGCAATTTCATCTTCGACACCATGCAAATCAAAAATCGGGCGTTCGCCTGGATAATGTTCAATGCGTTCTTTCAATTCAGGAATGTATTCTTCACAGAATGACACGCTGTTCTGAAACGTTTCTCGTGAATCGATACGTATTCGCTCTATGGATGCACCTTTAATATCTCTTAGCATCCGTTGCACCAATGGCAAATCCCGGAAAATAACCTCCCCGGGTGCGCAGGCCTGTCGCTTCACTTGCATGCCCGCCCAGACCTTCGCCAGATATTTCATATCAGCGATCAATGCATCTTCATCAATACCCTCTGCCGCAGTGCGCACAATGTAGCCAATATTTTCATCAGCGCGTAGAGAGAGCACGAGCTCGCGCAATCGATTGCGCTCTTCTTCGTTATCAATTTTTGCCGATACGCCAATGCCGTTCTCATGAGGCATCATCACAAGGTATCGCGACGGTGCGGTCAGGTTCGACGAAACGCGCGCACCCTTAGTGCCCAATGGATCTTTAGCCACTTGCACAGCCAACACTTGACCTTCTGTCAGCATTTGCGAAATCGTTCGATTGACCCGCTCACCCTTATCATCCATATCGACACTGCCAGCGACATCCGAAATATGTAGAAACGCCGCTCTCTCCAAACCAATGTCGACAAAAGCGGCCTCCATCCCCGGCAGTACGCGCTTCACCTTGCCCTGAAAGATCGTGCCCACCAACCCAATCTTGCGCACCCGTTCCACCCACACTTCGGTCAGCATGCCATTTTCAACAGTGGCCACTCGGGTTTCCTGGGGGGTGACATTGATGAGCAATTCTTCTGTCATAGGCCTCGGTAATTCTTATTCACGGACAAAGCTTAGTTCTCGTTGGCTGAACGGACCTTGAATACATCAAAATCGAGTTCCGCCAGCATTTGGACAGTGTCGTATAGGGGTAATCCCACCACATTACTGTAACTGCCCGTTACGTCTTGGACAAATGCAGCGCCAAGACCCTGAATAGCATAGGCTCCAGCCTTGCCTGCAGGTTCTCCAGACTGCCAATATCGCAGCGCATCCATCGACGAAATCTCACCCATGGTGACCTGGGTTTGAACCACGCGCACCCGCTGCTCTGACCCAGACACCACGCACACCCCCGTGATGACTTGGTGGGTTCGCCCACTCAGAGAGTGCAACATTCGCAAGCCGTCCGCCTCATCGACGGGTTTACCCAGAATATCTCCGTCGAGCTGCACCACGGTATCCGCGGCGATAATAATGTTTGATGTCGACCTGGGATGGGCCCGTGTCTGCTCAGCACTCACTACTTGGGCTTTACCGATGGCTAAACGTTCCACCAAGTGTAGGGCGGACTCGTGTGAGTGCGGTATTTCATTAATGTGCGCAGGCGCCACCACAGGATTTAAGCCTAGCTGCTGAAGCAATGCCCGTCGCCGCGGCGATTGGGAAGCCAATACTAATGTGGGCATATCAGCCGCGATGGTATGGATGATTGGTGAGCAAACTATGCGCTCGATACAACTGTTCTAATAAAACGACGCGCACGAGTGGGTGTGGGAACGTCAGTCGCGACAAGCTCATCGATTGATCTGCACGATCCAAACAGCGCTGGTGTAACCCCTGCGGCCCGCCTATCAGAAACGCCAGTGGCTTTCCCAACCCCTGCCATCGTTCCAACTCGGAGGCCAGGTCTTCAGTCGACCAAGACTTTCCGTGCGGATCCAGACAGACAAGGTGGGATTTTGCATCAACATTGGCCAGTAGCGATTTCGCCTCCACGGCCATCTCCGATAAGCGATCGGAGGCAGGCGCTTGGACCACTTCTTTAATACGAAATCGCCAGTGGGACGGCAACCGTTTGCGGTAATCTTCCACACCCGCAGCGACCCAATCGGGCATACGTTTACCTACGGCGTGAAGCGTTACCTGCACTAGCGGCTAAGCTAGCTAGTCGCAATCAAAGTATCAGCGGGTTCTTCTGATGCTTTGCCCGGCGCTACCGACCAAAGCTTTTCCAGTGCGTAGAAATCACGCTTCTCTTGGGTCATTACATGCACGATGACATCGCCAAGATCGATCAGCACCCAATCGGATCTGTCATCACCCTCAACACTCAAGGGAATATTTTGCTTGGCTTTGACTTGCATTTTGACTTCGTTCGCCAATGAGCGGACATGTCGCATGGACGTGCCTGTCGCTATCAACATCACATCGGCAATGCTGGTTTTATCGCGAATATCCAGCACCTGGATATCAATGCCTTTGAGATCTTCTAAGGCCGATGTGGCCAATTCAGTCAGTTGATTACTGTTCATACTCAAAAATATGTTCTTTGAACCCTCATTGTAGATAAATTCCGCTCATCGATACAGGCCATGTTGCTCAATATAGCCATGAACCGAGGCGGGTAACAGGAATTTAACCGTTCGACCTTGGGCAATACGGTGTCGGATCTGGGTGGCCGAGATATCCAGTTGAGTCAGCGTACAGCGGCTGATCCCCAGCGACTGAGGCGGCCCGCCGTCCCCGCGGAGCAAGCGGGTGCCAAAGTCGGACAGTTCAGCATTAGGCCGATCGATAACGACCACCTGCGCCAGAGTTAAAATGGTTTCCCATCGATGCCAAGAATCGAACTGAGCAAACGCATCCACGCCCATGAAAAATAGCAATTCACTGCCTGGATGTTCTTCCGCAACGGCAGTGAGGGTATCCACGGTGTAGGAGGGGCCATCGCGCAAGGCTTCGCGCGTGTCTACGGACAAGCGGTCCACATCGGTCGTGGCCAACTGCAGCATCTCTACTCTGTGATCGGTGCTGGCATCGGGCGTATCCCGATGTACCGGTTGATGATTGGGAACCAGAAACAGCGTGTTAAGGTCGTATCGTTCGGCCAGCTCCACAGCACTTTGAAGATGGCCATTGTGGACAGGATCGAACGTACCACCAAACAAACCCAGGCGAGTTAACGGCAAACGAAGGCCTCTATGCTGCTATGAGAAGTGGATTGATAAAACGTGGCTTGAGCCAGACGCCGATCACGCAGCGGCTCGCTCAAACCACGTTTTTTTCATCGCTATTTTCTCTTGCTGACGTTTGGCTTTCGTCGACTTTTCGTGCCGACCACCTTTGCCGAGCAATGGATTTGCCGCAACAGAATTTCTAACATCCTTAAGCTGCTTACGCTTTACTTTGTGTTTGTTCTTCATGAGTACTTCCTTAAGTTGCATCCCTTTATAAACATATAAACCATTAACGTCGAACCGTACCGTCGCCGTTGACCACGTATTTTTCAGTGGTTAAGCCGAGAACTCCCACTGGGCCTCGAACGTGCATTTTGTCGGTACTAATACCAATTTCGGCACCTAAGCCGTATTCTGCACCGTCCGCAAAGCAGGTGGCCGCATTGACCATCACAGAGCTGGAATCTACCGCGCGGGTAAACTGCCGAGCGCGTCGCAAATCACCGGTGACGATCGCATCGGTATGGCCCGAACCGTACCGGCTAATGTGATCGATCGCCTGATCAGGACCATCAACCACCCTTACAGATAATATGGGGCCTAAATACTCGGTTTTCCAGTCTTCTTCGGTCGCCTCATTGATCTCTGGCAGGATCTTTCGAGCCGCCTCACACCCTCTCATTTCGACATTATGAGGAGCAAATTCCGCAGCGAGCTTGGGTAGCAGTTGTGCTGCACGACTGCGGGCAACTAACAAGGTTTCCATGGCACCGCAAATGCCATACCGATAGGTCTTGGAATTCACGGCAATGTCGACGGCCATCTCAGGTTCGCAATGATCGTCCAGATAGACATGACAAATGCCATCCAAATGCTTAATCACCGGCACGCGCGCTTCTTCGCTAATGCGCGACACCAGGCTTTTGCCACCGCGAGGAATAATGACATCAATGTGTTGATCGCTGGCGAGCATCGCCCCCACCGCCGCCCGATCTGTCGTGGATACGAGTTGCACAGCAGTGTCAGGTAAACCGGCCGCAGTTAAACCTTGCTGCACGCAGTCTGCAATGATCAGATTGGCACGAATCGCTTCTGAACCACCACGTAAAATCACCGAATTACCGGCTTTGATGCACAAGCCCGCGGCATCGGCGGTTACGTTCGGCCGTGATTCATAGATAACTCCGATCACACCCAGTGGCACTCTCATGCGGGCGATCTCCAAACCCGAGGGTTGTCTTTGTGTTTCAGACAAAGCTCCGATGGGGTCTTGTTGTTGCGCCACATTGCGTAACCCATCAGCCATCGACACCACCCGTGCTGGATTCAATTCCAAGCGATCCAGCAGAGCAGCACTTAACTGTCGTTCCTTGGCCGATGCAAGATCTTTAGCATTGGCCGACAGTATCGACTCGCTGGCTGCCATGATGGCATCAGCCATCGCTTCCAAGGCCTGGTTTTTGGTTTTAGTGGATGCAGAAGCGAGAACGCGCGACGCTACTCGGGCATCCGCGCCCATTTGCTGCACTAACGCCACGGGATCTAAATCGATGGATTTATTCATTTTCACTCACACACCAACAAACGCACAACTCAATTAGGTTCAGTACACTAGGGCCGTTTCCGGACCCAACCAATATCATGCAGCTGATTGATTCACATTGCCACATCAATTTTCCCGATTTCGACGGTCGAATACCCGAAATTGTGCAAAACGCAGCAACCAACGATGTCACTACGATGTTGTGCATCGCCACCAGCTGGGAAAATCAGCCCGAGGTGCTGCAACTGGCGGAGCAAAATCCTCAGATTTTAGCGGCCATCGGTGTCCATCCGACAACAGAAGGTGGCTATGAACCCAGCACCGATGAGTTGGTGAGTGCCTGCGCGCACCCGCGTGTGGTTGGCATGGGAGAAACCGGGCTCGATTATTTTCGAAGCGAAGGCGATCTCACCTGGCAACACGAGCGCTTTCACCGACACATCGATGCTGCTATCCAAACCCAGCTACCACTGATTATTCACACACGTGCAGCAGCGGCGGATACGATGGATGCGCTGCGCGATCACAATGCGCGAGACGCAGGCGGTGTGATGCACTGCTTCGCCGAAGATTGGGACATTGCCAAGCAAGCCCTGGATATTGGTTTTTATATCTCTTTCTCTGGCATCGTGACGTTCAAAAGTGCCAAGGCGGTGCAAGAGGTAGCGCTCAAAGCACCGCTGGATAGAATCCTGGTGGAAACCGATGCACCCTACCTCGCCCCTACTCCGCACCGCGGCAAACAAAATGAACCGGCCTATGTTCGCCACACCGCTGAATTTATCGCCGAGCTGAGAGGCGCAGCACTACCGGAAATTGCTGAAGCAACGACAGCGAATTTTTATCGGTTGTTTAGTAAGAGTGTCGCTTAATGTAAAGGCGCTGATTTTATCGAACTGAGTCCGACCACAGTAAACCAATGGATGATAATGCAAACTGATAAATCCACGATTGTTATTGCCGGTGCGGGCCCATCAGGTCTCACTCTCGCTATAGAGCTCAACCGTCTTGGCATTCCTTGTGCCATCTTCGACAAAGCATCCGGTCCTGCTCCGATGCATGAAAGCCGCGCCTTGGCCTTCAATTCACGCAGTCAATCACTACTTGCCACCAGTGGCGTTACAGAAAGCATTGAAACAGTCTCTCATCCGGTCGAGCGTGTGCGTTTTTGCTGGAAAGGACAAATGCGCAATGAAATCTCAATCAAAGCCGATTCGCAACAACCTAATAAAATGTTGATTGTCAGACAAGGCCAGATCGAGCGCAAAATGCTTGAACATCTGCAACAAAAAGGCATTGAAGTCAGTTGGAATACAGAGCTAGCTGAGTTCACTGAACAGAATGACCATGTAACCACCACTTTTATGGGGCAGAAAGGTGAACATCACAAGATCCAGTGTCGATATCTTGTCGGCTGCGATGGCGCTCACTCATTTGTACGCAGAAATGGGGGCTATACGTTCGAAGGTGAAACAGATCCCCAATTGTGGTCTTTAGCGGATGTTTCGACTACAGATGATCGCTTTGCGCACACACTCACGGCAGATCTCTCACCCGGTAAAGCGTTTGCCACTATGCCCATCGAAAACAATCTGGTTCGCCTCATCCACAATGGTCCAGACTTACTTCAACGTCACCCGTTTGCTCATTTACAAACAAATGTACATTGGCAATCAGAGTTTAAAGTGTCCTATCGGCTGGTAAAACTGTTCAAT
Source organism: Gammaproteobacteria bacterium (assembly GCA_019634245.1). Next base: position 73,834 of record JAHQVR010000197.1, read on the forward strand.
AGGGGTCGTACCTTTTTATGTGGCGATGCCGCACACATTCATTCCCCGGTCGGCGGGCGTGGGATGAATCTGGGTATTGAGGATGCAGCAACACTTGCGTGGCTTTTGCAAAAAAACAGTGAGCTCGATTACACATCGTTGCGCCGACCCGTCGCGGTAAAGGTGCTCAAGCTCACACACAACCAAACCTCTCAGATGAATGCATCGTCCATGGTTTCCAGCATTCTTAAACAGTTTGGCCCTAAGCTCATTTCGCTGGCACCTGTCAAACGTTCCTTTTTAAAAACATTACACGGGCTCGACACACCAGATCCAGTGTGGCTGGATTAAACTGTTTTACAGCTGCCGCACATCTGCTCTGAACCTATTCAACCAATGGTCAATGGCAAGCCATTTTTCAAAGTGCTTAAACGCAGAATCATTCGTGATTAAAGTGGCATTAACGGCTGCAGCATGAGCACCGATAAGCAGGTCTCGGTTGCTCAAACTAACACCTTTAGATTCGCCGAAGGCGCGTAACAAGGCATAGGATTCTGCAGCATCTGAACCCGAAAGGCATTTTGTCTTAACTCTTGCCAAATCAAGTAATGAGAACTGCGATCGTTAAGGTAGCTGCCCAGATTTAACCAACCAATACACCAATTCACTCTTGCCCACCCAAACAAGCTGATCATCGAACGGTGTATCTGAATGAGAGCTGTAACTGCCTTGAAAAAATTGTTGATCACCATTTTGATTGACGGCTTGATCCGACTGAGCACTATCATCCTGCCCAAGCGAGTACACAACGAATACGGCGGCAGCCTCACGCCGCGGAGAGCCGAGACAGTCGTCCATTGAATCAACACAGACCCTCAAACCAGCCTTGAGAACACTGGCACCAACAGACTTTATTTCATCCGAATGAACCCAATCATCCCACACTGAATTACCCAGCGACTCATGGTTAGATTGACTTAACGAGTACCGAATAGGCCTGTGCCAAGCATCGAGCAAAACACTGTGTGATGGACCTGCACCGTCAGAGTGCCAAAAAGATGAAGGAATTCCTCCCGAATACGAAACGCAGTTGCCATCCTCGTCAACGACAGTTTGCTCGTGTACGTTCAGTGGTATGGGGCAAGGCAAACGCCCATGTGACATCGCATAGCCGAGAATAACCTTCGTTACGGTCTGCAGTTGGCTGCTGGTTTTACTCTCATTTTGCCTCTGTATTCGCAGACCCATCGGTGTCATCAACGATCCCGCTAGTACACTGAGCACGGTGAGTACAATAGCAAGTTCGATGAGCGAAAACCCTCGTAACGAGTGCACGATTTGCCTATCAAAGCGGATCACTGGGCATTCTCAGGTGATAGCCCGATCCACACTTTGTCATTATCTATGGAGTACTTTTTAAGAACACGAAACTGACAGTGGGAACGCTCAGCTGCGCGACAATTGGTGTCGACTATTAATCCCAGACTCTCATACCACCGATTACGTAAAAACCAATGCCGATGCGAAAGCTCTGTGTTATCGATAATTTGATCCAACGAATCTTCACAATCGGAGTCACTCAGATCTGTAGTTAGCCAGATCAGAAAACCGACACCCGAAAATCGATTTTGCTCGGAGCCTTCATCGGCGCATACCTGTTCTAAATACGGCTTACACGAGGCTCCCTGCTGGGCACATCGCCTCTCTCCAGCTTTGGATAACCTTCTCACAGCCCAAGTGGCAACCCGCAAGGCAGCACTGTGAATAAAATCACTTGCATATAGTGTCACAGTGGGATAACGAGCCAAACGACTCGCAGCCATAGGTAGTAACGGTTGTTGTGAGAACACCTGTTCCAGCAACGCTTGGGCTTGCATCTGTGCCATAGAATTTGGCAGCTGTACAAGAAACGCCACTGCTTCCCTTAGCGTAGTATCGGCTACCGATAGATTAACTAGCCGGTTAACTGGATTGTTAATGAAATTTGAAGACACCACATACCATAGCCGACCATCCGCTGGAGATAAGAAGCGATAGGATTGATCCGAAAATTGAATGTAACTGGGCAACAGACCAATGGCATACCTACCAGATCCACACGGGGGATTGGGACCAGCCTTCAATGGCAATGAAGGACTATCAGTGTCATCGGTATCTGGGCACGGCAAATGCCCCGGCCCTGCGCCATTGACTCCATAAAGATCTTGATAGCTTGTCGCATAGGCGATCAAACTCAAACGAGCATCCCCAAGAGGCTTAGGCCATCGAGATTGATCATCGATCGAATTCTCAGACAACCCCAGAAAGCTTAACAGCGTTATCAAGAGCAACCATGAGCCAGTCGTTAGCTTCATACTATTGCACGTTTGGCCCAACAACCAGGCTTAATTTGGATCCGCCACGCAAGTGCAGCCTCAATTTCTTTCCATGATCGAACAGCTCAGCTGATTCAATTTCTGGGTGTTTCTCTACTGGCAATCCATCGATAAATAATTGTGTATCAGCCCCAAGAACCAATCCTGTTAGCCGGTAGCGACGCTTTGACCTGGATTCATAACGCTTTGTCTTTGGCGGCGGCGTAGCCACAACAGCAGAGGCGTGTTCTATTCGCTGCTGTGGTTCGTTCTCGTTGGTTGTTACGCCTGCCATTGTATTGGTGTGGTACACATCAAAAACGCACTGCAATTGAGTTGTCTTAGAGAACGTATAATTGCAATGCCGAACTTCAAGCGGCCAGGGTGAAATCGCTGCTTGTATTCTTGTACGGATCGCGATCATCGGGCTTGTTAAATCTGATGCATAGCTAATGCGTATCCGGGAAACAAACACCCCCGGATCATCTTGAGAATCTGCGACACTCACTTTCGGATACAGCCTGACGGGCTCTTCAACACTTAATTCCATTAAATGGATGCCTAGGTTTTCACGGGAGTTTTTGACAGACTCATGAATCGCTAAGTTTAGTTCTCGCATCGTTTCTTTTAACGTAGCCTGTCCCACTTGTGGCGTCGAATCCGGAGGAAAAGCATCGTTTATAGATAGATCGACGGCAGTCCAGTGATTGTTCTTAAGATGCAAACCTCGCAACTCCTCCGCCATGTCCGCAGAAGGCCAATACATTACAAACAGCAGAATCAATAGCGCACTGGTGACAATAAAAATACAAATCTTATACAACCAACGAGCGTGACATACCCTGGCGAACGTCACGTTCAATTCTGCGCAGACATTTCATCTTGAAGCACCATAAACACTGAATACGCTCCAGCGGAGCTATCATTCAAAAATAGATCATCCGTTGGAGCTACCAGTAGATCAGCAGACCGGACAAAAGAAGCCGCTCGCAAGCGGTTTACAAACTCAACTATCTGCCCCTGTTGTTTTCTTGCACTCAAGTCTCCACTAACGACACCAGACAAGACAACATTTAAGTGCTCCGGAATTGGTCTTTCGAGATCAAGATCTCTGTACGACACGGTGTCATCAAGGTGCCCACCTTTAGAAAAGCTCAAGCGTTGTAGCTCAAGGTTTGAAAATTCCTTGTAAATATCTAATACGCCCTGATACCAACTCTCGAAGGCAGCCGGTGGTTCTGCCTGCAATGATTCCAGCGAATTCAAACTGTCAACTAACATGCTCGCCTGCGGATGGATAGACAGTGCAGATTGTTTATGGGTTTGAATAGAGTCGTTTAGATGTTTCAGAGTTTCTTGTCTCTTTGAGCGTTGTGCAAACGCTTCAACGGCGATAGATGCGGTGACTATAACCATCATCACGGCAATACCGAGTGACAAAGCATTCGCAACCGCTACCCACCGAAGTGAAACCGCCTGTTTTTGTGCATCACTAAACGACCATTGATGGGAAGCCAATACCGCTATTCGACCAAAGCAGCGCCACTTGGTAAAACTCAATCGAGTGGCAGATTTAAGCACATTGATCATGCCAGTCCAACGCTGCACTTCTAAAGGTATTTGAATATCTGTTTCGGGACCATGAACCATCAGTTTGGCAACAGCTGAACCGGTACTTAATATTTGCCGTTGCTCTGTTAGCCAGTTATCTCCTCTTAATAATACTGGGACACCCTCATCGACAAGACCCTCTGCTTGCAAATACTCAATCGCATCCAGTACAGCTTGAGCCTCCTGACCAGTTACCACTCGACGGCTCGATACAAATGTGGCTTCACCCGCAGATGCGAACACCAGGCGTAACTCACTACCTTGGTCAAACTCTAACGTATCCACACAGAGGGCTGATTGTCGACCAAAGCTCCGGTATAGCTCCGATGAGATGGACTCTGAGTAGGAATTCACAGTTGATATACGACCGATTCGCGAATAGTTCTCCAACCATTGCTGGATTGAGTCAGGCAGGGATACGGTGTTGATAATAAAGCGAGCTTTAGTGACAGGAAAACGCAAATACACAATTCGACTATTAGGATAATCTTGCTTAAGCTGAGCAACGAAATGGCGTCTAGCGAAGTAATCACGCCATAGTCGACCTACCCTTACCCACTGTATGGTTTCGATGCTTTCAAGCTCTGCGGCAATAAACACACGAAGCGATTCATTCATCTTCGCTACTGCGGGAACATCGGGCAGGCTAAGCTCACCTCGACCATTAAAAGAGGGACTCAAATCCTCGACAGAAAAAATCATCACCGAGTCTTCCTCCACGGCGATTACCTGGCTCATAGCAAACCTCCTACCTCTATCAATCGTTGATAAATGGGTAAAAACACACCCAGCACTATCCAAAGCAGAATTCCACCTGCGAATAGATAGGACAGAGGCACGAGTTTTTTGAAGAATGATTCAATTCGGTTTTTTTCTTGCGTCAGTAGCAGATGACCGATCGTTTCAATGCGCTGTATAAACTCTCCGCTTTTCTCAGAAAGCGTTAGCATTGAAATCAGTCCCTGAGGTATCAAATGCTCAGTCTGTACACTTTGTGAGAAAGCCTGTCCACCGGAAACCGCTTCACGAACCCTCTTAAGCCTGTTGCAAAGCTTTTTATCAGCACACAGATTCTCACCTACCTGCATGGCTCTAACAAGAGGCAGCCGATGGCGTAGAAGTACCGCGATTGTTCGATAATATCGGACTAAATGAAAACGGCTAAAAATATAAACGGAATCTGTAGGCAAGCGGCGTCTTACGAAAAACAGCAGCAGTAAAACAGCCGCTACGAACACCCCAGGTAACAGTCCTGAATCTATTACTTCATGAAGGCGAATTAGATTCAATGAAAAAAAAGAGTGTGATACATCGCCTTTATCCATAAAATCTGTAGCTTTTGGCACTAGATAAAGGATTTGGAATAGCGCAGCGGCAAACAATACACTAGAAGATATCAGTGGATACCAAAGGCTACTAATTAAAGATTTTTTAAGAGTAAATAGCCAGTCACGATATTGATTGATCTCTCGAATCGCCTGAACCAGGTTGCCAGTATGCTCCGCTTGCCGCACCAGCGCTACAGCAAGACCGCCAAACACATCTTCATGAACAGCCAGCACATTGGCTAAACTACGGCCTTGGTTAAGCTGGGATCGTATGTTTGTGGTAATAGGCTTGATTGAGTGAGATACAGGAAAGCGCTCTAAGTACTCCAAGGCATCGGCAACTGAATAGTGGGCACTGAGTAACTCTTCAAACAACTCCAAGAATCTAGAGACATCTTCGCTGGGGACTTTGTTAAGCTTCATCAAGCGCACAAGCATGATCAAACACCCATCTCGCCGACGATGGGAGTGGCCTCCAAAACTCCAAACACCCGCTCAAACTCCGCTGGTTCGATGACCCCCTGGGTTAACAAAGAACGAGCTGTCCTCCACATGGGTACAAAACCACTTAACGTCGCATACGTGTCTAATCCACTCAATTCCGCAGGTGTACAAATACACTGCCTTACTGCCTCAGTAATCGGCAATACTTCCACCACCGCTTGACGTGATGTGTGATTTAATGAGTCTCCTTTAGTTCGTACTCGAACCAAACGTTGACTGACCACCATGCTCAAAGACGCAGCCACCATCTCAGCATCACCGCTTAGGTCTATAAGTCTGCGGAGTGCCAGTATGCAATTCGCGGCGTGAACGGTTGACAACATCAAGCGGCCACTGAGTGTTGCTCGTAAGCATTGCTTTACCGATTCAGAATCCCGCAATTCACCAATCAATAACACATCCGGATCTTGCCTAAGAACAGCCCTAATGGCTTGAGCTAAATTCATTTTGTTTAAATTACCCAAGGACGTTTGTCGTACACGTGGCAATGAAAATTCAACTGGATCCTCCAACGTCATCACGTGATTCGTATCGTTCTCCAACTCCCTTAACATGGCATAAAGAGTGGTAGTTTTTCCGCTACCAGTGGGTCCGCAAAGTATTATTAATCCGTGTGTTGATTTCAGACCTTGATGCAATAACTGCAAGGAATCTGCAGAGGTAATTAATTGGCTCAGCGATTGCCAGGAGCGTTGTTTTTGAACTCTCACAACGGTGTTCTCACCGTTTCGCACAGGGAAAGTTGAGACCCGGAAATCAACAGCCTCATCAAGAACATTGTGGCGAATCAAACCATCTTGGGGCATTCGCGATTCTGCGATGTTCATTTCGGCTAACACTTTAATGCGAACCAAAATGGCTTCTAACCAGGACTTGGTTATAGAGCATACGGGTTCGAGAACACCAGCAACACGAAACCGAATTCTCAGAGAATCATCTTCCGGTGATAAATGAATGTCAGAAGCATCGCGAATAACTGCATCTTGGAACAGGGCCTCTACCAGTTCAACCGCAGGAGTCTCATCCTCAGAGCTCGATGAGTATTTTAAAACCACGGTTGAAAGTGCGAATCGATTTCCATAGGCCGCATTCAGCCCGCGTTGCACTTCCAGAGCAGACATCGGCTGCCAGTCCAACTGCATGGTCATTGTCAGACAGTGTTTAACCTGTTCGCGCAGCTGAACATTTGGCTCAACGGCAACTCCCAATCGAAGCGTGATTCCGTCACTAAGAATTGAAATGGGCAGTACACACAGGCGACGAGCATCGAATTCATTTATCAGCAAGGTGGCATCCTTTTTCACCTGGCTTCTCCTACGTAGATACCATTGGATGAAGCAGAATAATCAGCTCAGACTTGCGATTAACCTCTTTTATCGATCTAAAGAATCGCCCCAGCAAAGGAACATCTCCCAAGAAGGGTATTTGGTTCTCCACCGTGTCTTTGCTGTCTTGAATCAATCCGCCAATCACAGCGGTTTCTCCATTTTCAATTCTCAGCAATGATTCCATTTCCCGAACCTGGATTTCAGGCACCCCGTTGGTGACATTGGCGGCCGCCAATTCTGGATTAGGATCATTAACAAACCCCAAAATACGCGATAGTGTCGGTCGGATATTCAGCATCACTGCATTATCGTCGCTGATAAACGGAGTAACGTTCATAACCAGGCCAACAGGAACCGTTTTGATTTCGGTTTGCGTGACAACTTCATCGCGACTATCGCTACTACGTCGCTCCACCTGTACAGTGAAATACACTCGATTGTCGACCACTTTCAAAACTGCTGACTGGTTATTCAATGCAAGCAATTGAGGCCGAGAGATAATATTGACATCGCCAAATTGCTCCAATAGGCTCAGCGTCGTCGCAACATCTGTTGAGCCGTCTTGAAACACCCAACTCATAAGCCCAGTGGGTGCAGGCAGACGATCAACAGTCTCTTCACTGAGCACGGGGGATTGTGTTAAGACTGAAGCAGCATTCAGTGACGGCAGTCGTTGTCCGATCACTTGCCAATCGACACCTGCGGAGAATTCCTCTCGAAGAACAACCTCCAAAACGGATGCCTGTATGAGCACCTGCTTCTCAGACTGGGAGGCTAGCCGCTGTAAGTATTGATCAAGCGCCGCATGTGCCTCATGAGAGCCATACAGCGTAATAAATCCAGCATCTCGATTGATCGTAGCAATCGGATTACCACCGAGAGCACTTAGCAACTTTTCAACATCAGACTCTACCGATGACCAGAATGTGTGATCAACAGCGTTTTCAATTCGCGTTTCCGAACTGTTGGCCACCAAACCAGCACCTTGTGTCGTGCTGTTAATCGTGCCAACTTGAGTAGCGAGCCCAACAGTACTGACCATACGGCGATTAAGATTTAAATAGTTAACTGGATAAGTATCGGTATATGGTGTTGCACCCCAAATATGCAGCACCGAAAACTCAATTTCCCAATGCAATGGGGTTTGAGAGGACAGCCGTGACAGCGTTGCATCCAAAGACAAGTCTTGGGAACGGAAAGTCACTCGCGCATCTAGCTCATCGTGTAACTCCAACCCTAAACCGGCATCGGTTGCCAGCGCATAAAGCAGGGTCGGTAATGCCATATCTACAGCATTGACTGACAAGGTGTGCGCTTGGTCATCAATAGGTGCAGCACTGGGCGCGCTCTTGGTTGATACAGCAGCAGGAACAGCCGCGTCGCCACTTAACCAATCCAGAAGCTCGTTATTAGAAGAAGAGTCGGGTGTGCCACAGCCGTACACAAGACAAGAAAAAGGTAGGCACAATAGAAAGCGTAGTAAAAACCAAAAGCTCATAACAAATCCATTTGTCGGGGCAGTCCTTCCTGGACTGTTCTTCGTATGAGACTACAACACTAAGCGTTGATTAATCTCTTGCAATCACGAAAGCTCTGAGCAAAGGCTACACAGCAACCAGTGCTATCGCAGCGGCCATCGAGGCCACGATGCCAAAGCCGAACACCATCACCACACCTCGACGGTGGCGGACCAAGAAAGAGCGTTTCACCGGCGATTCAGGTTTAGCCGGTAAGCCCGCCATCATAAGATGAGACATCGACAAACGATCAGCATCTTCCAGGCTAGCAATCATGAAAGCATTGCGTGCCAGGTTGTTGATCGTTCGAAACACTCCATCAGAGCGATCGGCGATGAAATAGGCCATTTCACGTGTGAATAAGTACCGCCGATTAAAATCGAACAGCAACATGTGGTGGTGCAGATACTCCGAGATCTCCGCCAGGGTCAATCGCCTCAAAAAGTGCTCGGGAGCAGAGGCCGACAGCGGTTGGGTGGGTGCGCGATCATCGCTGGGTTCGAACAACACAAACTGAAATACTGGCTGTCCATAGGTTTCCAAAGAGGCCAGTTCCTCTAATACCAGTCTCGCTCGATGCTCTAAACGCTGCGACGAATCGATTATCAGTAAAAAGGGCTTGTCACCCGGTAAGGGCCCCAACAGCGCGGCACGCAGCCGGGTTATGGCAGCTTCCATAACTTCTTCACTCGCACCGCGCGAAGCTTCTTTGAGCGATATGATGGCGGCGTCGCCTGAACAAATTTCGATCAGCAAATGACGGATGACGCTTTCCAGACTTAAATGACTGTGGTCATAACGGATAATGTTGTAACGATGTTGCAGCCGCTCGGCGACCACCAGACTCATCATCGTCTTACCACTGCCCTTTTCACCGGCAATCGTAATCGAAACTTGCCCGTCGGAAAGCGACCGTATCGTGCCATCGATTAACTGGCCACGATCACCACCACCAAAGAACAAGAAAATGTTATTGGCATTATGAAACGGTCCGTGCGTTGCGGAGTAATACTGCTTTCGATCAGCACCAACACTAGAGTCTTTCAAACCCATAAAAAAATGCCACCTGTCCGGTCAATAAACTTGATAATGGTTCGTCTTCCCGGACGGAAAATTGAGCACGCTCAATCGAATAGTGCATATTCATATAGTTTGTGGATTTACTTTACTCAAGTTAAGTTCAACACATCTTGTGTTTCACCCATTTGTGACAATAGATTGGCGTATGTTTCACATCATTTTATTTGAACCAGAAATTCCACCAAACACCGGTAACGTCATTCGATTGTGTGCCAATAACGGCTGTGTATTACACCTCATTGAACCTTTGGGTTTTTCAATGAACGAAAAAGCGTTACGACGTGCAGGGTTGGATTATCACGATACTGCCAAGCTGCACATCCATGCGAATGCTGAGCGCTGCTTCAATGCAATTAAAGCTATGGGCTCACGGATTTATGCATTGAGTACAAAAGGTACAACTCGCTATACAGAGGGGCGTTATCGAGACGGCGATGCATTCTTATTCGGCCCGGAAACTCGCGGCTTACCAGAAGAGATACGCAATCACGCAGAAGTGGAAGAAGTGTTGACGCTACCGATGCAGGCTAATAACCGAAGCCTGAATTTATCTAACGCGGTGGCGATAGTCAGCTATGAGGCCTGGCGACAGCAGGACTTCAGCGGTGCCATTGACCGCTAACGGCTGTAAGTTACTGCGGTGTTTCAGAACTGGGTGCGTTCTGCTTCGCTTGTTGCACATGCTGTGCGTAGAGCGCATCAAAATTTACTGGGTCGAGCAGCAACTGAGGGAAGCCGCCTTTTTGCACCAATGAAGCAATTTCTTCACGCGCAAACGGAAACAGGATATTCGGGCAAAAACTACCCAGCATGGGCGCCATACGTTCTTCAGGTATGCCCGAAATCTGGAACAATCCGGCCTGCTTTACTTCTATCAAGTAGGCCACCTCATCTTCGAGCTTGACGGTAACCGTCACGGTCAACACACTCTCAAAGAGGTTGTTGTCGTGCTTGGCGGTTTCCGTGTTTAGGTGCAAGGATACGGCTGGCTGCCAGCTTTTATTCGTGGTGAATATCTTTGGAGACAGTGGCGATTCGTACGAGCAGTCCTTTAAGTAGACGCGCTGGATTTTAAACACCTGTCCTTCAGAGGCAGGTTTCGTGTCACCGGCGGCGGCCGGAGTGTCGGGTTCAGTCATAGTGGGGGAATCCGGTATTAGGGTTGGCTCTGCTGCTCGTACAGACTCTCGAGTTCACCGTCTGCATCAAGCTCGGCCAAATCGTCAAATCCGCCCACATGTTGATCGCCGATCCAGATTTGAGGAACGGTATGGCGGCCGCTGCGCTCTTCCATGGTGCGTCGTAGCTCGGGATTGCCATCTACCACCAAACTGTCATAAGCCCAACCCTTTTTGTCGAGCAAATGTTTGGCAGCACGACAAAAACCACACAGGGCTGATTCGTACACAGTAATTTGAGCAGGCATCTTATTTAGATACTAGGGGCAAATTGGCTTTTTCCCAAGCCCCTACTCCACCGGTAATGGTGTGCAACTGGGTAAATCCGTTTTTTTTCATCTTCGACGCCGCACGTGAGGCGCGCATGCCATTGTCGCAATACAGCACGACATTTTTCTCTTTAAATTTATCGATCTCGACCAGTCGCTTATCGAGGCTGCTCACCGGTAGGTTGCGGGCATTGAGAACATGGCCAGCTTTAAATTCCTTTTCGTCCCGAACATCCACCACTAGAGCATCGCCTTTGTTTAGAAGTTGCGTAGCCGCAAATGGCGACAAGCCCGTTACGCCAGAGGCCACCCGTGAATATTCTGTAAATATGATCATGCCCAGCACAGCGGCAAAAGCCATCCACAAAAAGGGATGATTGCCGACAAACTCCACAAACTGTTGCATGGCTATCGGACCACTTATTCTTTGTTGGCCAAATACTCTACGGCCAGCACCAACTCTTCATCGGTCAGAGTCGACGCACCGCGCGCTGGCATAGCCCCTTTGCCGGTGATCACCGTTTGGGCCAGAGTGTCATAGCCCATCTCGATGCGCGGGCCCCAAGCGTCTTTATCACCAATTTTCGGCGCATTAGCGACTCCAGAGATATGGCAGCCCACACAGACCGAATCAACCGTCGCTTTGACGTTTTCAGGAATCATTGTCGCGGCGGCCGTAGCTGCACCGGCCATCGACTCAGCCGATCCACTTTCAGCCGCTGCATCGGTATCGGTGCTAGCAGAATCACTGGCGGCAGTTTCTTCAGGTTCGGCATCAGACCCAGCGCTATCGGTGTCTCCGAGTCCAGCCAAGTATTTAACCGCCAACGCGATTTCATCATCGGTGTAGGTGGAGCCACCCCGGGCTGGCATCGTCCCCTTGCCGTTGATCACACTGGCCACTAGAGCTTCCAAGCCGAGCTCGCGACGCTCTGCCCAGGCCGCCTCATCTCCGGTAGCCGGAGCTCCGCCAACGCCCGCGGCATGGCAGGCAGCGCAGGCCCCTTCATTCACCAACTGTTCGCCGGTCTTGGGAACACTGGCCACTGCAACGATCTCAGCGGGTGCTTCGGTTCGGACCCTGCCTACGGGTGCGATACGCTCCAACAACGCCTGCCGCAGCACGGCATCGTTAGCTCCATCCCCTTCACCACCGAGTGATCGCGCAGCGACCATCAACACGATGGTGAGTACGGTGAGTGCTCCTAAAACGGCCAGCATGACCTTGACCATGGCATTATCACCGTGGGCTTCAGTGGAACTCATACGTATTCTCCAAACACAAGGCTATTAAACGGGCGGTATTGTATCAGTGATCGGCCCCAGGATTGCGGTCTGAATCGGCTTTGAACATGCGTTGAAACACATCATCCCGGCGCACTTTCCAGTGCCATAAGGCAGCCAGAACATGCAGACTTACCATCACCGCCACGATCCACTTTCCCCACTCATGCAAAAGTGATGCTGATTCGATACCCAGATAGTAGTGCACAGCTCCGGTGACGGCCATGAGCAATACCACCAGATAGAGGGAAAATTGGAATATACCTAGCAGGCGAGCCACGCTTGGCGTTGTCTGGCCAGCTGCAACCGGCACCGGGCGTTTTCGTTTTAAGTACAACCGATAACAAACCAGACACACCAGCAGCGCACCGATCCAGACATGCGCCGTGATCACCAAAAACTGCCAGGCATTGGGGGATCCGCCCTGACCGACCACCGCAAACCCATCTGATAAGACGTCCTGAAATGCGTATTGGCTCAGAACCAGTGCCGCGGTCCACCAGTGCAGATGTCTCTGAAGAGCGCTATAGCGCCGTGCCGGTGGTGATTTGGCCATGGATTGCCTGGTGATGTTCTTAATTAGTATCTGCACCCGTATACTACGTCAGACAGGGCAATTCCAAACACCCAAAGCGGCGTCGCCATTTCGACATGAGCTTACCCGATCCAATACGACGAGCAGCCGAGTTAGTCACAGGTGACGATAACGCGGTGGATCTCGAACGTCGACTCAAACTCGATATCTTCTCCAGCATCGGGCGAATCAAACCAGCGCTTACTGACAACGTAGATTTTGAAAAAGAGGTGCTCGACGGATCGTTTTTCGCCGATCTGCCAGCTTCACTACAAGGCATTGCCATTGCCCGATGCGAAGGAACCTTAGCGTTTTATCAGCGTGTGGGCTGGCAACCGAACTATCTAGATACACCGCTGCACATTTGCGTCCCAGAAACAGCTCGGGAACCATTGCAACAACGTTATCACGCTAATACGCTTCATGATCTGGCCTACGTGCATCCCAAACATTTCGAAAAGATGCTCGGTAAAGCACAGGCCGCTCAACTATGGGAGACGCTGAAACGATTCACAGCAGACCCTGATGGATTCCGCGCTGAGCAAGAACCACAACACTAGCGAATTGCACAACTCACTTACCTCTCCGGTGTTGACAGTCTCTGCACTGAAACACGCATACCCCGTAGGTCAGAGCACACGCGCGGTACTCAACAACATCAATCTCGAACTGTGTGCTGGAGAGATTGTGGCGCTCTTAGGAAGAAGTGGTTCGGGTAAGTCCACATTGTTGAATTTACTCAGTGGCCTGGAGGCTATTCAGTACGGCGAGATCACTTTATTTGGACAACCGATGCGTGGCTTGACGGACAGACGTCGAACTTTGCTGCGCCGGGAACGCATCGGCTTTGTCTACCAGGCATTTAATTTGGTGCCAACGCTTACGGTGGCTGAGAACATCCTACTGCCACTGGCACTGAATAACGTTCCACCCGAACAACAAGCACAACGTTTGCACGATATGCTGCACAAGATCGGGTTATCTGATCGTGGCTCGGACTATCCGGACAAACTCTCTGGCGGCGAGCAGCAACGAGTGGCACTCGCTCGAGCCATCATTCACAACCCGCCCTTACTGCTGGCTGATGAGCCCACGGGCAATCTCGATGCCCAAACTGGACGGCACGTTTTAAATCTACTCAAAACACTCGTGGCGCAGCGCAATTGTGCGTTACTCTTAGTCACCCACAGCGACGAAGTCGCCGAGCAGGCAGATCGCGTGCTCACCATCCAGGATGGATCACTTGTGTCTGGCGCGGACACTCAACCCAGCGCATGGTAGCTCTACTGCTACGCTCCAGTGTGTGCTTTTATCGCCGGCACCCGCTGCAACTCCTGCTGTCTTTCTTAGGCATTGTTCTGGGTGTCAGCATTGTTACCGCCGTACTGATCACCAACCGAAGTGCCCAACGGGCTTTTGAGATAACGGTTCAATCACTGTACGGTGCGACCACCCATCAGATAGAGGGTGCGCTAGGAGTTCCGCAAGAACAGTACACCTCGCTAAGAAAATCCTTCCCCTCTCTGCTTATGGCACCCGTCATTGAAGGTCACGTAGAGCACCAAGGCAATGTGCTATCCGTACTCGGATTGGATCCGCTAGCAGAACTGTTTTTTGAACGCTCGTTCTCAGAATCGAACAACGCGCTCAGCGCCGTGCGGCACGGTGTGTTGGTTAACCGCAGGACATTAGAACAGCTTCAATTAACGGTCGGCGAGCCCTTGGAACTGAACTCTGGCGGTGTCTTGCACAGTCTGGATGTGATCGGTGAATTCTCCACACTCGTCGATGCCGCTGGTGAAGGTTTAATACTCACCGATATAGCGATCGCCCAGTCGTTGTTAAATAAAAATCAGCGCATTGATCGAATCGATTTAATGATCGACGAGACCGACGCTGTGTCGGTCGCAGCGCAACTACCGCCCGGCCTACGCATAGTCCCTGCATCCCAACGACAGCAAAGTATGCAATCGATGACTCGGGGATTCCAAATCAATTTGACGGCCATGAGTCTGTTGGCCCTAGTTGTCGGGTTGTTTCTAATACACAACACTATGACATTCGCCGTTCTGCAAAGACGAGAGAACTATGCCGTTAAGCGTGTAGTAGGGGTAACCTCTCGCGCATTGGGCTTGTCTGTGTTAGCCGAATCTGCGTTGATCAGCCTCGCTGCATCGGTCACCGGCCTGCTTCTGGGCTATCACATTGCGGGACTATTAATTGCGCTAACGACACAAACCATCAATGATCTGTACTTTGTCTTACATGTGCAGGAGTTGTGGTTTCCGCCTTCAGTAGCTGTCCTGGGCATTTTTCTCGGCGTCGGCAGCAGTCTACTTGCCGCATCACTAGCCGCATTGGAGGCCGCACAAACGGATCCGATCAATGCAACATCACGTTCACATATTGAATCGCAAAATCAGCGAGTCCTACCTTGGCTTGCCAGCTTTGGCGCGAGCCTGATCGTGCTCGGCCTAACGATCGGTGGGCTCTCCACAACCTCCCTACTCTGGGGATTTATTGCTCTGACGTTGGTGCTGATCGGATACGGCTGTGCGATTCCGTTTGCCACGTTAATCATTAGTAGGAAGCTGCATCGACGCGTAGCATCCTGGGGTATCGCTGTGTCGATGGCTATTGGTAGCGTACAGAGAAACATAAGCAGAACTGGCATTGCCATCGCCGCTCTCACCATCGCAGTTGCCGCGACGTTTGGCGTGAACGTCATGATAGAGAGCTTTCGAACCTCCGTCGATCGTTGGCTTGCGACCACCCTACAGAGTGATTTCTATGTATCAGTTCCTCAAAGTGATTCCTCTCAAGCAGCGCAGTCGTTATCCGATGAATTTTTAAAGACCGTTGAACAATTACCGGGAGTTTCCGACACCAGCACCAGCTTTGTCATCAAAGCCACCACCCGCAGCGACAAGATTAACCTACGCGTTTTGTCGCCTCATGCAGGAAGTCCCGATGCCTTTCATTTTCTTGAACTAAACGAGGGTGGCTGGACTTTTTTTTCCACCAATGATGCTGTGTTTATCAGTGAACCTTTAGCCACCAAGAACGAACTGCGCCCCGGAGATGTGATCGAGTTGTTTACAGAGTTCACAGGATACCAGCCCTTTATCATCGCTGGAGTTTATCAAGACTACGGGTCAAGCCATGGCCGCATGACAATGCACATAAACACGTATCAACAACATTGGTCAGAACAATCAATCGCTTCCATTGGGTTAATAGTGTCACCCGATGCGGATCGGCAGAGAGTTGAAACTGCACTCAAGGCACTGATTCAACAACACCGGCAACCTCTTCTCTATCGATCCAACACAGATATTCACAAAGAATCGTTGGCCATATTTGATCGAACCTTTGAAGTCACCCGGGTTTTGCGATGGCTAACGGTTGCGGTGGCAGTCATCGGGATTTTCAGTGCACTACTTGCTCTACATTTAGAACGAGCAAAGGAGTTCGCTATTCTTCGCGCCTGCGGCACAACGCGCCGACAAATACTACAGATCGTGATGCTACAAACGCTTTATATGGGGTTGATGGCAGGCGCCTTGGCCCTACCCCTTGGCTGGGTTATGTCCGAAGTACTGATCAAAGTCATCAACGTGCGATCGTTCGGCTGGAGTATGGCAGGCCTTATTCCACCCGGTGCTGTTACAGAAGCACTCGCCATCGCCGTGGTCTCAGCGCTGGTAGCTGGACTGTATCCCGCCTGGCGAATCGGAAAATTCTCCATTGCTGCACAAATACGCAGCGAGTAACTCCAAGTTGGTCTGATTTTTGTGAACCAGCTATCGGAAGCTGACTGGATCAGGCCGTGGATCCGTGGTTTGATAATAACCGCTTTTATTTTACTGAAGAGTTTGGGTAACCGAGTTATACGCATGCAAGCCCCGCGAGATTACGCAGAAACCTCAAGGTCGTCTGACCCTGATTCGACCCAAACGAACGAAGGCATGACTATTCGCAAGCTGGTGGATCGCTATCACTCAAACCAACCCATAACTGATCAAATGATCAATGATGCTTGTCGGCGAATGGATTCGGTTTACCACTTCAAAACGACACCAGCGCCGCGCCCTCCATCGGCTCTCCAGCGCTGGTTTAAATCCGTCTTCTAACTCTTCCTCTAGTGTACCAATCGGGTTGCTATACTGACCGCTTCTTTGGAGCGTGTTACTCCCACCTATGCAAAAAACCATTGGCCTGGTGCTACTTCTGTGCGCCTACATACTGCTCATACCGGGTCTAACCCAACCTATGCTCAGTGTCCAAGGAACGGTAGAACGCCAAAAACTGGTGGAAGTTGGGCGTGACATTATCAAAGAGAATCAATCTGGTTCGTCAATTTTCAGCGGGCTAGCAGAGATGGTCATCGACAACATTAAATCCACCGGTACGATCAATGCGTTTGATAAAACGCAAAGCATTCTGGGAACGGCAAAACAACTGTACGAATCGAACCACATTCCTGTGGCGCTGCTTATTCTGCTATTTAGCGTGGTAATCCCTTTATTAAAAGGACTTTTGGTTCTGGCTACGCAATTCGCTCTAAGCGAACCTCACCGCACCCGAGTGGCTCGCTTTAACAGCGCCATCAGCAAGTGGTCCATGGCAGATGTGTTCGTGGTGGCAATCTTTGTGGCATACCTTGCGGTCAATGGGATGCAAGAGAGCACAGGGTTAGTAGACTTTGACGCCTCACTGGGCAACGGATTCTATTATTTTCTTGGGTATTGTCTGCTCGCCATACTGGCGACACAAATTCTCTATTGGCGCAGTGAGCCAGTCTCAGCCACGCTACGGGTTAACAACGAAGCCTGATCGACTCCATATGGATCCACCGACGTTGTTCACCGCTCGTACTCGCCAGGCATGATGCAGAGAAGGCTCCATCGCGATGGTCTTCTCTAGGCTGCACACATCGGCCACACAGATATCGCTTGGATGTAAATCCACTGTCAGATACTTCATGTCCTTTTGATGCGTAAAATCATAGACGTGAAACTCATAAGACGTTGCGCGCGGTACCGATTGCCATTGAAACGTAACCGTGGCGTTGTTCAAGATAGTGATACCGTCTGATGGTGCCAATGGCTGCGGTGTAGCCGGCAGATCGTCGTAAAAAGGCGTGATTTCGCACCCCACAAGAAGGAGTAAGCACAGGGCTAAATATACGTTTTTAATGGTCATAGTCATGCTAATTATCGGAATACAAGCGTCCACACATTCACAGTATCGCCTGTTTTCCTGACCTTGGTAACACTTTGAATTGCAAATTCTATAGGTATCTGTACTTGTCTGGCATTCAGCCGATACTCCATTGTGAATTGGTTAACTTAAAACTACTGGGTGTGTTATGGCCGCGTGTATTTCTTGTGTTCAGCGTCTCGGAACGATGCTATTACCTGCAACCGCTTTGATTCTGTCCAGCTGCGGTGGCAATAGCGGTCTCCTACAATCAGCGTCGGAAACCACCCATGGTGCTGACGCTGTTGAAGCTGCCGAGCAGGCTGCGGAGGCACAAGAAGCAGAAAGCTCAGAGAGCAGCCCCAACCAAAGCGCTGCCAATGGCCATTCTGAGCCCGCTGAGTTAGCGGCCTGCGATGCTGAATCGGCAGACATTCAAGCTAGTGTTATGGCGATCATCAATGAGGCTCGAACGTCGGGATTTCAGTGTGGCTCTACCAATGTCTCAGCCAAGAGTTCGATGGGTTGGAGCAGCTTACTCGAAGATGCAGCAAGAGCCCATGCCGAGGATATGGCAGACGCTAACTTTTTTGATCATATGGGCTCGAACGGACTGTATGTGGACAACCGCGCTGAAGCCGCGGGCTATTTGTGGCTCTCCGTTGGTGAGAATATAGCCGCAGGGCCCGATCACACTGAAGAGGTGATGAATGATTGGCTGGCCAGCGAAGGCCACTGCAATAACATCATGAGTGACTCCTATACCGAAGTGGCGGTTGCGTGTGCCACTAACACACAGTCACAATATGGCGAATATTGGGTGATGGTACTGGCCACTCCACTTCCCCGCTAGAGCGTCACCAGTAGCATCGCGCACCCAAGCTAGCAGCGCTGTGGCATAGTACGCAGGCTTCCACTGTGTCGAGTTACCTAGGTGCTGACTTTTGTTTCAGCCGTTTTTCTATTGCTGATTACTCCTGGACCCGGCGTACTATCCACCGCCGGAGTCGGTTCCTCGTTCGGTAAAACTGCGGGCCTGCGGTACTTAATCGGACTGTTCATCGGAACGAACTTAGTGGCATTGGCGGTCATCACTGGCGTGGCGGGTTTACTACTCGCGCATGAAGGCGCACGGACGGTGTTGCTCATCGCCTCAACACTCTATTTGGTGTATCTAGCCCTGCGTATTGCGACAGCCGGCTCGTCCATCGCCTTTATTACACGCGAAAAGCCACCGAGTATCTTCGATGGTATTACCTTGCAAATCATCAACCCCAAAGCCTATGTAGTGAACACGGCCGTATTCACGGGCTTTCCGCTAGCCGGTTTTTCTTTTGGGACAGAAATGCTGACCAAGTGTGTTTTACTCAACGCGATCTGGATTCCCATCCACCTGCTTTGGTTGAGCCTAGGAATCGGCATTGATAAATTAGACCTAGATAGACGCTGGCAACGGCTGATAAACATCGCCATGGCGATCGCGTTGCTCGGCGTTGTGGGCCTAGCTGCGTTGTACAGCTAGCGATGACCCCCCCGATCTCCTCTTCGGTCACAGCTCGTTCGTTCGGCCTAATTTTAGTGGCCTACTTCCTGTTCGCCTCGCTAGACGCTGTGGCAAAGTGGTTGGCTACCGAAGGGTATGAACCTCTATTTCTGGCCTGGGTGCGATTTGTACTACATGTATTAGTGGGCGGTGTGCTTCTACAATGCTGGAAGCACCCGGGCCGCTATACCTTATCCCGCTGGCCACTTCAGGGTTTTCGGGGCCTGTTGCTCGCAGGTGCAACCATTAGCAACTTTGTGGCCGTCGGTTATTTACGACTGGACCAAACCATGACGCTGTTTCTAGCATCGCCTTTTCTCGTAGCGTTGTTAGCCGGACCATTACTCAACGAGTGGGTAGGCCTGCGGCGATGGATAGCGATTGGCGTTGGTTTCATCGGCGTACTCGTGGTAATGCGCCCCGGAACCTCGATGTTCCAATGGCCTATTTTGTATGCAGCACTAGCCACCGTATTTTTATCCCTTTATTTCATCAGCACGCGCTACTTGCATGGCGAATCCAGCGATAGTCTGTTGCTCTAT
>JAHQVR010000198.1 GCA_019634245.1 Gammaproteobacteria bacterium
ACCGCTGGAACCCGTACCGCTGGAACCCGTACCGCTGGAACCCGTACCGCTGGAACCCGTACCGCTGGAACCCGTACCGCCACCGGATCCGGAGGTGTCTGATGTGTGCTTTGCTAACTTCGTTTGATCTGCTTCGTCGAGTTGGTATTCCTCGGACACCTTGTATTCACGGACCGAGCGGAAGGCGTGAATCAACAAGTAACTGATTACCGCCAATAGAACCAGAGTTAGTATCCACATCTTTGACAAGCTCCTCTCAAGTAATGCAACAGTATCTTACAAGTGTTTAAACCTATGGATAAGTGATATTTGCGTTGAAAACCAAAGTGACGCTGACGCAGCCTGCTAGTATCACACTCGATGCGATGGGCTTGTGTAGCGAAGCGCCTCAATGTCATCTTGTGCTCAATTCGGACCGGGGGTTTCCGGGCCAATTTGTGCTTAAGTTTTCACCATCTTTTTATCTATTTGAGCCCATACGAACATGGTCAGACCAGACAAGTCAATTGTCAAACGTTTCGATAGCTTAAAGGCCCATTTAAAGCAGGAAAATCCTCTGCTGCTGGATGTGATGGGTGGCTACAAAGATCTCGACCGTGTGGCTTATCGCATGGGGCTTCTCCCTACCTCAGATTCCTACGCGATGCAGATTGCCTGGTGGCCATTGGTGTCGATACTCGGAACTTTCTCCGCCGGTAAATCGTCGTTTATCAACACGTACTTAGGCGGTCTGCTGCAGAAAACCGGTAATCAAGCCGTTGATGATAAATTCACCGTCATCAGTTTTGGCAAAGATAAAGCCGGACAGGTGTTGCCGGGCATAGCGTTAGATGCGGACATGCGATTCCCGTTCTACCGAATCAGTACAGAAATTGAAAAGGTGGTGGAGGGTGAAGGGAAGCGTATTGATGCCTATCTGCAACTCAAGGTCAGCGATGCGGACGTGTTGCGGGGCAAAATTTTAATTGACTCTCCGGGTTTTGATGCCGATGAGCAGCGTTCATCGATTCTAAAGATCACCGATCACATTATGGATATATCCGATCTGGTGCTGGTTTTTTTCGATGCTCGGCATCCAGAGCCAGGTGCCATGCAAGATACACTGAGCCACTTAGTAACGAACTCCCAATCGCGAGCTGATAGCACGAAGTTTCTCTACATTCTTAATCAGATTGATACCGCTGCTCGCGAGGACAACACTGAAGAGGTGGTCAGCGCTTGGCAACGAGCATTATCTCAAACAGGTCTTACCACCGGGCGGTACTACACCATCTACAACGCCGAAGTCGCTCCACAGATTGAAGACGAAGCGTTGCGCGAACGGTATGAATCTAAAGCCAATGAGGATTTAACAGAGATTTATTCGCGAATAGATCAAGTGGAAGTAGAACGATCCTATCGTATTGTTGGCGCATTGGAAAATCAGGCCACTTCAATAAGGGATAAAGCCGTACCGGTACTAACAGGGTTGAATCAGCGATTTAAATCGCATGTGCTACGGCTGGATGGCATTGTGTTGATAGCGTTACTTCTCATTGTACTGGGAGTTGGTGTCGCGACTAAAACAATCGGGGCGCTGGCTGCGTTGTTGCTCAGCTTGTTCGCCGATCCGATCAGTATGTTCGGTGCTATCGTCGTTGGCTTGATTGTTATTGGTGGCGTACATTTTACTGTGCGTCATTTAGTGCGCCAACGAATGCTAAAGGGGCTAACTGAATCGGACGAATCTCAATACACCGAAAGCTTTAAACTCAATACAGCTTTCTACCGGTCGATTTTTGCCACAGAACCGGTGGGTTGGTCTGCTAGAACAGAGAAAAAAATTGAGGCGGTCATTGAGCGCTCAACGACATTCGTTCAGTCGCTAAACGATCAATTCACCAATCCTTCAGGCGAAAACAAGTAACGTTGATAACACCCCGAACGCTACACAGAAGCTTAGCGTTCAGGGTTAGTGGATTGGGTTGTCAGTCGCTCGATTTTTCTGTGGCGTTGGCTTCCTTGTCAACATCACTGACTTTTCGTGAGGCAAACGACATCGAACCAGATTCTTTAGAAGCTAACGATCTTACGCTGCTCTTGAGTTGGCTCGGTTGCCGTTGGGATACTCGGCTGCCGTTCTCTGAATCAGATCCCTTGTCGGATGTTGCACTTGCTTCGGCAGCTCCACCTGTTGCCGCAACGCTACTGGCCACTGCCTTGCCAGCGGTTGAATCGCTACCGGTGCTGGGTTTGTTATCAACAGTAGATACTTTATCTTTTGCATTTGCTGATCTTGCCGATGAGCGATCAGCATCCGAAGTAAAGGAATCCGAATTAGCTGCTTTACTACCGTTGCTTTGACCAGCATTGCTTACAGAGCTTGAGGTTTTGTCAATTTCGGCAGAGTGGTTTGAGGTGCGAGCTCGATCTGGACTTTTCGTCGGTTTCTCTGCAGCTTTAACAGGTTTGCTAGAGATCTTTTCAGAAGCCGGTTGGTCATCTAAAGAGGCAGATTTTGCTGTTGTCCCGTTCGCCTTTGGACTGTCTGACTCCTGAGTAGGCTTGTCAGATAGATTTTTGTTGTCCGCAGATGCAGCCTGATTCGAGGTTGTGTCTTGGTTAGAGGTTCTGCCGTTTGCAGTTGATCTACTATCCGGTTTCGAATCTGAAGAGGCCGTCTGGGACCCTTGTTCTCTCAATTGGGCGTTGGAGTCTGTGAGGCGTTCGTTCTCTGTACTCGATTGAGGACCGTCAGTATCAGTCGATGCTTGCCGTTTCTTATCAACGCGTTGACGCCGACGACCTGGTCCACGGCGGCGACGTGTCGCCTGTTCATCGGCTACAGGGTTGTTCTCATTGCTTTGATCCAGTGTATTGCCGTTGACCTCGTCCACTGAGGAATATTCATCACTGGCGCTCGATTGTGCAGGAGCCCGGTTGCCCATGTTGTCATCAGTAATCGAGGACGTTGCGGCTTCTACGCTCGCTCCACCAGCAGCTATTGATGCGGTTTTCTCTAAAGCATCTGAATTTCGTGCCGAGCCGTCTTTTGCCTTCCGATTATCGCCATCATGCCCGGTAGCATCAGATTGACCTGCCGGTTGGGTGTTTTCGGTCGCACTTGATTCTTGCGCCTTCGACGCCTCTTCAGTAGTCGACTCTTTAGCGTCTCTTTTTCGACCTCGTTGATTGCGGTTGTTGCGCCGCGAATTCGGCCGGTCATTATTGGCCTTATCATCGCGTGCGCTTTTGGGCGAAGCATTCTCGTCAGTCTGTTCTGCGCTTTCTTGTGTTTGACTGTTTTGCTGACGCTTATCGTTACGGTTTTGATTCCGATTGCCACCGCGGCCTCGGCCTCGGCCGCGACCACCACGATTTTCCTGATCGTTCTGGGAATCGTTTTTGTCGCTGCTCTGTGCTGATCGTTTGTCACCGCGAGCGTCATTGTTACCACCGCGGCGCTTGTCACCTTTTTGTGACTGTCGGCCGCCGCGTCGACGTGACTGGTTATCTCGGTTGTTCGAGTTGTTGCGGTTCTGATTACTTTTATTTGAGGGTCCCTGGGTTGATTT
Source organism: Gammaproteobacteria bacterium (assembly GCA_019634245.1). The sequence continues at coordinate 3,555 of JAHQVR010000198.1, forward strand.
TTCAGCCGTCGCAGCCGTTTCGGCGGCGGTTTCTTCTTCGCCTTTGGCACCAAACAGTGAGGTGACTTTGCCGATAATCTTTTTCAAGCCGCCACCAGATTCAACCGCCGCGCTGGTAACCGTTGGTACGGGCGCTGGCACATCTGGGATAACTGTGCTTACTGCTGCCACCTCAGGCTTGGTGCGATTTTCCATCGAATTACTGGGAGTGTAGCTTTCCGACGTTTCTGTAGGTAGTTCGTAGCTCTTCTTATGGTTAACGTCGTGCTGATCCTCACTGCTACGCACTCGTTGCAGTGAATAGTTTGGAGTCTCTAACGTGGTGTTCGCCACAATAAGAATGGTGACCTCATTCCGCGTTTCAATGTCATTTAAGTTAACGCGTTTTTCGTTGAGCAGGTATGTGGCGATATCCACAGGGACATCGGCCAATACCTGACCGGTGTTTTCTTTGATGGCTTCTTCTTCCAGAAGACGAAGAATCGATAGAGCCGTAGATTCCACTGAACGAATCGTGCCGCTGCCATGACACCGAGGACAAACGTCATCGCTGGTTTCACCCAGAGAAGGACGTAGGCGTTGGCGCGACATTTCCAGCAACCCGAATCGGGATATCCGACCGATTTGCACCCGCGCTCTGTCGTGCTTCAAGGCATCGCGTAAGCGATTTTCAACCGCTCGCTGGTTCTTGTTGGCGAGCATATCAATAAAATCGATTACCACTAGACCGCCTAAATCCCGCAGTCGCAATTGGCGAGCGATTTCATCGGCGGCTTCTAAATTAGTGTTCGCCGCTGTCTCTTCAATATCACTACCCTTGGTTGCGCGCGCTGAGTTGATATCGATCGACACCAAAGCTTCGGTGTGATCGATCACGAGTGCGCCACCCGACGGTAGCCGCACCTCGCGATTAAAGGCGGATTCGATCTGCGATTCAATTTGGTAACGGTTAAACAGCGGAACATCATCGGTGTGCAGTTTTAACTTGCGGATGTTCTGCGGCATATACATCTTCAGGAAGCCGCTTGCTTGGTCAAATGTGGCTTGCTCATCAACGATGATTTCGCCAATATCACTACGAAAGTAGTCTCGAAGTGCCCGCACGATGATGTTGCTTTCCTGGTATATCAGGAAAGGGGCTTTGCGATCAGCGGCGGCGGTTTCGATAGCGCCCCAAATTTCAGCCTGATAATCTAAATCCCATTGAAGTTCTTCGGTAGTGCGCCCTACACCCGCAGTACGGGCAATGGTTCCCATACCGTCAGGCGTTACCAGCCCAGCCATCGCATTTTTTAGCTCAGAACGCTCATCACCTTCGATGCGTCGTGACACACCGCCGGCGCGGGAGTTGTTGGGCATGAGTACGAGGAATCGGCCAGCCAGACTGATGAAAGTCGTTAGCGCTGCGCCCTTATTGCTGCGTTCTTCCTTCTCTACTTGGACAACGATTTCCTGGCCTTCTTTTATCCCATCTTTTACATTGGGACGACCACCATCGTTCTTCTTGCTGTCTTTTATAAATTCCCGGGCGATCTCCTTGAATGGAAGAAAGCCATGTCGTTCAGCACCGTAGTCGACAAACGCGGCCTCAAGTGAAGGTTCTACACGGGTAATGACTGCTTTATATATGTTGGACTTTTTCTGCTCTCGTTGTTTATGCTCTATATCAATATCAAGTAAACGTTGACCATCCACTATGGCAACGCGCAACTCCTCTTCGTGAGTCGCGTTGATTAACATTCTTTTCATTATGGTTTGTATCCGGTTCGGATTCGTCGCAAGCGCTGTTCAGCGCGAACACCACGACTTCTTCGCTGACGCAAAGCGAGGCAAAAAATACGTTTGAATATGCCTGGGAATGTGGTTGTTGGGCCATGAGTAGGTTGGCTTGAGCGATCCGTTAGTTATGTGTATGTTGTAAAAGCTGCCGGTGTAATTGTTGACCGCAGCTTTCAGTTACGCCCATCTTTACCCGGTGCGTCCGTCCGAAGATGTGCGTTAAGTTGTTTGTCTAAACTGATTCGTAAGACTTGATCGGGCGCCTTTTTATAAACTATCAACAGAGGCGCGCAAGTGGCTGATTTCCATAACCCCAGCCGACTATCTAGTATAGCAGTGACGGGCATTTTCGGCAATGGAACAATTATTTTCCAGCCTGTTTTCTGGCCGTCTGGCCGCTAAGCCAGTCCAACTGATCAAGCAACAACCATGCAAAATTCTGAACAGGCGAACAGACGGGCCTTGACCGTGGAGGTCACAGACGCAGAAGCCGGTCAAAGACTAGACAACTTTCTGCTGGCCCGCTGCTCTGGTGTGCCGAAAAGCCACATTTATCGGATCATCCGTAGCGGTGAGGTGCGCGTCAACAGTGGGCGGGTGAAGCCGAAGGTTCGAGTGCAATCCGGCGATAAAGTGCGTATTCCGCCGATTCGTTTGAAACCACAAGGGCCAGTAACTGTGCCTCAGGCCCTGGCAGACGCTTTGGCTAATTCGGTGATCTATGAGCATCGGGATTTTCTGGTAGTCAATAAACCGGCTGGTCTAGCGGTCCACAAAGGTAGTGGATTGGTGTTTGGTGCCATCGACGGGCTGCGCCAGGGTCTGGCGCAACCGCAGCTGGAATTGGTTCATCGAATAGACCGCGGCACCAGTGGTGCGCTCGTTGTTGCGCGTGATCGGGGTATATGTCGATCGATGCAAGCACTTTTCCGGGATCATGAAGTGAAGAAAGACTATCTAGCCTTAGTGGCGGGTCGTTGGGCTGAAAACTCCCAAACGATTAATCTAGCTCTGTTGAAAAATGTGGAGACAGCCGGTGAGCGTCGAGTCGTGGTGGATCCCAAGGGGAAACCGGCTGTGTCCCATTTTCTAGTGAAGCAGCGCTTTGACTTGGCCACGTTGATGGCTGTATCAATAGAGACGGGCCGCACTCATCAAATTCGAGTGCACGCTGCATCGGCTGGACATCCTGTGGTGGGTGATACCCGCTACGGGCAGAATGCGACAAACACGGCGTTTCGACAGACCGGTTTGGAGCGACTGTATTTACATGCGAGCGAGCTGTCGTTTCAGTGGTCCGGCGAAACTCATAGCATCCAGGCTCCTGTTGATTCAGGCTGGACGTCAGCGCTGGCGAGCTTGGCATAGTTAAACTTTCCGGTTCTGCCGGTCGATTCCGCTCTCCAGTCTGGCCTTAAGTGGTGTTAATCAACGAAGGGCTAATGCCGAGTGCTAACATCTGCCGCTTAAGAATTACGGTGAATGCTTTAATTGAGTTTATTCATTTGCACATTAGAAAATGAGGTCGACTTACATGA
>JAHQVR010000199.1 GCA_019634245.1 Gammaproteobacteria bacterium
AGACTTTTTAAAACACCACACAAAAGGAGCGCTAACCGGCCCTTTTTATACACCGCACAGAAGGAGCGCTAACCGGCCTTTTTAAAACCCCACACAGAAGGAGCGCCACCCAGCCTTTTTAAAACACCACACAAAAGGAGCGCTAACCGGCCCTTTTTATACACAGCACAGAAGGAGCGCTAACCGGCCTTTTTATGCACCACACAGATGGAACACTACACGCCCTTTTTATACACCGCGCAGACAGTGCTCCCGTTATACTGCCAGCATGCGTTATTCCTCATTGACCCAACGTATTTCTCCCGATACAGATCAACCCGGCCGGGACCCTTGGGAAGTTCATTCGCTAGCGTTAGAACGCCTATCAAACGGTGAAGATGTCATCCTGCTTAGCATCGGCCAGGAGTCTGATAAATCAACCCCTTCCTGCGTGGTCGACGCAGCCATATCTAGTTTGCGCAACGGTCATCATCACTATACCGACGTCGCCGGCCAAACCAACCTACGTCAGGCCGTGGCGGAATATCACCAACATTTAAGTGGACAAGTGGTCTCTGCTCAACAGTGCGTCATATACGCCGGTGCACAGAATGCATTATTCGCAGTGTCTCAAGTACTACTTGAACACGGCCAGCAGGTCATACTCTCTGAGCCTTACTACACCACCTACCAAACCACCTTCTCTGCCACTGGCTCGGAAGTAGTCTCTGTACCACTTCGATCGCAGTCCAACTATGAGTTAACGGTTTCGGACATCGAGTCCGCGATCAATGACAACACTCAAATGCTAGTGCTCAACTCACCCAACAATCCGATGGGACACTGCTACACACGTAAGCAGTGGCAAGCCTTGGTGAACCTGTGCGTCGAGCGCGATATTTGGATGGTTCACGATGCCGTCTACGCAGATATTGTCGGCATGAGTCCTGAACAAATGCCGCAATCGCTCCCCGGTGCAGAGCAAGTTCTGATTACCGTGGGAAGCTTGTCCAAATCACATCGTATGACAGGTTGGCGATTGGGCTGGGCTGTAGCGCCATTAGAACTCTCCGAGCACCTGACCAACCTTTCGATGTGTATGCACTACGGCCTGCCACCGTTCATTATGGACGCCGCTGTGGTGGCCCTGGAGGACGCCAAAAACACCCCGAGAGTCATCGAAAAATTACTCAACGGGCGTCGGCAGCGTTTGAAAGCACACTTGGCCAAACTACCTGTCGGCGCTGTGTTGGATTCAGGAACGGGTATGTTTTTGCTGCTCGACACCCAAAAATTTGAGCTAAGCGGGTATGAATTTGCCTTAGGTCTGTTAAATAAACATTTGGTGTCCGTTCTTCCCTGTAACGGCTTCGGAGCTACAGGTAAGCACTTGGTACGAATTGGCCTTTGCGTTGACGATGCTCGATTGGATCGAGCCGGAAAGGCTATCGCGGAGTACTGCCATTCTCTTAAGCCCTGACGTTCAATGTTCAATTCAATATCGGGGAACCACATCATGATCACTTATAAAAAACTCTCTTTGGCCACTACGGCTGTATGCCTTCTTGCGCTATCGGCATGCTCCAGTATGGTTAGTAAACCTGTTGATGAAGCCAAGCGAGATACCTCTGGAAGTTTCGATGGCCGTTGGAAAATCGCGATGCTCGACGCCCCTGAGAAACAAAACATACAGAACTGGGTGTTTACTTGTCCTAATATGTCAGGAGAGCTCAATCTTCAGGTGTCCAACGGTCAAGCAAGGCTTCGCCTAAACAACCAAAATCACACAGCATTTGTCGATAGCCGAGGACAAATGCGGTTTGAAATTCCATTAAAGGGAGTTGCTCGAGAATCTGCCCAATCCTTCGAATCTATAACAAAAGGCCAGAGAACTATGATCATCCAAGGCACTCTGGGCGGAAAATCATCTTCTGGACTAGTGACCTATGGAGTTGCACAATTTGGCAACAATGGCTGTTCTACACGCGCAAAATTTCTCAAAAGCTAGGCACTGAGCCTAGGGTGTTCAAAGCGCAGATCTTCAGACCCGTAACAGCGAATTCAATGCATCGTTTCGGTAGGCATTGAATTCGTTGTTCCCCACACCGAACCAATTCGCCAGCACCTGTCGATACAACGCTCGATAATCGGTGGTGTACTGCATGTCACCATCAATGAGGGCATCCAAGTCTGGATGCTTCCCATACAAACCACCTTGTACGGTGCCGCCCATCAGTAAATGCGGAGCGGCGGTTCCATGATCGGTTCCTCCCGAACGATTCTCCACGACCCGACGCCCAAATTCTGAGTAGGTCATTATCAATGTGTTATCCCATTCCCCGTCTTGAATCAGAACTCGGCTAAATCCAGCCAGCGCGTTACCCAGTTGATTCATGAGTCGTTCATGCCGCCCCAATTGATTCGCATGGGTGTCAAAGCCACCTAAACGCACTCGAAACACGGGCGTATCCACCTCTGCCCGAATAAATCGCAGAACCTGTTGCAGCTGTCCACCTAAGTTTCCACCCGGTAAGCGCTGCACATCGGGAAGATGTTGAAGCTTTTCTCCCAGACTGGAAAGCGATGCATCTAAGGTTTGCATTTGATCGGCAACCCGCGATAACGCTGGAAGATCAGTGTTTATATCTGGAGATGATTGATGCTTAGCCGCCCGCAGTTGCTCTGGATTACTCAAAGACAGCCAATTGCCCGAATCGCTGGTAAAGATGCCCATGTCATCCACCAGGCTGATGCCGTGAGGATCGACTTGGTGTTTGCCCAGTTTATGCTCTATGTCGTGCGTCACCCAGCCGCTGCGTCTCTCAGCATTTCCATCACCACCGGTCTCCCAAAGTGCCGTTGACTTAAAATGAGATCGGTTGGGTACGGGGTAGCCCAACCCATGCACCCAAGCAAGCTGGCCTTTTTGCCAAAGTTTCATCAGCGGCTTAAGCCCATCATGCAGCGCATATTCTGCATCTAGCTCAATACGTTCGGACTGCGCCAAACTTAAATTTGGCCGCAGCTTAAGGTACTGATCGTGCCGAAAAGGCACCAACGTATTTAAACCATCGTTCGCGCCCGCTAACTCAACTAATACAAGCCGTTTACCCAGTGAAGGCCCTGAGGTCGCCAATGCGGAAGATATTCGTCCGGCAGGACCAATGATAGGAATAATGCCAGCCCATGAGATCAATTTAAGCCAATCGCGTCTGTTCATTTGGCGCTCCTAGTGAACCTGGTACAGTGGATGACGCAGGATTGAGTCAAGTTTTTCACTCACTGACAGTGTTTCCCATTCCAGCGCGGGATCCGAACCTGCGAGCAGTTCGGTTGCCAGCGCCCTATCCAACCCCGGAAACAACAGATCCTCTAAAACCAGCCCCTGTTGAGCCAATGCAGCGTGCAGTGACGCCAGATTAGTATGAGCGACGACAGGGGCGACGACATCAGAGCTTTTTGTTACCGCAGGAGCTAGCGCTGCGTCAACGTGTACTCGCTCTGTAGCACTTGCATATATCGATTCACTCAGATGTGAGCGAATCTGTTTTCTTTGTTTTAACCAAGCACTCAAAGGCTTTTCACGCCGTTGTCCTCGACGGGTGTTCTTTACTCGACCCAGTAAATCCCCGGCACTCATCCACAACACGCTGACGAGCTCTTTATCCTCTGCGTTCAAGCTTTTATAGTGACAGTAGCGCCCATCGTTGGAATCTGGCACCAACGCTACTGAAATGGATTTAAGGTCTGCCAATCCTTCAGCCTCCCACGCACACTCTGGCCATTCCTTCAAACAATCCGGTGCGCAGTTAAAATTCGCTAAAGATAGATAGAACTTTCCATCTCTCTCTTGCAGCAGCTCAAATGAAAAGGTATCGAATGAGCTATAGGGTGTAACGAGATCTGCCAATGCGATATGAACTCTGCGGGTTCCTTTACCCGGCTTAGGATTATTCACCCACACCAAATGCGCGCTGGACGCCGAGTAGTCGTGGATTTTGTCAGAATACGGCTGCATCGGCCGACCATCAGCTACTGGCATGAGTACATACCCGGCACAGTACAAATTGCCGCTATAGGCAGAATTTTCTGGTTCACAGCCACTTTTTTGAGTACCGGTAGCAGCATCAACCCAATTAAGGCCAATTTGAGCACCACTGACATACAGATTGCGATCGCCATCGCTACCAGCATGATCGTTTAAAAAGCGAACCCGAATAGCGGTGGCAGAGGCAACCAGTTCGGCGCCCAAATCAAAGCGAACGGTCTGCCAGGGAAGGCTGCTGTCACTTTGAATGCGGCCATATTTTTCCGTGTCATGCCCGACGTCCATACGCAACCGTCGGCTTTGCCAAAACGACTTTTTACCCTTTAGAACGTCTATTTGGTATTCAGCAACGCCTTGATAGTTTTCAGCTGCCAGCTTAACTTGAACGACACCGGAAAGATCCACTCCAGACATTGCCTTAGCATCCATCATCCCGGTATCTTGCATCTGGCCTTCTTGCATCTGGCCTTCTTGCATCTGGCCCTCTTGCATCTGGCCCTCTTGCATCTGGCCCTCTTGCATCGAACCCGCCATCATGCTCGAACCCGCCGCCGTAGAGTGTTTCGCAAGCGATGCATTGCCTTGTTTTTTCTTTGCTCCGTTCGCCACATCATTGAGATAGCGATAGCGACCCAGTAATCGACCCGGTGCGACGAAAGCCTCCCCCTCAGACCAACCAGAGACGTTTGGTGGAGCAAACAAATTCATACCCAGTTTCGCCACGATACTCGGCATTTGTTGCCAATCAGATTTTGGAAAATCCAGCGATCTTGCAGTACCCACCACCAGTGACACCGGGGATTTAATCAACGCGGCTCGAGTATCTCGATGCCAGAAGGCCGTGCTGGATAACAGGTTGGAGTACAGTAGAGTGATGTTATAACCGCTATCGCGAAACTGCTTGGAAAATGATTGAAGTGTTTGTTCACCGGGAATCTGATCAGAAACAAACGCAGACCAGAATTTCCCTACAATAAATTCTGCAGCCGCCGGCTGTTGCAAAATAAGCTCAACAAGAGCATCTCCGTTATGCTTACCCACCACGCCAAACAGTGTTTTATCGTCACTGTCGTGGTTCCACGGTTCCAGACGGAATTGGTTATCAGCCAGTACACCAAACGTGTAACCGGTTAGACTGCGAGCAGCCTCCTTGACAGTGGCTTCCTGGTAGTTGCCTTCTCCGAGAGTAAACAATTCGAGTAATTCTCTGCCCAGATTTTCATTCGGTTTGCCTTTCTTATTCTGGTTGTTATTCAGATACAACAGTAGTGCCGGGTCTCTGATCATCGACTTCAGTAGTTGCTCCAACGACCCCATGCCCTGCTGGCGAAACAGCTGATTCTGACGAGCCACCAGGATGCTGCCATCGTGCAAGCCGTTATAGCTGGTAGCAAAGTGATCATGCCAAAACAGCACCATACGTTCGGTTTGGGGTGACGGCGTTTGCAGCATGTTGCTGATCCACCACTGTCGTAACTGAGCGAGCTCGCGATCTCGAGCCTGATTGAATTGCCGACGGGATTCCTGATCTAAATCTGGTTTCATCCAATGTTTGGGAGACACGTTGAGCGCCCACTCAGGCATCGGTAAGTACGGTTCTTCAGTGAAACTTGTCAGAATATTGTCGATCGCTTCCGCTTTGGTCAATCCTGCAAAACGCTGTATGTCTTGTGCAGATACACCAAAGCCAGTTCGGCTGGCAAGATGACGGATATCGTCCAGGGAGAGCGTTTGATGCAATTGGGGGTCTGGTACCGAAAGATCCAGAGACTGCTGGTTCGCGGCCGCATTGAGCGCATGCGCGCAGAGAATCACAACCAGCGACAGGAGAAGCCTATGTAATTGATTCTTGAAGACCATATCCGGTTTTCGCTAAAGCTCGTCACCAAAGCATAATCAATATTCTGGGCCAAAAACGTCCAACTTGCCACAATGAAACGTATCAGTAGATACTAGTAGTGGTTAATAATAGCCAAGTCGGCTGCAATTCAGTGGAGAGGCACCATGAAAACGTTAACTCGCAACACTCTATTGTCCATAGTGGCAGCCCTGCTGATGCTGCCCACCGTACACGCCGTAGAACCCAGCACCGAACACTCTCCAGAACAAGTTGTTCAGTTTGTGGTTGATGCGCTCAAAAACAATCGACAAGACCTGGGCGACAACGGCATTGAACTTGTCTTTCAGTTCGCCTCACCAAACAACAAACGCAACACTGGACCAATCGAGCGGTTCAAGCAAATGATCAAAGTCGGTTTTGGCGATATGCTGAATCATCAAGCCACACGTTTTGGCAAGATGCAAATCGATGACAACGTCGCATTGCAGAAAGTCTGGTTTTTATCAAACGCCGGAACTGAGCATGGCTATTTATTCCGGCTCGGAAAACAAACCTTTGGTGAGTTCGAAGGGATGTGGATGACCGATGCGGTCTATCCACTCAAGAATCAACCCAGCGGACAGTCTATTTAGTCGACCTCAACACCATGTTGCCGGCAGGCTTGCTGAAAGGTGTTGTGCAGTAAGCAAGCGATAGTCATCGGGCCTACCCCACCCGGTACTGGAGTAATGGCCCCGGCCACTTGCGAGGCTGAAGCAAAATCAACGTCGCCCACTAACTTCTGCTTACCATCGCGCTCGATGCGGTTTATACCGACATCAATAACCGCAGCGCCAGGTTTTATCCAATCGCCAGGAACCATTTCTGGCCTGCCTACAGCCGCCACAAGAATATCTGCGGAACGACAAAGCTCCTCAAGGTTTTGGGTTCGAGAGTGCGCGACGGTCACTGTGCAGCTTTCTTTTAACAACAAAGCGGCCATGGGTTTTCCAACGATATTAGAACGGCCCAACACCACCGCCGATTTCCCAGACAAACTGCCGAGTCGATCCTTCAACATCATCAGACACCCCAGAGGCGTGCAAGGTACAACACCAGCACCACCGGTGTTAAGAAGCCCCACATTGGTTAGATGGAAGCCATCCACATCTTTCTTATAGTCAATAGCATTGATGACAGCCGCTTCTGAAATATGATCAGGCAACGGTAGCTGAACGAGAATACCGTGTATCTCCTCATCCTGATTCAGCTCATCAATTAACGACAACAATGCCTGCTCAGTGGTGGATTCGTCGAGCTTATGCTCAACCGATTTCATACCCACCTCTAAGGTTTGTTTGCCTTTATTGCGCACATACACTTGACTGGCAGGATCTTCACCCACCAAAACCACGGCTAAACCCGGCGTAACACCGTGTTTGGATTTCAGGGCTGCAACTCGAGCGGCAAGAGTTTCGCGAAGCGTCGCGGCAAACGCCTTGCCGTCAATTAAGTTAGTCATAGCAGCTGCTACTCAGTGGATAGGCGCAGAATTAAACCTCAACTGACAGGCGTTTGTCTATCACTCAAGAAGCGGTCCAGTTGATATCGACCGATTTTGCGGTTGTAGACGCGCCAAGCGGTACAGATATGGTTAAAACGCCCTGCTCACCCTTGGCGGTAATTGCACTGTCATCAGCGTTATCAGGCAGATCAAAGCGTCGTTCAAACCTGCCAGAGGGACGTTCACGGCGAACCTGAGAATCTTCAGTCCCGCTCATATCGTGAGCTTCTCTGACACCAGAGACAATAAGTTCGTGTTGTTGAACGGATACTTCGACGGAGGTGGGTAGAACGCCCGGCAGATCGATCACAATCTTCCAAGCATCATCTGTAAAAAAGGTATCAGCCGCTGGCCGCCAATCACGACGAGCTTTAGCCGTGCGGTCTGGGTTCAGCCAATCCCCCTCCACCATACGACCGAATTCTTCAGACAAACGATGTAAACCGTCCAGATTGATAAAAGGATCGTAACGATGAGCAGTCATGAGTGTTCCTCAGCAAGCTTGGGTTTATCCTATAGATGAGGTATTAAATATTGGCGCAATACCCAAATTTCAAGTGTCGACCTCAGCAGCTGCTCAGAGGATATCGCGTGCGATCTACGGTTTGATTAGCTGTGTCGCACCCAAAAGAGCAGGATTCTCCGATTGAATCATGTATACAGGCATCGAACGTAGTAATTTTTCCATCCTCCCCTTAGCCAGGTATCGCTTCACAAAATCGGATGTTTTTAGATAATCCGAAAGATGGGGAGTCACTCCACCGCCAATATACACCCCACCCGCAGCCCCCAGAGACAGGGCCAAATCAGCGCTCAGGCTACCCAATTGCCCACAGAACACTTGCAGAGTTTCGGCACACACCGGGCAATCACCCGCGATGCCTTTGGCTACGACTTCCGCAGGAGAGTCGACATCGATGCTGACCTGGTCCAAGCGCGCAATAGCCTGAGCCAGTCGAACCAAACCGGGCCCTGATAACAGACGCTCAGCAGAGACATGATCAGTGACATCCGCATCAGTCAAAATTGTTTTTACTATCGCCCATTCGCGGTCATTGTGAGGAGCTATCGTGACATGACCGCCCTCGCCTTGCAGCGGCTGCCATAAGGCTGATTCAACCTCTGGTGCAACTGCATCAGAGTTTGCCGCTGACATGGCCAGCTCACAGTAAATCAAGCCCGATACCCCGAGCCCTGTACCAGGGCCTAATACCGCTTTGGTCGCCTGCTTTGGGTGCTCACCAGTGGCGGGCACATAAAGTTCAGCCAGTTCATCCGCTGCGAGCAGCGGCAGCGACAAGGCCAACGCAGTGAAGTCATTAATGACTTTGAATTCAGATAATTGATAGCGCAACTTCACGGCCGAGATAGAAAACTCCCAATCGCTATTGGTGAGTTCGGCCTTGTCACCCGTGATCGGATTCGCCACCGCAACCACAGCCTGATCAAAAGACGCGACTTCAGCATCTAGCTGATATTGGTCAATCGCTGCCTCGAGACCGGGAAAATCAGCGCAGCGGTATGAACGGATCTTGGTGGGCTTTCGATCAGCGGCAACGGATCCGAGCCTGATATTAGTGCCACCTATGTCTGCGACTAAAGATACGGATTGATTCATTCAGAGGAGTTTACTCGACGTAACGCGGAATAGTAGCGAAAACCCATCTCTCGCAGTGCCTCAGCGCCAAAATGTATACAGGACCCATCACCACACGGATAGGCTGGCGGCACCAGATCATCGGCATTGACATAGTCGCTATAAGGAATCAGGTTCGCTATATTGCGGTGCACGGCATCCACTTGATTCTTTATCTCCCCAAACTGGCTGAAGGCGCCGCCTTTTGACATGGTGCCCACAATGAAGGGTACTTTTCCATCGGCGCCCCTGGCGACCCAACCCCGCCGGTCGACTTTTGCATCCGTCTTAAGCCGTTGCACCATTCTGGCAAGGTTTTCTGCGTACTGGGAAGCACAGTGCCAGTTATTGGAGTCAGCCTCACCCTGGTGCCAAAGTATTCCGCGCAGAATACCGCCTGTGTCGTTTAACACCATATTCAAACGAGTCAATGCCCGATCGGTTAATCGCGTATCACCCAGCTCGGGATGATCAGTGCCATACCCATTCCAGCCCAGCGGCCCAAACGCATTTCGACAAAATCCACTGGCACCCCAAGCCGCCGGTACCAGATAAATCTCCTGGGCTGTGTGCGGCAAAGCAGCCTTTGCAAATGACAAACCCAAGCCGATAAAGTCGCCAGCCTTAGATGGTTGACCCCAGCCTTGAGGTTCATGCAACGGATCTTCAGCGCGAATATACCGAGGAGAACCAATATTGCTAGCTTCATCCGTGAATAGCCAATCTTCATAAAACACACTTAGACTGTTAGGTTGGACATTCAGCTGTCGAATTCTGTCATTGGGTTGATCGACGCCGCCAGACCATGCAGCCTTCGCACCGCGTTGCGAATAACCTTCCATATTACTTTGTCCGATCAGCAAGTAAATATCCGGGGCAGCCACCGGTGTGACGTTTACGATGAGTCTCTGCTCCTGCGTAGTCTGTCCATCGGTAGCCCGGATAAGCAGATAGCGTTCATGATGCTGCAGCGAAGCCATACCAATCTCCAGCTTAATGTACAAATCACTGGTTAGCGTGCCCGTGTCCAGCACTTCTTGATCGAGCCAAACAGGTAAATTCGTTAAATCTGCTGGACTCTGGCCATGAACACTCAAACGAATGGAGTTTGTCGAAGAATGTCTTTGAATTCGCAACGGGATACGCTGTATCGTGTCGTCGCCTTCTTGCACAGACACGCGGTCCGTCTCTAGCGATAAGCTAAAACCACTGCCGCTAGTAGAAACGCCCTGATTCGAGCCGGATGAATCGCCATAGACCTCAACATGAGCTGCACCACTACGATTGCCCTGGCCATCCACCGCGACCACTTCATAGCGATAGTTTTGATTGGGGTTGAGCGTTCCTTCATACAAACTGTGTGCATCTCGAATACCAAGAGATACGCCATTTTTCGACAGTTCATAACCCACCACACCCACGTTATCCCTGGACGCATCCCAAAACAACTCAATAGCGGTTGACGAATAACGGGCCAGGCGTAAGTTAGCTGGAATCGAGGGCGGTTCGGTATCAACTGTCGTAGCCACTTCACTCGAGCTTCCGCCACCAGCGGCAGTTGAGACCTGCAATCGCGCTGGAGCTCCATGATTTCCACTGTTATCAATGGCGGAGACTTCATACTGGAAGGTTTGGTTGAGTGGTAAATTCGCTTCAAAATAACTTCGGCCATTACCGAGGTGCAGATCGATATCGTTACGCTTAACTTGATAGGCGATCACCAACTGATCATCGGTGGCTGCATCCCAAAATAGTTCAGCAACATTGGGTGAATAAAACACTACTCGCAAATTGCCCGGCGTCGTGGGTGCTTGACCAAGTGCCACTTTTGAGGTCAGGCAGAACAACAGCGCCAGTGGAATCAGACGTCCAACGTTCACTTATCCAATCCGTACAGTCAGTAATTTGACAAAAGAGTGTAGAAGTGATCCGAGAAAGTGGTATCCCAAATATCAAAAGGAATGTGAATGAATTTAAGATTGAACAACAATAGATCATTTTCAGAGCATCGCAGTGAGATTGATGCTTTGCCCTGTCGCAGCATTGCTCTAAAATTGCGGCATCAATTTGCATGCACCATCCAGACGCACTAACCATTAATTCACGAGGACCGAATGGAAAGCATACTCAGCATAGAAAATTTTGCGACGCTGGGAGCCTTAATCCTGCTGCAGGCAGTATTAGGCTTTGACAATTTGCTGTACGTCTCTCTTGAATCCAAACGAGCGCCAGCAGAAAAGCAGGCCTGGGTTAGAAAGATGGGTATTGGCATGGCGATCATTCTGCGAATTATTTTGTTGTTCGCTTTGATTTCGCTCATCAAATACGTTCAGGATCCCATCTTTAGCATCAATATCGGAAGCTGGATTCAAAGTACCTTCAACATACACAGTCTCATTGTATTGGTCGGCGGTGTATTCATCTTGTACACAGCGACTAAGGAAGTCCTGCATATGATGAGCCTTGAAGACGTACACAATGAGGACAAAAAGCCGAAATCTCTGGGTATGATCATCTTCTGGATAGTGTTAATGAACCTGGTGTTCTCATTCGATTCCATACTAAGTGCAATGGCTCTAACGGATGTTTTCTGGGTGATGGCCACCGCTATTATAATTGGTGGTCTGTTGATGATTTGGCTAGCAGACCGAGTGTCGAGTTTTCTTGAAAAGAACCGCATGTATGAAGTACTGGGGCTGTTTATATTATTCATTGTGGGAATCATGCTGATCAGCGAAGGCGGACATCTCGCGCACATAAAACTGTTCGGCAACCCAGTAGAACCTATGAGCAAAACTACGTTTTATTTTGTCATTGGCGTATTAGTGCTCACCGATATAGTTCAGTCACGCTATCAACGTAAAATTCTGGCCAGTAAATCGTCCACCCTTAAACTAGATGTTTAAACATGCGTCGGCGGCACTTATATCATTCCTGCTACTGCTGTCGATTGCCCTGCTGGCTGGATGTCAAAAAGACTCTGGCCCGGTAGAGGTATCTGAGCCGCCGTCGGAATTACCCGCCGATACAAGAGCAACCAGCGCTCAATCAACGAGCCAAATGGGCATTCGTGCTCGTATCACCTTCGACGATCTGACAAGCTTCGTTGCCAGTGAATTACCCGACACCCATAGCGGCACCGGAACCAAGCGTGAATGTCGAAAGGTTATTGGGCTCAAGCTATGCGGTACGGGACAATGGACCTATACCGTTGAACGCCGCGCCGCACCGACCATCGGTCGCGTTGGTGATGCACTCAGCATCGCACTGCCACTGAATTTTTATGGCACCGCGGGTATCGAGGGCGATGTAGCCAGAGCCTTGCAGTTGTCCGATTTAGATTTTCGCGGAGCACTGAATACACGCATTGATATCAACATCGATATGGATCAAAACTGGTGTCCGGTCTTTCACACCAACGCCAGCTATGAATGGTTGGAAAGCCCAGTGGTCGCCTGGGCTGGTGGACTAGAATTTAACGTGCAAGACCATTTGGACAAGGCTATTCGAGATCAGCTAGCCTCCCTATCCGAATCGTTAAACGATAAAGTGGATTGCCAGAACATTCGACAACAATTAGCAGAACACTGGCGCAGCTACAGTTTTCCGCTGCAGGTACTTGAAAACGATACTCTGTATTTGAACCTGGAGCCGACCGGGTTTGCGTTTTCCGGCGTCAAAGCTGAACCGGAACGAGTGGGCGTCGCGTTCGTTCTCAGTGCACTGACCCAAGTGGAATCTGCAGAAATGCCTTTCATGGCTAAACCGCTACCGGTATTAGAGCGGGTGGACTACGCACCCGGAGCCACCAGTTTCAATGTTTTGATACGCCTTGACTACACGTTACTGCAAAAAATCACCGAGCAGCAGATAGTAGGAACCACCTACGAGTCAACGACAAAGGCCGGTGATGTTTCAGTCTTGATCGACGCACTGGAGTTCTCTGCCACGCAAGGGGCGCTCGTGGTAAAACTAGATTTTACGGCTGAACTACCCGCCGTTCGATCACCCTCGAAAGGCACGCTGTACCTCACATCGATTCCGGTTGCAGACCCCGTGGCTAATACGGTGATGCTAGTCGATACCAAACTCTCAAAGGTATTGGATTCGCCCCTATGGAGTGTAATCTCCAGTATTTTTGAAAATCAGATCATCACAGCAATCGAAAAAAATTCTGTTATGGATCTGACGTCTCAATTACAACAGCTACAGCAGCGTCTGCAAAACCAACTGCAAAACCCAGACACCGCCGCTGGGCTGGAGGTGATGGTCGATGAATTGAATATAGATTTAGTCAATTTGACGCCCGAACCAACGGCCCTGGCAGCTGAAGTACAAGTGAGCGCGCAGCTGGATGTCGGTATTCCCTTGAGCGCACTGCAAGCACTCAGTAGCCGCTAGTTTTACCAGAAGCCTCTTCACCTTCACCACTTTGCTGCCCCAGTAATCGTCGAGTGTCACTCACACTCGCGCTAGCAGCCGCAGCGAGCAATCGCACATCGTTGGACAAGGTCGTCAGGTCACACCCCCAGGCGATGGCCTGGGCGGCATAGCTCGGTGCTCCACAATGCAGGCCAACATAGATATGGTTTGCTTTAGCAGTAGCGATGATGGTCTTGATGGCATCCATCATTTCCGGTTCGGATCGATCGAATCCGGGTGCTAAACGACCATTAGTGACACCCAGAGTCAAATCAGCCGGTCCAATGTAGACGCCATCCAACCCCTCCGTGCTCATGATTTGTTCCAGATTTTCCATCGCTTCGGCAGTTTCAATCATGGCTAGACACAACACTTCATCGTTGGCTTCGGCGGCATAATTTTCACCGGCGGAGAAATTCGCACGAGTAGGTCCAAAGCTTCGGCTACCACGGGGCGGATAGCGCATGTAGGAGACCAAACGCTCGGCCTCGTCTCGATTATTGATCATCGGACAAATAATGCCGTAGGCGCCCGCGTCCAGTGCCTTCATTATGGCTCCAGGATCCAGCCAAGGCACGCGCACCAAGGGTGTGACTCCACTGGCTCTTATCGCCTGTAACATGCCCAGAGCATGCGAATAGTCCAACGCGCCGTGCTGCATATCGATGGTAATACTGTCGTATCCCTGGGCCGCCATTATTTCTGCCACAAAGGGGCTGCCGATGGCCAACCAGCTATTAAGCGCTGGCTTTCCATCTGCCCAAAGAGCTTTTAGTCCATTTTTTTTCATAGGAGTTTTGATCGATTGATAAGCAAGGCTGAATGATCGCCTATTTTTGGTGAAAATGAAAATGTGACTGCCACCACAGATCATTTATGGTGACAAACGTTTACCGGTTTGTGTTGATCAGAATCACACGGAGCAAACAAACTGGCGTTATTATTGTCTTATCTCTGTCATACCGATATCTAAAGGGCCAAAAGCCGTGAACCGTAAACTGATTGTCTTGGAACTCAACGAAGTTCCTGACCGCGTCATAGAAGCGTTTGTTGAACAAAACCCTTACTCCAATTGGGCGGCCCTGACCAATCGCTCTGCTCGATTTATTGCCGCCACTCCCGACACCATTCAGCTCCATCCAAAGTTAAGTTGGCAAACCTTCCATCGCGGTGTTCCCGATGTAAAACACGGTTATAAGGAATACAACCAAATCGACGCGCCGGGCAAAGGAGTCTACCCACCTGTTTGGGAACTACTCCAAAAAGCCGGCAAAACGATTGGTATTGGCGCCTCCATCGGCTCCACTCCTCCTCCAGAGAGCAAACAGAATTTAAAGTTCTATATTGCAGATCCATTCGCTCCAACGAATGAAACAACACCGGACTACCTATCCTACTTCCAGAAAATTAACACTATGGCAGTGCAGCACTCTGGACGAAACGTGCGCTCCGGCGGATTCAGTAAATCAGATGCTCTACACCTACTCATCAATCTTCCCAGATTGGGTATTACTCCGACCACCTGCTTCAAAACGGTTAAGCAGCTAGTGTCCGAACGATTGAACCCAACGCGTATAATTCGACGTCGCAATGTGCAGGCATTGATGACCTTCGATGTCGTGTTCCAGCAAATCAAAAATACCAAACCCGACTTTTGCACTGTGTTTGCCAACCATGTGGCAGCGTCCATGCATCGCTATTGGGCAGCACGCTTCCCAGATGATTACGAATCGAACAACATGCCACAGGAATGGCGCGATACCTACGCCGGGGAAATTGATACCGCGATGCAGGAAGCAGACTACATGCTAGGCAAACTCTTTCGCTTTGCCCGCAGCAATCCTGAATACAGCATCATGGTAGTCGCTAGCATGGGTCAGGCCGCGATAGAACATGAAGTAGTTAAAAATCAGTTGATCATAAAAGACTTCGATGCGTTCATGAGCATGCTAGGCATGAAAAACTACAAGAAACTCACCGGCATGGAACCCGAATATGTCGTTGAGTTTTCGGACTCAGCTGGCCTTGAAGCCTTCAAAGAAGCTTGCGAACGGCTAAAAATTCTCGGCAAATCACCTTACTTAAAACCGATGAACGACACCCAAACCGCCTTTTTGGTCGAACACACCAATATCGAGCTTGATTCGGTATCGATGGGCAACCGGGAAGTGCCTTTGGCTGAAACTGGTTTGTCAGTCGAACCTATACAAGACATGAGTGGCTCAACGGCACAGCACATACCTGGCGGCTGCTGCTTTGTATTTAATGGTTTTTCAAGCCTGGCAGGGCATGGTGAGCCGAACAAAGAAAACAACTCAATCGCCGTTACCTCAGCCATCATGACTGCGCTTGGTGTGACTCCACCCGACTACATGGAGCCTCCAGTTCCAGGTATTGTCAAAGCGATCTCCGAACAACCAGATCGCACCGAGGGTAATCCAGTAGGCGGACTGGCTAACGCCTGATCGACCACGGTAATCCGGTCGATTTTAATGTCGCTATGTCGCTATAAAGAGTGTGCAGAATGGAGGCTGCACCACCACACTCGCATTCAAAAAACCTTAGTTATGTCCGATGCTCGGATAGGGTCTACTAACGCTTGATAGAGCCGTAGGCGTTTGTCATTTCAGCGTAAACTGCCTCTGAGTCAAATGGGTGAAGAGTCCCGCTAGCACCCCGACCTAACTCAGCAGCGTTCCCTTCATCGGTATCAATGTGCATTTCCAGCTTGTAGCTGTCTTTTACCCGTACCAATACATCACCAAATACCAAGTCTCGCTCGCCGCCCACAATGGCGACAGAGACCTCATCCTTATCCTGTACGTCGAATAGGTGTGCGTCATCGGGGTGCATATGAATATGCCGTCGTGCGCAGATCAAACCTTGATCCAGCACAACTCTTCCGGCAGGGCCTTCAAGCGTTATAGGTGCAGAGCCGACGACGTTACCCGAATCTCGAACGGGTGCATCCACCCCCAAACAGTATTCATCAGTGCGGGAGATCTCTATTTGATCCACGCTGCGTAGCGGCCCCAGAATCCTGACCCCATCAATTCTATCCTTAGGGCCTACCAAGTTAACGCGCTCCTCGCAGGCGAATTGTCCGGGTTGGGATAGATCTTTGTAGGGCGTCAGCGAGGCCTCTGATCCAAACAACTGTTTAAACGTCGCTTCGGTTAAATGGCAATGCCGCGCACTGACGGCAATCGGAATGTGCTTTTCTGCAGTTTGAATGTTCGCAGCTTCAATCACTTTTCGAGTGTCGGTGGCAATCATCAATTCTTCATTGGTTTTGACCACGATGGCCTCCACTCTAGAACGTTCAGTGGTGATACGCTCGAACGTGCCTTCCTCAATTACACTGGCATCCCGATTGAGATCTTCATCCATCACCACACCTAAAAATTCCAAGCGCTGTAAAATACGAGAACGCATACTCGCGCTGTTCTCACCGATACCGCCGGTAAATACAATCGCATCAAGCCCCCCCATAGCAGCCGCATAGGCGCCCACATATTTTCGGGCGCGGTGGGCGAACACATTAATCGCTAACCGAGCTCGGTCGTCTCCATCAGCCGCAGCCTTTTCGATTTCTCGCAAGTCATTACCCAATCCGGATAATCCTGCCAACCCACTATTTCTATTCAACAGCTTGTCAATACCATCGACACTATAGCCACATCGCAATAGCGACAAAATCACACCAGCGTCCACATCACCGGACCGAGTGCCCATTACAAGACCTTCCAGTGGGGTGTTGCCCATGCTGGTTTCAGCCGAACGGCCAAACTCAACAGCACAAGCACTGGCGCCATTGCCCAGGTGTAGCGTGACTAGGCGCAACTCAGATAATGGCCGCTGTAAAAACTCAGCGGCAATCGTGGCAGCGTATTGATGTGAAATTCCGTGAAATCCGTAGCGTCGAATACCATGCTGCTGAGCAACCTCTTGATCGATCGCATAGGTGGTGGCTCTACGAGGCATGCGTGAATGAAACGCTGTGTCGAATACAGCGACATGAACTATGTCCGGTAGGTGTTGTTGCGCCGCCTTAATCGCTGCCAAGGCATAAGGGTTGTGCATGGGTGCACTCGGTGAATTGTCCTGAATCGCCTGCAGCACCGTAGCGTCTATCAGCATGGACTCGGTGCACTGAGCTCCGCCATGGACGACACGATGCCCCACTGCGCCAATGGAGTGTCCATCAAGCTCAGCGAGCACATTGGCAATCGCCTCCGCATGAGACTGCAATCCTTGCTCTGAGTCGCCCAAGCGCTCTTTTTTGCCTTGCAGTAGCTCTGTCCCTGACGCATCAAACAGTGCGTATTTCACACTCGATGAGCCACAATTGATCACTAATACATTCATAGATTGTTACTCATTTAAGATGAGAACCAGTCGACGGATTGGCAACTCCCAATCTCAACTCTCTCGATCAATGCTATTCATCTCACAACTAAACCATTTATTCCGTACACCATGTTCGGTAAAGTGAGCGCCACAATAATCAGACTTGCACGAGCGAGCAAATTATGTCCCTACAGCCATCACGACGACTCTTACTCAAATGCGCACTTGGTGGAGCGGTCACGTTAGCACTTAACAGCCGCACTGCCACAGCAGCCTCTGCCATCAAAAAGCGGGAACGATGCGTATTAAGATTGGCTAATACACACACGCATGAGCAACTCAATGTGTTGTATAAGTACGACGGACAGTACATCCCTCAAAGCCTTGACCGATTGGATTATCACTTACGCGATCATCGCCAGAACGAAGCGCGTGTCATGGACCCAGAATTGTTTGACCAATTGTACGAGATTCAGAGGCTTCTCGGCAGCAAAGATACGTTTGAGATTATCTCCGGCTACCGAAGTATGACAACGAATGAAATGCTCAGAAGAACGTCGTCTGGTGTTGCCAAAAATAGCTATCACGTCAAAGGTCAGGCATTGGACATTCGCCTACAGAACACCCCGCTATCCGATCTACGGCAAGCCGCTATCGATTTACAGGCCGGTGGAGTCGGTATCTACAGTGGCTCCAATTTCGTACATATTGATACCGGCCCAGTACGCCACTGGGGAAGCTAGTCGCTCTTGGGCCGTTCGTTATTGCTCGGTTTCCATCTCTAGAATTCGAGCAGGCACATCTCGCAACCAGTCACTATCTGGGTGCACGCGCCGAAACCAGCGCATTTCGATACGCACTTTATTGCGATCATCGGCATCACTGGCCGATTCAATTTCTTCGATCCAAGATGTCTGTGTTGCCCGGTATGGCCTCTGTTCAGTAATCTGAGCCACACTTTCCAACTTTAAACTCAACGCCTGTTCATCGCTCTCAACAATGCCTGCACTGCCCCCGACCTGCCGTGCCGACTTTAAATCAATCACCCGGTCATCTGCTACCACTGCACTATCCGCAGCGGATTCGGCAGCTGGCACGGCTGCCGCACTGTCATTGGAAAATAGTGTAGCCGTATCCTCTGCGGGTGCAGAGGCTGTTGCCATCGTCACAGCTTTCTGCGGTTCAGTTTCAGCGATGACCGCTTGTTCTACCCGTTGTACATCCGAGAGCGCATCGGCTACATCGAAGGAACTCTCGGGGGAACCCATCATCATCGGAACCAGGAATATACCCAGAGTAATCATGGCCGCCACAGAGATTACTTGCGCCCAAACCGAACCAAGCCCAGGTTTCCGGAACCGCTCTGTAGAGGCGATGGCTCGATCGCCGGTGCTAACTCCCGGCAATTCCCTTCGCGCTGCAGCCCTTATTTGCAAATCTAGAGCCGTGGGAACAGTGGTTTTATCGTTTTGAAACAGATCAACAAAGTCTGCATCATCTAATCCATTGTTATCTTTCGGTGTATTCATGAGCTTGCTCGCAGCTTTAAACGCAGCTTCGTATACGCATAACGTAATCGGCTCTTAACAGTGTCAAACTGCTCTCCCTGCTGTTCAGCGATTTCCTGCAGTGTAAAGCCAGCGACAGTTTTCAATAAAACCGCCTCGCGCTGTGACCATGGCAGATCAGCTAAGGCTGTATGCACCCTTTGGCGATCGTCCTCCAGTTCGGCGATTTCCATCGGGTTTAGTGGCAATTGCAAAGCCACAACATCTTCATTGAGACTCTCTTCATCTAGCGGTTGGTCGTTGACGCCAGAGTTCTTGCGATAGTGATCAATCAGCTTGTTTCTCGCTATTCGATATACCCAGGCCTTAAAAGTACCAGTGGCTTGATAGTTTGAACGCGCTTTTATAACCGACATCCAAACCTCCTGAAAAATCTCCGCAGCCACGGATGGATTACCGCAACCATTGAGCACAAACTGATATAACGGGTTTTTATATCGCAGATACAGGCCATCAAATGCCTCATGATGGCCCTCGGAATAGGCCATCATGAGATCATCATCGGTTACTGAATCAATGGTTGCTGTATCCACACTCATTGATTGTGTGTACTAACCTTGAGAATCATCCGGGCTCCGAGGGGCTTTAGCTTGCTTTGTACCACCTAATGCTTTAGCTAATCTGACCAGGTTTGTAAACTCCTGACGGTAGCCAAATTGATCTGCGCCTTTCGCCCCGGCTGCCAATCCGGCCACATCATCGAGGTCAAATTCATTCATATATTGATCATCTCTGAGTAATTGCCCCATAGCTGCCACCGCGGCAGAGAATCTAAAATTGGTGGATGATTCCTCCGAAGTTTGAACAATATCTTCCAGCATCACTACTTGGCTCAGCAATTGACTGTCATCCTCTAGGGGCGCTTTAAAACGCAATCGCAACTCCGCAATCTCACCAACATGTTCCTCTGTCGCAGCAGACTTTGAGTAACGGGTAGGTGTATGTCGCTCGCCACCGCTACCGACTAACGCTATCTCATAGATCGCTGTCACACTATGGCCGGCGCCAATTTCACCAGCATCGATTTTGTCGTTGTTGAAATCTTCATTATTCAAATGGCGATTTTCATAACCAATTAACCTGTATTCACTCACTACTGCCGGATTGAATTCAATCTGAATTTTGACGTCCTTGGCAATCGTGAGCAGCGTGCCATTGATTTCATCAGATAGCACTTTTCGAGCTTCATTGAGCGTATCAATATAGGCATAGGCACCATTGCCCACATCAGCCAACTGCTCCATTAGATGATCATTGTAATTGCCTGTGCCAAAACCAAGCGTAGAGAGTGCTACTCCAGATTCACGTTTGGCTTCAATTAAGGCTTTCAAAGCATCCACGTCCGACAAGCCCACATTAAAATCCCCGTCGGTTGCTAAAATAACTCGGTTGATACCCTGCTTCTGAAAATTCTTAGCCGCCATGTCATAGGCCAACTCAATGCCAGCCCGCCCGTTGGTTGATCCACCTGCATTTAACTGGTTGATAGCGGCATGAATGGCCTGAATATCGTTTCCTGCGGTAGGCTCTAGAACCACCCCCGATGCTCCGGCATACACGACGATGCTTATAGTGTCCGCCGCAGTCATACTCTGAGACAACATGCGCATAGCCGGTTTCAAAAGGGCCAGCTTATTGGGGGCACTCATAGACCCAGATACATCTATCAGAAATACAAGATTTGCAGCTGGTCGCTCCGCTGCGTCGATTTGGTAGCCTTGCAAACCTACATGAAGCAAATGGGTTTGATCGTTCCACGGTGTCTTGGCGATTTCAGTAGTAATTGAAAATGGTTGATCTGCAGCCTCTGGAGGGGCATAGTCATAGGAGAAATAGTTAATCAGCTCCTCTATTCGAATGGCATCTTCCGGAGGCAGAGAGCCGCCATTGAGAAAACGGCGCATATTGGCATAAGCTCCGGTATCCACATCAATACTAAACGTTGAGGTGGCTTCATTCGCCGTTAACATGATCCTATTGTTCTCTATCTGCTGGTAGTTTTCTCGGTCTTCGGCAACGTACTGTGGATCAACGATCACTCCTGTATGTCTGCGGGGGGACGGCATTAATGCCGAGTCTTCAGCCATCGCTTTAGATTCAGTCACAGTAGGCTGCCGTGTTTCGGAAGCTAGCCTCGAAGTCGGCATTAACTCCTGAGCAGTTCGAATCGAAGTTGTTTCATCCACCACATCCACGTGCACGTTTGCCATATCCACGAGCTGATCTTCCCCAGTTTGGTTTTGACCAACCGCCGTCAACTCTGTACTTGAACTACAACCCAAAACAGCGCTCACCATAGTCGCCGTAGACAGAGTTACCCAAATTTGCTTATTCATATAAAAATCCCACTCGTTGTTTAAATGTTGAAAAGAGCCCATCTGATTGAGCTAACGTGGGAGGTTTTAAAATGGGGTTAATAGGTACAAAAATAATTCAAAACCGCTATAAAGTGAGAAATAGGCCATACTTTGCCCCATCATGACTCGATCTAAATCCATACTCATTACCGGGTGCTCCTCGGGTATCGGCCTCGATGCTGCACAAACCCTACACAAGCTCGGTTGGCAGGTTTTTGCCACCTGCAGAGACCCTAATGACTGTGAGGCTCTTATTGGGCAAGGCATTCAGAGTTTCGAGCTCGACTATGCACGCACCGAATCTATTGAAAGCGCCGTAGGTCAGGTGCTTGAAAACACTTCGGGCAAGCTGGATGCGGTATTTAATAACGGAGCGTTTGCCATCCCAGGTTTTGTTGAAGATTTACCACGAGATGCCCTTAGAGACATCTTTGAAACTAATGTGTTTGGACAGTTCGAACTGATCAATTTATTGATGCCAACGTTTCGCGCCCAGGGTCGCGGACGCATCATCAATTGTTCTTCTGTATTAGGCTTTGCCGCTCTAAGATACAGAGGAGCTTATAACTCCACTAAATTTGCGATGGAGGGTTTGACTGATACGCTCCGGCTTGAACTACATGGATCGGGTATAAAGGTTGTTCTGATAGAACCAGGTCCCATCAATACCCAGATAAGGGTGAACTCTATCCCTCACTTCGAGCGTTGGATTGACATTGAAAACTCTGCTCACGCTGCTGCCTATAAAGAGCAACTGAAACCGAGGCTGTACCAAACGGAAAAGAAAAAAGATCGCTTCGAACTTCCACCCTCCGCTGTAACACAGAAGTTGCTCTTAGCATTAGAAAAAGACAATCCAAAGCCTCGGTACTATGTCACTACCCCCACCTACTTGGCTGGCTATCTTAAACGCATACTGAGCTCACGCGGATTTGACCGATTTTGCCTTAGGCTTTAGTCAATGTGGCTGTACCCTTGTGCGAGATACCTTTCAGTCAGCTTAAACCTCGAGGCGCATTTTAGGCTTACAGACAGTTTAGTATCACCGAGTAGGTACGACGAAGCCGCTCAGCAAAGGTTGCGGTTTACTCAGTAAGCTCTATAGAAAGCTCAGTATCGCTAGCCTCTACCGCCACATCCGGACTAAAAGTGGGAACGCCAGCAATCACTAACGGCGTGTACGCTATCGAGTACGAACCGAGCGCCGACAGATTGTATGCTTGTGCAAGGTCGACCGTGTTCTCCAGGGTCTCGCCAGGCGCAAGCGCTACATAATCGGCATCGGTAGGTTCTGGTCGACGTATCTTGCGCCCAACAAAAAGTACTTTGGCGCCGTTATGCATGATGGTAAACACATCGCCATTTAATCGACTCTCTAGCGGCGTATTCCAAGGTAGTAAACGCACCTTGCGCTGACTGCGATTGGTGACGCTAAATTTTACCAAAACAGGTTCCCCTAGCTTAACTGCACTCGATACAGCCACTAGGTTCGCTGTTAGAGGTGCTGGCAAAGTCATTGAGGCAGCCTCTGATTGATTGTCGCCCGATGCAATGACCCTGGCCTTATCAGCTTCTGCTGTTTCTGGCGAGGTGCAAGCCCCCAAACCCATGGACAACAGCAGAAGCCCGAGTATTTTGATCATCGGTATCGCAATACCTTTACTGACGAACTGCCGACTTGCGGCGTCGCGCGATGAGCAATCCGGCAAGCGCTAGGGCCAGTCCTCCGGCTGCGCCACCACCGCCGCCACCGGACTCACCATCATCGACAGGAATCGGCGTACTACCGTCAGTGCCTAATCCGCCGTCAGAGGATTCGGTGGTAGTTCCGTTGCCTTCTGTAGAACCGCCAGTGGTGTCACCAGTAGTCGTACCTGTTGTACCGCCAGTGGTGTCACCTGTGGTGCCTGTTGTACCGCCAGTAGTGGTACCCGTTGTACCGCTACTTGTGCCTCCATCAGTCTCTGGGTCCACATCGGCATCATCATCAGCAGTCAACCTGAAAGTCGCTGCAGTGTAACCGAGAACCGCTACATAAGCCGTTGTGGTCTCTACGTCGCAAGACTCCACAGCATCCACAGTTTGCGAGATGCAAGTGGCATCGGTAAATTCTGAGTCGGTAAATACCCCTATGTCGGCATCACCGCTGAGCGATTCGAGCACCATTCGGCGCGCACCGGTCACTTCAAAGAACAAAAACTCACCTTCAGCAACACTTCCCTCATAAACATCGCCAGCGGCCATTGGAATGAGTTCAGCATTACCGCTATTGCCGCCGCCAGTGGCTTCAATGGTGTAGTTACTCGCCAGATAGCCATAAACCACAACATACAATTCTTGATTCGGTGGTACCTGACAGGTTTCTACTGGGGCGTCCACGGTGTCAAACGCGCTTTCGCAAATGAGCGTTTCAACAGTGAATTCCGGTGAATCAAACACATAGAGATCGGCATCGCCGGAGTTGATGGTGACTGAAATACTTGAGGCATTCTCAACTCGATAAACGTCCAGTTCCTCCAGACCTACGTCCGCCGTCACAGGGTCGTTCAGGGCCAGATCAACCGTGCCACCTGTATCAACTACACCATCAGACGCTTCAGCTATGAGCGTGTAGCTAGCATCTGTGTAACCGAACACTCGGATATAGACCGTACTGGCAACATTAACTATGCAATCATCGATAGCGCTTACAGAGTATGAGCTACACAGCAGGTTGTTGCGAGCAGCATCAGAATATACTTCTAAGTCAGCATCACCGGAGGTACTTTCAAGTACTACTCGATCAGTACCGGTCACTTGATAAAAAATGGATTCATCGGCTAATACTGACCCGGATACCGCGGTATCCAAACTCAATGAAAGGTAGTTGTCAGTGGTCGGTGTATCAATTTCTCCGGTCATCGGTATAACCGGATCATTTTCGGAAAAGAAGCTGACATTGTCAGCGTTCGTTATGGCTGTATCCGGATCAGTGTCGGCCAAATTAGCCGCCAGACTCTGGCCATAAACCACATCATCGGTATCAGCGATCACGGTGAAATGAGACACCTCATGAACAATGGTACCAGCTTGAGAATAGGCACCAAATAATGGGGATTCCCAAAAGACCGGGCACAGATAAATGTCAAACGGAGAGTTTTTGTATACGTAAGCAATAACGCCTTCGATATCACAAGAACAATCGTAGTTCATCACTTCGTTCGCCAGAGCACCATCGATGGCTGTATAGATCTCAACAACTCGATTGAATCGATTATCTGTGTATGCACCAAACCATTCATCGTATCGAGGTGAGGACAAACGATCTTCAGCCGACAAACCCTGCAGTGAAGTTAAAGACTCATTAGCCATTGTCTCTGCCGCGTCGTTGGCAGTAATCAACACGCTCTCTTGATTCGCACTACACAAATTGTACGTAGGCGGTCTGGCACGAACTTCTGCAACACTCTGAGTCATACTGGTTGTGACACTGTTACTTTCCATTGGCACCGGGGCATAGCCATTTAATATTGATCCGTCCGTGGCGCCCGAGCGTGTCGAAGATAGGCTACGCATTAAGGCATCGCCGTTATACGTCACACGATACCGACCATCTGCTGGCACGTTGTAGAAGTCGCCTAGCGGAATTTCCGCCGTCAAGGTCTCACCGCTCCCCAGGGTAATCAAGTCATCAGCATCGGGCGCTTGGCGACGGAAAACTCGACCAGTGAATTCTAATGGTTGGAAAATCTGAGCTCCCCGACCAGTGGGAGTGATCATAAATAGATCATCGGCCAACTCACGTTCAAAAGCCGTTTCCCACTTGAGAAACGAAACAGCGCTGTCTGAATGATTGGTAAGGCTGACGATCGCCTG
>JAHQVR010000200.1 GCA_019634245.1 Gammaproteobacteria bacterium
AAATAACAGCCCAGACTTTACCGAATTCAATGAACTCACTAGCAGCGGCGACCCTGCGCTGGCTGTTTTGCGTACTCTGATGGATCAACACGATCTTGGAGTGGCCGACCTGCCTGAGATTGGCAGTAAATCACTGGTCTCGAAAATCCTCAATGAACGCGATCGGCAGCTTACCAGACAACACATCGATGAGCTGAGTCGCCGGTTCGGTATCAGCCCGGCACTGTTTTTCGCAGTCTAATACCGGAGCTGAACCAACAAGATCTCTCGCTGCTTACCGATTGCGTTTTCATGTCCCATAACGTCCTTTATGGGCTATAAATAATGGTATGAATCAGCTTGTCAGTAAAAACCAAGAGCAGCATTTACAACTCGGATCAGTTTCGCTACCGATGCCGATTTTGGTGCAATCTCACGGCCCTCAAGCGTCCAGACGATTTATTGAGTTCTTTACGGCTCACATCCGGAACAGAAACACCCGGGAAGCCTATGGGCGTGCAGTTCGTGATTTTTTCGATTGGTGTGATGGGAGCGGTGTTGGTCCATTGATCGATATCGAGGCGGTGCATATTGCAGCCTATATTGAGCAATTGACCGATCTACATGCACCTCAGACCGTCAAACAGAAATTGGCTGCTATCAAGGCATTGTTCGATTTTCTTGTCACTGGCGGCGTTCTCACCGCTAATCCGGCATCGGCGGTTCGAGGACCGCGATATTCGACAAGGAAAGGCACAACGCCAATATTGATGCCAGATGAAGCAAAGCAGCTCATTCGATCCATACCGACTGACACTATTAGCGGTTTGCGAGACAGGGCGATTATCTCAACGATGATTTACAGCTTTGCTCGCGTTTCGGCCACACTCGGTATGGACGTAAAAGATGTCTATCCTAAACACCGCCGTCTATGGATACGCCTGGCAGAGAAAGGCGGCAAGCATCACGAGGTGCCCTGCAACCACAACTTAGAAGAATATCTTCAAGAATATATCGATAAAGCTGGTCTTACCGAAGGCCCCCTATTCCGCACGCTACGAGGTCGTTCGGACCATCTCAATGACAAACGCCTACTCCGTAGAGAGTGTTTGGCCATGATAAAACGCAGATGCAAAAGAGCGGGTTTGGAAAATGCTAGCTTACTCAGCAATCATTCTTTTCGGGGCACTGGAATAACAGCGTATTTAAAAAATCCGGACTCTAAGTTAGAGAATGCGCAATTGATAGCTGGACATTCAGATCCGAAAACTACCCGTCTCTACGACAGACGTGATGAAGACATATCACTAGATGAAGTCGAAAAAATAGGTATTTGAGCACTATATGTGATAGCTAAGACTTGACCTTGCAGTGCATGTCAGATGAAGTTGCATCGCAAAGACGGCAATGTGCCCATTGCTGCTGTTGATGGTTTCCCGTTGCATTGATCGTTGACGGTCTGCTCTCTCCGACAAAGCAGTCGGTCGGCGTGAGTTCCCACCGCCAAAGATCCCTGCAATTCGAATGACTCTAAAGCTTTTCGTCTACTTCCGTACGGCGACATGCTGTTTGGTCGGTGCTAGCTGGGACACACTAGTGTCGGTAAGGTTTGGATGTATCTGCCGTCCCGATTTGTGTGAGAAAAGGAAAATTCAGGAGAAATTAGAGTTTTCTTATTATTTGATGAAGCGTTTCAGGTTTAACCTGATTCAACTTGACGCTTTTAATGGCACGCCGATGCGATACTCAGTAAGCTGAATAAGCGCTAGTCAGCCGTAAATGGCTTTGCTGGCACCATAGGTATCTGCATTAAGTCAGCGCCAACAATGATATTGCCGCGATAGATTTCGGCCATCTCTGAGACCATACGCTCCTTCACACCGACTTTATCTAAATCAGGTTGCAGGTGTGTCAATACGAGCGTATTGACGCCAGCTTGTTTTGCTGTTTCAGCATTGTCCAAATGCGAGCCTGACATTATTCGGTAGTCATGATTGAGCTCGGTACCCGACAAAAAGTGGTTCATGTGGATGAGAACATCCGCGCCTTTGGCAAAATCAATAAACGGTTCAAACACACCACCATTATCGCCTGAATAAACGATGATGCCTTCCTCAGTTTCGATTTTAAAAGAAAGGCAATTCAGTGTTGGTTGAACGTGGCGAGTTGGGCCCAGCGTGATCTTCCATTGCTCACCTTCGATGACGTCACCCACGACTACTTCTTGCGGCAGTATGCTTGGTCCTGGTCTTTCACCTTGGCCACCCCTAACTTTATAAACGGCCTGAGATGCAGGACTTGCACACCGCGCGTGAACATCCATCGCAAAGCTACCGGCATCGGAGAAAAATCCATCCAGGAATTGTTTGAGCGGGGAAGGCCCATATATTTTTAATGGCTGTAAATCTGGTGCACCGTGATCCCATCGCGTTAGTATAAGCCGTGGTACATCAAGCGTATGATCGTAGTGGTAGTGTGATAAAAACAAATGCGTTACATCAGATGCCTTATAACCAGCTTCGAGTAACCGCTGATGAGAGCCGCCTCCGTGGTCAAAGACAATTAAATCCTTTCCAACTTCCAACACATAACCTGAGGATTGTCGAACTATCGATGGCGCCGGCGTGCCAGATCCTAAAATAGTAAATGTCATCTCTTTAAAACTCGGTTTTTTTGTTGTGTTGTTGGTAGTTTTTTAGAAACTAAACCATCCCTGTAGGCAACGATCATAAATATGAAGCCACCTAAAACTTTTACCCATATCAAAGGGTAGATGAGTGCAACAGCAGATATGGCAACAATGCACCGTACTGATGCTGCCATGTCTGTCCTGAAAAGTGTGCCGCTGAGCGCAACGTTCAGCGCGACAAACCCAAAGAGTGTTGTGAGAAAACTCAGTAACCGGGTGGCGATAGAACCTTCAAGCATCAATAGTTCTGGGTTATAGATGAACAGAAAAGGTAATACAAAGCCGGGAATTGCAAGCCGACTGGCCAAGAAAGCTGTTTTCATATAGCTGTCTTTAGCCAGTTTCGATGCGACCAATGCAGCCAACGCCACAGGTGGTGTTACGGCAGACATGTTTGCAAAAAAGAACACGTACATGTGCGCGGCCAATACATCGATTCCAT
The DNA here is from genome assembly GCA_019634245.1 of Gammaproteobacteria bacterium. The sequence continues at coordinate 3,111 of JAHQVR010000200.1, forward strand.
AACCTACTAATGCTGGTGCACCAACGACAGCCACCAGAGAATACGCAGCAGGTGTCGGCATGCCGAGGCCGAAAATCAAACACGATAACGCAGCCAATACTAAAAGTAGAATCAATTTACCTTCGGCGACACTTAGCATAAGGTTTGAGAGTTTTTGTGCGAAGCCTGTTGTCGTCATCATATCGACAAGTACACCAATGACAGCAATCACGACCGCCAACTGCGCGCCGTTTCTCACGCCCTCGTGCAATCCACTCAGTATACGTTGTAGCCAATTGCGCAACCCCTGTAAAGGGCTGTTGAAGTGTCTAATAATTTGTTTAACAAGCTCGCTAACGATGATAAACATCGCTGCAATGACTGCAGCGTGTCCAGGTGGCATTCTGCTCACCAGCAAATAAACCAAAAGCACTATTGCAATAACGAGGTGTCCGTATTGTTTCAGTTCGGACCATAGTGAGGTTGCCGGGGATAAATCGGCACTATGTTCATCACTGTGCATTTCACTGGTCACTGCATGAAAGTGGACCGCGAACAACAAATTTCCATAGTAAATAAAGGCTGGTAGTAAAGCCGCAAGCATTACATCTGGATACGGAACGCCGGTAATGCCAACGATCAGGAAAGCGGTTAATCCCATGACGGGTGGCATGAATTGTCCACCAGTAGAGGCTACCGCTTCAACTGCTCCTGCGTAAGACCCTTTAAAGCCGTGTTTTTTCATTAACGGAATTGTGATAGAGCCCGTGCTGGCTACATTAGCGACGGTGCTGCCCGAAATCATGCCCATGATGCCGCTGCCTATAACGGCAACCTGGGCTGGGCCACCTGGCGATCGACCTGCCAGTCGGCTCGCGATGGTTAGAATGAAATCGATGCCACCCGTTGATTTCAATAGTCCTGCAAACAACATAAAAACGAATATCAAACTGCCCGACAACCCTGTCATCGAGCCGAGTAATCCTTCGAAGAATGGGATTGAAGTGTACGAAATCAGGCGTGTGAATTTAATGCCGCTGTGGTACAACAAATCGCTGCTAAACCACGGGCCAAAATAACCGTATAACAAAGCACCAATGGCGATAATTGGGATAGTAAAACCCCACACTCCTGTGGCAATTGCGATGATAGATATCAACAGCAATACACCGATGATGACATCCAATTCCGATGGCCCAAACATCCGTTCTGAAATAAGCGCATCAAATGATACAAAAATATAGGCCATACATGATGCGGACAGAGCAAGCAGCAGCAGGTGCAGGCACTTGATCCAGGTCAATCGAGATTTAGCTGCGTTAAGCAGACTTAATAGAATTGCCGCGCCACACAGATGATAGGTCTTAAACAAGCTACTGGGTATAAAAAGCGTCCAGATTTGGATAGCATGGCTGACGGCCATTACCACAACGCAGCCAACAGTTAGCCAAGACAGCACTGTAAGATTTCCGCTGTGCGGGTCGCGGAACTCGGGTGGAATGATTGCGGCTGAACCGGTTTGATTCATGGTAAGCAAAGGGTTCAATCAATAATTGGCGGTCGTTATTGCTATTGCCGAGCTTCCTTCTCGGCAATAACGAACTTCCTACTGGACATTTTTGTTCTTGGGCATACCATTTTATCTTAGCCAGCGATCTTCAACTCTTCGCGCCAAACGCCCTGCTCCTTGAAGTATTGAGCAGCTCCCGCATTTACCGGATAAGCAGCCAGTAGATTGTTGACCGCCGATTCAAGTCCAAGCCCCGCTAACGGCTTTCCAAAACTTTTAACCTCTTCAAGATTATCGAGTACAGATTTAGTAATGGTGTACCCGTCCTCTGCCGACACCGAACTGGCTGCGCCCAATATTCCGGTGAACACAGGTGAGCGAACAGGGGCTTCGAGCATAGGCCAATCTTCTGGGGTGAGCTCTCCAATAAGAATGCCGGGGTTTTCAGCGGCACTGGCTTCCAGCACATCTTGTGGATATTCCAAAGCGCGTAACTTAACGGCCGTACCGGCTTGTGTTACAACGCCGGCTGGACTGCCGTTGGTGAAGATGCCGAATATGCCGTCGATCTGACCAACTTGGAAATTGTTATACACTTCTTTCCAGCCGCCATACACCCAGTCAACGTCATCAATAACATTGGCGTGCTTGAGCAATATTTTTGATAGAGACGCTGCACCACTGCCTGGTTTTGAAGCGGAATATTTTTTACCTTTTAGATCTTCAATGGTTTTGATATCAGAGTCCGCATGTACTAATGGTGGCACAACCCACTTCACGTAGGACAGAAGCTGGTTGGCTTCAATCGGCCCGCTAAATGGCTTGTCTCCGCGAAATGCTGCAACCCAATCAATCGACGTTGTGTGCGCAATGTCCAGATCCCCCGAACCCATCAACGCAAAATTCTCAGTTGTGCCAGCTGTGGCTTGAACTGAGTTCTTTAGATCTGAATGCGAATTGGTGACATTCGACATAGCTTCGAGAATGACATAGCCAGATGAACCTAAGCTCGAAGAACCCCAACGAAGGCCTTTGCTCTGTGCCAAGACTGGAGCACCAGTGCTCATCGTTATTGCCGCTGCCGTAGCAGTTTTTAAAAAGTTGCGCCTGTTTAATGGAATGCCCATTACTCTGTCTCCGGTATTGGCTTGGTGTGCGCTCAAGTGTGTCGGAATTTTTGATCTAGCACAATTCCTGATATAGTTATGTTATCCATAAGAAAATCTTATGGAGTAACCAAGGCTGCGTTATTAAAGAGAGGGGGCTATGAAACTCGTACAGCTACAGTACGTTTCCGTTGTGGCGGAACAGGGAAGTTTTTCAAGCGCGGCACGACAACTGGGTGTAGCACAGCCTGCTCTGAGCCAGCAGATTAAATTATTGGAAGAAGAGTTAGGCACCACTTTATTTTTGCGTTCGCAATCGGGCGCTGAACCAACGGAAAGCGGTTTGATTTTAGTTGATCATGCTGAGCGAATTATTGAGCAAGTCGAGCTGGCGCGTCATGACACGCTGACAAACGGTAACGTGCCAAGCGGTGATGTCTCTTTAGTGATAGCCAATGCAATCTCCAACACAGTGTTACCAAAACTGGTGGCAGAGATTGGGGCGAAGTATCCTAAAATTGCGCTTCGAGTTCGTTCAGACACGAGTTCTCAGGTGCAGCTGGCGCTTGAAAATGGCCGTATCGATTTGGGTATTCTTCCGTCTAGGCCAACTTTGACAAAAGTTGATGCGATACCGCTGGTGACCGAGCAAATGTATTTCATCTGTAAGGCTGGGTTTCAAAAAAGTTCTAAGCACGATCTATCTATAACGCTTGAACAATGCTTGTTACATCCTATGGCCTTGGTACGTGTTGGCCAGCCCTTTCGTTTGCAGCTAGAGGAAATTTCGGGCCAGCATAATTTGACGTTCAATGTTAAATACGAATCGAATTCTCTGCAGATGATTCGAAGCTATGTGGAAAGTGGATTGGCTTGTTCTATTTTGCCATGGTGTGCCGTTGAAGAAAAAGTGTTGGCTGGTAAGATCGATGCAAAGTTGATAGTTCAACCAGAAATATCTCAAAAATACATAGTCGCTTGGCCAAAAATAAGGCCGTTGAACTTGCCGAGTAGAACAGTTTTGGATGTATTGTCGAATACTGTTTCTGACGAAATCGGGTCTGAGTAATTGAGGAATTATTGGGCTTATATTCTTAGTTTATCGTGTTCATCTAAAACGGAGAAAGGCACGAAGTTTCCGCGGTATTGGTTGAATCGGAAATATGGATGAAATGCGAGATTCGGGTGATATTGATTGGCCATTTGTAGAAGGTCCAATGGCAATGCCTCCAGGCGGAGAAGATAGTGATTTGGAACGCCGACAATAAGTTGAATAAATCGTAAGCGGCGATCCTCTAACGGGTTCATTTGCGATGCCGTTCTAATTGAACGATGCGTTACCCCTAGGGCCTGAGATGGCCACGGACGTAAACCCAACCTTCCGATGTGAAGGCATCCTGCCCACAATGCTCTGGAAGCAGGCATTCGGACTCGATACCCCAATGGCTGGAATTGGCCGGTCAGCGCCCTACAGGAGGGCGCTGCCTAGCATTATATTTCGGTCTGCTCTGCAATCTCCAGCGCATCATCTACCTCGATACCCAAGTATCGCACAGTGCTCTCCAGCTTAGTATGCCCAAGAAGCAACTGCACAGCTCTCAAATTGTGGGTCCGTTTGTATATCAACGTGGGCTTGGTTCGGCGAAGCGAGTGAGTGCCATACGCAGCGCTGTCAAGTCCGATATCCTTCACCCAAGACTCAACAATTCTTGCGTACTGACGAGTTGTTATATGTGGTGATGAAGCCACTCGACTCGGGAACAGATGGTCTACCGCGCTCAGATTTCTGGTGGAAATCCAATCCTCGAGCGCCTCTTTTGTGTTTGCGGTAATTTCAAACTGAACAGGCCTACCTGTTTTTTGCTGCATTACCATCGCGCGCGTTGCAACAGCGCCAGAATTCGATACATCGCTCACTTTTATCTTAACGAGATCACTGCCTCGCAGTTTGCTATCAATCGCCAGATTAAACAAAGCAAGATCGCGTTTCCTGTCTGCAAGTTGAAGTCTGACTCGTATAGCCCAGATCTCCTTCAGCTTGAGTGGCAATTTCTGGCCAACTAATTTTCCCTTGTTCCACGGTTGGTTGCACTTTGAAATATTTGACATAGCGGGTTCCTTTGATTGAATGGAACCATACTTGCTGCCAACCTCATGCCCACAACGCTCACTTCGTGCCCAATGCTGACATTGCTTCAATACTTATTGAAAGCTCGATTTCAATTTCATTCAGCATTCCATAAATTTCCACAGGTTTTCATCTTTGAATTTTTGTATGCATAGCTCCACCAATTCAAGATCCACATCGTCGGAGAAAAGCTTTATATAACGACGCCGAGTAGAGTCATCACGAAACACTTCTAGCTGGATCTTGTCGTGAAGATATAGCTCAACGCCAATTCCATCCCTTGTACTCACATCGCTAGATATAGTGAAACTAATCTTGCTCATGATTTTTTACTCTTAAGCGAAGGCTGCTTTGGGCACGGTGCTGT
>JAHQVR010000201.1 GCA_019634245.1 Gammaproteobacteria bacterium
CGCACCTGCAATACTTGGAGCCGTGAGTTTGGAATAACCAGTAATTTTTCTGCTACTCGGAGACGCCTTCCCTTTCGAGTTCAGATTCACACCTTTTTGTAACGGTGCACCCATCTCTTCAAGATTCTCGCCACACTTTGCAGCCCAATCCATCCACTTCTGCATCATCGCATTCATTTCTTCTGGTGTGGATTTAGCCATTTTCTTTTCTGCGGCGGCACCGGAATGATACGTAACGAGATAGGACTTCATTGCTTTTGCTTTTGCTTTTGCTTTTGCTTTCTTTTTCGCCTGCGCCATTGCATTCTCCAATTACTAATAGTTTTGTTGATGTCTTTTCGCGTTGCAAAGTATAACTCGAAAAAGATTTAGTATTAGAAATTTACCATACTCAAAAAATTATTTTTTTTCCACATCATTAGCCACTCTGAATCCCAGATTTCCGGCGGACACATGGCCTGTTAAAGCTTGGCGCGATGATGTTCGATAACGCAAACAATACGATTCATGGCAAAGATACGAACCGCCTTTTGCAACAAATTGCTCTCCGTTTAGCGGACCTTTTGGATTTTTAACAGCCCTTGCTGAGTGCATGTTAGTAAACCGATCGGCAACCCATTCCCAAACATTGCCAGTCATATTGTATAAACCAAATGCGTTAGCAACGTATTGGGTTACTGGAGCGGTACCTATGAATCCATCATCAACCGTATTGGTATTCGGAAATTCTCCCTGCCAGATGTTGCAACGATATTCACCGTCAGGACACAGCTCATCACCCCAAGGATACGCTTGCGACACTAATCCTCCGCGCGCTGCATATTCCCATTCTGCTTCGGTTGGCAGGCGTGTGCCTGCCCAACGACAAAACTCGAGGGCATCATTTCGCGTTATATGCACTACTGGATGATCCCATCGTTCCTCTATTGAGCTTCCAGGGCCTTCGGGAGAATGCCAGCAAGCACCAGGAACGTCGCGCCACCAGGGTGAAACACCAGAAGCTGGAAGATAAGCGGATTCGGCTAATAACAGATGAAACACAAACGATGATCCAACTTGTTGTGCTTCAGTTTGGTAGTGGGTTGCATCGATAAACGACTGAAAATTACGATTGCTGACGGCGGTTGTCGCCAATTTGAATTGATCAACCCATACGGATCGAACAGGCCCCTCTCCATCTTGAGCGTGTACAGATTCGGTACACCCCATGTCGAACCAGCCTCCAGAAATTACTACTGTATTTACATTGTTTGATGAGATCAACTTGCTCGTCGCAGGCGGCGCCATTCTATTCAAATGGCTATCATGATGTTTATCGTTTTCCACAACGCTTTTATCTGCGATGAAGCAACGCTGTACATCTGTAAATTCGGCCCGGTTTTCAATTTTCGCCTGACGCATCGGTAGGCAACAACCGACTGATTTACTCTGGTCAGTCACCGGCAACTGCTTGTGTCACCGCACTACTCATAATGATATACCGGAGCCCATTGCTCACCCCAAGCATCTTGCCAAAACGACTTTCGCATAGAGTTCTGAATGGGTGCACCACCAGTCCATAAATCCGCTTCAGCTCGCACATGCTTGCGAAAGAATTCAGTCAGCATGTCGTTTAACTGAGCTTCAATATTTTCATATCCCGCCAGGCCGGACAAATTAGTGGTTTCTTGTGGGTCGTTCTCTACGTCAAACAGCTCATCCCCAATGCCTTTATTTGTTGGACCATCGTAGCGTTTGAACAATGCCCACTTTTGTGTTCTAACAACGCGTGTTTCTTCCTGCTCAGAGTACACAGCGTCATCTCCCCAATCAACTGGTGCATCCCCCCTTAACACCGGCATTAAATTTCGGCTCGGCAGCGCATAATTGGTTTTAGGTACCGTAACACCTGTGTAGTCGAGAATTGTTGCATACAAATCCATATTCGAGACCATCAGATTGGAGGTTTGCGCCGCTGGCACCAAGCCTGTCTGGCGAATGATAAGTGGAATTGAATGAGCCGCGCGATGCAAGTTAGACGGAAAACTTGCTCCACCGTGCCCCCAGAAACCATGTTGCCCGACCGACAATCCGTGGTCGGTTGTAAAAATCAGCAATGTGTTGTCGTCTATGCCAAGGGCTTCAAGCGACGACATGATTTCACCCACACCATCATCAACCATGGATATCTGTGAATAGTAGTTGCGCAGTGTTGGCAGATCGTTCGGCGCACGCATCAACATGGAGAAATCCAGATCAGCGGTGGATTCAGCATTATTCATGAGAAATCCGTCCACCGCCTTTTTACTCAACGCTTCGCGCGGCACTGAATTCATTGGGCAGCCTGCATAGCGTTGGGTGTGGCGGTTTTCATCAGTCTCTTTGGTCGCAGGCCAGTGACCATAAGGCGCAGGATAGGGCAAGAACAAAAAAAACGGCGTGTCGGTCTCAACTTGTTCCGCCATGAACTCCTTTGCTTTATCGGTGAAAAAATCGACAGAGTGCCCAGGTTGCTCATAGACTCGGCCATTGTCAAAAATGCGGTTACGATAAAAGCTGCGCACATGTCCATCTTCAAGGGTTACCCAATGATCGAACCCTTGTGCAGGTGTGGTCGGTTCTCCCAAATGATATTTGCCAACAAGGGCGGTCGCGTACCCATCATTTTGTAATAAGCCTGGTAACGTTTGCATGCCGTTTAAAGCATGCCAGCCAGCTGGCCACTCCGGCATGTTTCTATCATCAATCCATGAATGTACACCATGCTGTGAAGGCAAAGTACCTGTGAGTACTGATGCTCTGCAAGGCGAACAAAATGCATTAGGACAAAACGCATTGTCAAACCTCATACCTTGACCGGCAAGCCTGTCAAGATTAGGCGTATGCACTTCGCTATTACCGTAACAGGCAAGCGTAGAAGCCTGTTGATTATCGGTGAATATCAACACTACGTTGGGTTTGTTACTCATACTTTTAGTCGTTTTACCCGGGTTCATTGCTTACCCCCATGCGAAATCGAACAACTACTGCTAAGCCACCTGTTCTGGCTACAGAATATACGTCAACCACTAATAATAAGAATACAGATTCTTTTTCATTGACACAAATAATACATAAACCGTATTCTCGGAGCACAAACAATGGCTACTTCACCAAGGATTTGTCTTTTCGGGTTTATCAAATAAGCACATAATAACTGCTGCTTTATTGGCGCAGCGTATTGTGGACAAAAGTACATGAGTAAAAATAATAGTGATTGAAGAGCAATGAATGAATAATGAAAGAAGAACAATGAAAGAAGAACAGTGATTGAAGAACAGTGATCGAAGAATGAAGAGAAAATCATCGGAAGAGAAACATGAGGAGAAAACAATGAAAAGACGTATTCATCTTATTCTGGCACTCGCTACATTTGCCATGAGCATGACACTGCCCGGACAGGCACTATCTGATACCACCAAATTACGCGTGGCTAATTGGCTTCCTCCCGTACATCATATGACAACCACGCTACGCGCCTGGGCCGATGAACTCGAAGCAGCCTCGAATGGTGAACTTGAAGTTGAAATTATGAGCGCTCCATTGGCAAAACCCAATGGCCAATACGATCTGGCAAAAAACGGTGTGGTCGATATCGCTTACTCTGTTGCAGCCTATCACCCGAAACGTTTCTGGAAACTGATGGCAGTTGAAACCCCGTTTGCTGCACCAAACGCTGAGAAGGCCGGTGTAGCCGCATGGCAATGGTATGAAAAGCACGGATTCATGGCAGAGGACACCAGCGATACAAAACTGCTTGCGCTGTTCGCACACGCACCGCACTTGTATCACAGCACAAAACCATTAACGACACTGGCCGATTTTAAAGACAAAAAAATTCGCGTTGGTGGCAATGGTGTAAAAATCGCTGAAATGATTGGCGCAGTGCCTGTGAGCATGCCTCCTGGTCAAACGAATGAAGCTATGTCTAAAGGCACCATTGATGTTTCTCAGTTTCCGTGGGAGTCAGTTAAAGGATTCAAACTTGCTGACGTATCAACACATCACATGGTCGTACCCGGCGGCACTTATGCCGGTATTTTCTTCATGACCATGAGTCCAAAAACCTGGAAAAATTTAACTGAGAGTCAACAGGCGGCAGTGACTAAAGTATCTGGCGAATGGGGTTCACGATTTATCTCTCAAAAGTGGGATAGCGTTGAACAATCAGGTATCGATGCTGCAACCGCTGCTGGCAATACCATTACCACTATGTCGGACGACGATGTTGCACAACTTAAAGAGCTGATTCAACCAATCACCGAAGAGTGGGTAGCCAAAGCCAATGATGCAGGGCTTGATGGCAACGCTCTGTTGGAAGATTACTATTCGATAGTTTCCGGTCTATAGTTGCATCGCGCAAAACTTGCGTAAAGCGAATCTGCGAACTATGCGCCAGCTAATTTCAACCATGGTCGGCCGAACCGCTACTGCGTTCGGCTGGCTAGCCTCTGTAACGCTGGTTATCATTATGACGACCACGTTTGTCGATGTAATCGGTCGAACCTTCGTCGGCCGATCTCTTGTTGGTACAGTGGAGTCTGTTGAGCTACTGATGGGCATCCTCGTGTTCAGCGGCCTGGCCCTGACCGAGATCAACCGGCGCCACATCGTGGTGGAAACGTTTCAAGCACTTTTTCCTCGACCATTAAAACGCTTATCAATACTAGTTAATCTGACACTAGCCGTTGTATTAACAGCGCTGTTAGCAAGCCAGCTCATTATTAAAGCAATTGAAATATTTAAAGAGCAAGAGCACACCCAAATTCTGGAAATCCCGTACTGGCCAACTGCCTTCATAATGTCTGCAGGAATTGTGCTGTTTTTAATCGTGTTGCTACTGCGTCTTTTTGAAGCGATTGTCAAACCGTCAGTTGCTGAAGATACCGAACTGCAAAATAAGACTAACCCGTCCTGATGGCAATCGAAGTTCTTGTTCCGGTTGTTTTCGGTTTGTTGTTTTTCCTGTTGGTGCTAGGTGCACACTTAGGCCTTGCGATGTCAGCCGTTGCAATATTCGGCATCAGCATGATCATCGGAACAGACGGTGCTTTATCATTAGCAGGCCTATCGGTTTATGAATCGGCGCAAAGTTTTGATCTGAGCGTTATTCCACTTTTTGTATTGATGGGCACCTTTGCATCGAAATCAGGAATTTCATCCGATTTATTTGCAGCTTTCAACACATGGTTGCACAGACGCAGAGGTGGGCTGGCGCATGCAAGCATTGCCGCTTGCGCCGCTTTTGGCGCGGTGTGTGGTTCATCATTGGCAACCGCTGCCACTATGGGTCAGGTGGCTATACCGGAGATGCGTC
>JAHQVR010000202.1 GCA_019634245.1 Gammaproteobacteria bacterium
GCTCCATCAGAACCACCAGTATCTGAGCCATCTGTGCCGCCATCACTACCAGCGTCGCTTGATCCATCAGAACTGTCCGTGCTTCCACCATCGGTCGCACCGTCGACGTAGCTTATGTCTATAAAATCCCATGTCGCTGTGAATGGATTACCACCAAAAGATGTCGAAATAATGCCCACCGCCAGGCCACTTGGTGCAGTCAGCCAACTCAATGGAAACGTCGCGGTACCATAGATATTGGTACGCGCCAACGTTACTCCATCCACTACGCTTTGATAGCTAGCCGTCACACTCTGCGTAGCCGGATCTACCGTTAAAAATAGATCCACCTGTTCCGCTGAGAATATTGCCGCGCCAGGTGCAGACACTTGTGAAAACCCACCATTTACTTCTTTCGCAAACTGAACCCCACCATCGGCGCCAACAGTCATCGCCACTAATTTAATGTAGTTGTCCTGATCGCCAGTGCCGATAAATAGACCTTGCGACATATACTTCTTAGGCGTTGATCCTGAGAATGGAGCAATAAGACGCGTACGAACAGTGAATGGCGCAGTCGAAGGCGTAACATCAATACCGAACTGGAATCCGTAGTTTTGGGTGTTCAAACCATTGACCGGATCGCCATTATCGACATCGTCAATAGTGAATACACCCGCAGCACCACCGGCGGTGATGTTCCCATAATCGAACTGATCCAAATAACTGGTAGAACCGTTGTTCATCAAACCTGTAAAGCCCATATTAAATAGGCCACCCGCAGGAGTACTGTTGTTTTCCCAGGTATAGGACAGTGGAATGTCCGTTCCGCGACCATTGTCTGGATCTAATGGAAATACATCCGATGTGTCCGCAATTCCATCATTGTCGTCGTCTGAATCTGTTAAATCAGAGATGAAATCCTGATCGACATCATTAGGAATGTCACCCGCAGAACAGGGATCTGTACCATTAGCAATCTCATCTTGATTGGTATAGCCATCACCATCTTCGTCTGAGGATCCATTGCCGCCTTGACAGACGAGCACAGGGGTATCGTCGTAATCTGTAGGTTCGTAGATCACGATCGACTTATCAACAAAATCCGCCACCCATATGGTTCCAGGAAAAACATCTGCATCACTCTGAGCAGTGACATCCAGAGGAATACCACCGATATTCGAAAACAAGGTGCTGGCACTAACAACAACAGAGCCAGAGGCGTTTAATTTAACGCGCTGAAGCTGGTTATTGAATCCAACGGTTAGTAGATCGCCCTGCATGGCACCTTGATGATTAGAAGCTGTGTATTCGGTCAGCCCGTTTGTCGAGGTACCCCAGGAAATCAGAGAATTATTTTCCACCAATCCTTTGTAATCACACTCAATAGGATTGCTGGCAGATACGGGAGACTGAGGATTGCTATTATTAAAGGTATTGTTGTAGTTTCCGCGTGTCGGGTTTGGGTGCCCACCGTAGTAACCTTGAGAGTCAATGAAGTGCAATGCGTCCTGTTGAGTATTGCCAGGCTCACTTTGCGCATTTGTACAATTTCCTGAGGGACCTTCATTGGCCGGTTTACCACCCCAGCCAGAATTGGGTCCGTTGTCAATGGAGTACATACGACCAGAGGACGTAATAACCACATCATAGGGGTTACGAAAACCGGGTGCGTACACTTGCACCGGTCCACCAGGTACTAGCTTTGCCTGGTTTTTCCCACTGTTACCGCCAAAAGGATCGTTATTGTCCGAGATGCCCTCCCGATTCTCATCGTTTAGAGTGGGTAGGTCGTAAGTACTATCACCAATTTGATTAAGATCAATTTCAAGAATCGCGGCGCTGAGTGCGTATTCGGGTAATAACGCCAGATTATTCGATGGCGCCCCTTGGTTGGTATGACCACCTTGGGCCAAATACAGGTGATGCGTATTAGCATCATAAGCCATGCCGTTACCGGTGTGGTTTTCCTCTGAACGCGGCAGTCCACGCACCAAATCTAATTTTTGCCAAGAGCCATTAGATTTAGTCAATCGAGAGATAATGCCTGAATTGGTGTCCAAGTTTGTATCCGTGTGCGAGGGCCCTCCTCCGATTCTTGGGTCGCTGGACGATACATATACGATTGGATTACTCGAAGTTCCCACCACAACCAAACCAGTGACTAACCGGTTCTTCACACTCGAATTTACACTACCGTTATCATTATGGTTAGTGATATTTTTTACTAAATTAATGGTTTCAGTCTGCGTGATCTGATAATTGTTCGATCCGTTTCTGTGGACGGTGTACACCTTAATTGCACCCAGCATGTCTGCAACATAAAGCTTGCCATCAGGACCAAACTGCAAAGACGTTGGTTTAACGTTATCGATATTATTTAATAAACTTTTCCCAAAAGAGGGGTTCATTTTCGGAGCTATTTGTAGTTTCAAATCGGCAGTGCCCGTCGATTCTCCGATTAAAGTGATTACCTCTAAACTACTAAAGCCTGTGTGAGACAAGTACAAGGCCCCAACAGATTTTCCTGGACCGATCGGCTGATAGTTCACTTCAATGGCTATTGAATCACCAGGCGCTAGCTCTACGGGCCCCCTGAATTCAGTGGAAAACTGGAGCGCATCTTTTTCATTCAGCCAAGTTGACAATAGCGTTATATTTCCGGATTCCTCACCACCATTGTGTGTGTAGACAAACCGACGAGAAGCTTTTTCACCAGGTTCCACAACCCCAAAATTCAGCTCGGTTGTATTACTCGTTAGTTGTGCTTCGTTAACAGGTACCGCTTGGGACAAGGCCGCCGGGCTATAAAGTACGCTAATAAAAAGCGAGGTTACCAATAGGCAAAAGGGATGTGATCTACCACCACTTCTGCGTCTTGCAAAGAGGGAATACAACATGGCACATGATCCGTTTGTAATTGTTATTTATTGAATCGATGCGCAAGCCTCCTCGATAGCAATGTTTCGCTCAAGCGACGGAGTCTTTAGTTGAGAACCAGCTCAAATTGAACAGTTCACAGTTTCAAAAACTGTGCGCAAGGTTTGAAACAAACGTTAATTCACACAGCGGATACAAGATGCGCTAAAACCGAGGGGGGAAAACGAAAAATCCCTACCGGAAGGCGCTGGCGGTTTCAGGAAGCCAGAGGGCTATTTGAGGGAATAGAAATACGGCAATAATCAGTAGCAGCTGTGCGACTACAAAAGGTAATACGCCTACATATATTTGACTGAGCTTGGCCTCTGGTGCCATGCCTTTTATCACAAACACATTCATGCCAATAGGTGGTGTAATCAGGCCCAGCTCAACGACCATCACGACGATAATGCCAAACCAAACGGGATCAAACCCCAAGGTTGTAATAATTGGGAAGAAAATGGGTACCGTAAGTAGAATCATGGCCAACGCATCAAGAAAGCACCCCATGACTAAGTAAATCAGCAAGATAATAGCCATCACCAACATCGGTGACATTTCAAGCCCAGAAACAAAGCCCGATAGCTCACCGGCGATTCCGGAGAAGACCATCAAATTATTCAGCGTTAGAGCACCAATCAGAATCATAAAGATCATAGCGGTGGTCTGCACAGTTTCCAGCAGAGCACTTTTTGTGTTATCCGCGGTTAACCGACCGCGTAGCCCAGAAATAACAAACGCACCAACCGCACCTATACCAGCTGCTTCAGTAGGGGTGAATACACCAAAGTAAATTCCGCCAATTACCAACGCAAATAACAACAGTATCGCCCACGTGCGAGACAAAGCCATCAACTTTTCTTTGGTTGATGTCTTCTCACCTGCCCCGCCCAAATGCGGCCACACACGAGTCACGATGGCGATCACCACCATAAAACCTATGATAGTCAGAATGCCCGGCAGAAAGCCTGCAATAAATAGATCACCGATTGAGGTTTCGGTGAGCACGCCATACAACACCAAAATGACCGATGGCGGAATCAATATGCCAATGATGCCGCCTGCAGCAACAGAGCCAGTCGCCAAGCTTGGGGCGTAGTTGTATCGTTTCATTTCCGGTAAGGCTACTTGAGACATGGTGGCCGCCGTGGCGACTGAAGAACCACAGATTGCGGCGAAAGCACCACAGGCACCCACGGTCGCTAAGGCAAGACCGCCTCTAAAAGATCCGATCCAGGCATAGAAAGCACCATATAGCTCTTTACTCAACCCACATCGAGAGGCGACAGATCCCATGAGTACGAACAGCGGAATTATGGATAAGTTATAAGTAACGGTATTTTCGTAGATGGTGGTACCAAAAAGCGATAAAGCTGCCGACCATCCGATGATCATCGCCATGCCCACCAGACCACACAACGCCATCGCAAAACCAATCGGCACACTACAAACAATAAGCACGAGAAGCGCAATAAGACACAAAGAACCAATCGTTAGTGGATCCATGGCCTAAATTACTCGAATATTATCGTTGATCAGTAGGAGCTGAATCGGATACATCACTACCTTCGATGGAGACGGCATCTTTGTCAGTCACTAGCAATTGTTGAATGGCAACGATGGTGGCAAAAATGGCACCGACACACATCAGAAACACGAATGGCGCTACTGGCATAAATAAAACCGATGTCGCCAAACCACTCTCAGCGAAACCAATCGCCTTGATGGTCAAACGCCAAGCCATGAGCGCCACTATTACAGCGGCAATCAAAGCGGCCAGTCTTTGGAGAATGAATTTTACGAAGGACGGTAACACGCCAAGAAGGATGTCTACATTGACGTGTGATTTTCTCAAGGTGGCATAGCCAAGCCCAAAGAAAAACACTAACCCCATCAATAGTTCGACCAATTCTACGGCAAAGGTCATAGGCCGATTAAAAAAATATCGGCCTATGACATCAATAAACGTCACCAGCATCAGTAAAATCAAGCAAATGCACGCCAGATAGGCAAGCAAATTACAGGCTTTACCAATGAATTTCACAGATACTACTCGCCAGCAAATTTCGCGACTGTGGCTTTTAAATCAGCTAGCAAAGCCGCACCATCGTAACCAGCTTCATTCGCTTTTTTTACCCAATCATCATCCATAAACGCGATTTTTTCTCTCCAGCGGACGAGCTCTTCGTCACTGAGTTTTGAAAAATTGGCGTTATTCTCTTCC
>JAHQVR010000021.1 GCA_019634245.1 Gammaproteobacteria bacterium
ATGCGATGTTGAAGGTGGAAACGTCACCCGTGATCAACTGGCTTCATCAGAACAAAAATTGCATTCAGGCACACTAGACCTTGTGGCTGTACACAACCTCAAACATTGGCGAGAGCAACTGCCGGTTTTACAAGCGGCTAAACAAGCCAAACAGATTCGGTATGTGGGCATAACCACATCTCGCGATCGTCAATATGAAGAGTTCAAAGAAGTGTTAGCAAGCGAAAAGCTTGATTTCATGCAAATAAACTATTCACTCGCAGACCGTGACGCACAACCACTGCTCGAACTGGCTGCCGAGAAAGGCGTTGCCGTGATGATCAATTTACCCTTTGGCCGAGGCAAGCTCTTTGATGCCGTTCAAGGCCAAGAGCTCCCAGACTGGGCCGCTGAGTTTGATGCCGACAGTTGGGGTCAGTTTTTCTTGAAATATGTGGTTTCGCACCCGGCGGTCACGTGCGCCATACCTGGCACCACCAAGGTCCGTCATATGCAAGACAACTTAAATGCAGCTCAGGGGCGTTTGCCAAATGCCGAGCAGCGTAAAAAGATGGAGCAATTTTACGATTCGTTGTGATTTATCACGCTTAGAACAGATCGAACAAGGCAGTCTGTTCTAAGCGTTTTACGATTGGGCACCGCGCTGATTCTCGCTCAGAATTGTTTCACCTAGTTACAGGCAAACCAGCACCGCAGCACCGCTGGGTGTCACGATTGGAAAACAAATATCTTCGTCATTGGTGTCGTCACAAAGATCGCCGTCTCCATCGCGGTCAGCATCAGCTTGGTCAGGATTAGGGACAAAGCGGCAGTTGTCAGCCGCATTTAGAACGCCATCACCGTCATCGTCGTTATTAACCTCGGCATCGGCGTCGAGCAATAACAAATCGATGCCATCGTAACTTTGGCCTCCATTCAAGGTATCGGCGTCAGCAGAACCAATCACAGTGCCGTTTTCGTTATAGTAGCCACGCAAGCTTACGTCGTCGCAGCCAGCTCGACAGAAGTAGTCCACCTGCCAACGACCGGCTGGATCAGCCGGTATTGCTAATTCATAGTCCGCTTCAGTTTGCCCTGCTTGCAGCGTGAGCGATGTTTCAAACTGAACGCTGAAAAACGGTTGTTCAATATCAAAAGCCCGCACCTCAATCTCTGTTCCACCCAGCGGCGCCGCTCTGCCGGCCAAAAAGGAGACGGATCCGGTAATCGATGTAGATGGAATGAGGTTCATATCAACTTCATCTGTCGATGAATCGGGGCTGATAAAAGTTGACCCTCCGGCGTACGGCACGGTGGTCGTGCGGTTTCTGAAAAAGCCTTCGCGCACCAACTCTTCACAGCCAACCAGGCACTCATAGGAGACAAGCCAGTTCGCGTCTTCGTCAGAAATCTTCGAGAAGTAGAAGGATGAATCCGAACCCGGTTGGATAAACGCAGAAGTAAATATGTTATCCGCTGGCTCTTGTGAGAAAGGTAGTTTTTGCAAGCCAATTTGCACTCCGATACCAGACGCCGGGGCAACCATGCCAGCAGGCAAGCCAATTCGACCGCTCACCTGTACGGAGGCCAAGGCAGTAATGTCTAAGTTGGTTCTCTCAGTTACGGCCGGCAAAGCAGTTGCTAAGGCCTCATCCAATACCGCATTCGTGGGAAAAGAATTTCTATAAAAACCATTGAATACAGGGAGACAGGCTGCAAACGCAACACAACGATAACTTAATACGTAGCTCGCATTAGGATCTGGCTCAACGCCAAGCGTAAAATCAACCTCGGTGTCTGGCTGTGGTATCACTACTTGAACTGAAACAGTTTCCATTGTGTTCTGTTCGGTCAACACGAGGTCGAACGCAATCCCAGCAGGAATAGTATTAAAAACATTGTCTGGTAAGGAAATTGACCCACTGAGCTCAGTAAACGCTAAACCAGTAAATACTAAATTCGATACCGAAGTGCTCCCATTAAGGGGTTCTGCGTTCGCGGCCAAGAATTGCGTACCCGTCGTGGAGTTAAAGAAGGCCGCTTGGGTAAAGTTACAAGTGGATTGACATGAGTAAGACAGCACGAGGTCTTCATCGCTGTTGGGCACGCTCAGTGAGAACGGCGCGCTATTGCCTGAATCAGAAATAGTGATTGTCTGATCGTCGGCAATGTCGGGGTTATCGCTACTAAGCTTAAGGTTAATGATCGTATCGCCGTCGGCAACCACTCCGGCCGGGAAAACAAACATACCGCTCAGTTGTGTGGACGAGATGACCTCTAACTCAAGATCGAAGATTGAATCTGAACCCGATATGGGTTGTGCAGCCTCCTCGGAGAAAACGGTTTCGAGCCCGCCATAAAAACCCTGGTCAGTCAGACCATCGCAGCCGGTTTCACAATCGTAGTTCAGAACCCACGTATCAGCGCCACTGGGTAGATCAAGTTCAAAATCCACGCGGTCAGTACCTGCTTCAATTAATAGTGGTGTATCTACCAAGCGCAGGCCATTGGAGGTGTTAACTGCGAACACCGAGAACTCGGCATCGTTAATCAGACCACCATCAGCGAGGATTAACTGCCCTGCAAACTGAACCGAGGAAATAATCTCCATATCAATATTGTCGTGGTCTGTGTCTGGGGCCAAGCCTGTTGCACTTGCCTGCACGGCTACGGTTCCAGCGTCGGAGTAAAAACCACGTTCAACATAACCAGTACAACCATTCCGGCAAAGATAACTTATCCGCCAGTCTTCAGTTGCTTCCACACTGGTATCAATCGAATAAGCGATGGAGTTTTCGCCCTCAGGAATGGTCACACTTATTTCATCAGCACCTACAAATGGGCCTTGCGCTGGTAGAGCATTAATACTCAGCTGCGTGCCTTCTGCGGGAGCGTTAACGCCAGAGGGCAAAGAGATGGTGCCACTGATTGTGCGAGCATCGAGCACGGTCAAATTGACATTCTGGTGATCCATTCCACCCACAAATTCAACCGCTGGCCCAGGGCCGGTACCACTAGGTGTGTCGGTGTGGAAGGCCGAATCTAAGTATCCTTGACACGTAGGTCTACCAAAACAGGCGTAGCGAACTCGCCACCTTGCATCTGTATCGGAGGGGATATTTATCGAATACAGAGCCGAATTCTGATTCTCTGGGATAACGACAGCCCCTCTGCCGTCACCACCATTTACAGAATCAAAGGCATCGAAGGAGACCGGAAATCCGCCCGCCGGCGCCAGCTCGCCGTTAGGCAAGATGATTAAGCCGCTAATTGTGAAGGTCGGCAAGGTCACCATATCGGTGTTTGGATGGTCTTCACCACCAGCTAAAAATTCAGCATCCTCCCGCACTGAAGTAGTACCGGCTGATGTGTAATAACCGGTGCTGCTGTGTCCATCGCAATCAGTACTGCATGAGTGCTGAACACGCCAGCCATTACCACCGTCCGCTCCGGAGGGCACTTTAATTTCATAGCCTTGGGAATTCGCATCTGGTTGCACGGTGATAAATTCGAAAAAAGCGGGCGTAAAGTCACCACTATCTACCGTGATACGAAATTCAATGCCTGGCGACGGAGCGGTTTGATTTTCAAACAGGGACAACACACCACTAATCGTATCGGCCTCTATCATAACGAGATCGATCGCGGGAAAAGGAATTGTTGGGCTATTGGGGTCGTCAGGATTATTCAAAAGAGTGCGTGACGAAAAGTCCGGCACGGTGCCACTTGAATTATAAAAACCGCTGTCCAAGACGCCCGCGCAACCACTCAAACAAGAATAGATCACTCGCCATCTTGCATTCGCATCGGGAACCGTATCGAGTAGATACACTACCGATGAGTTTCCCTCTGGGATCATCAATTCCTGTTGAAAGCTCGTAATGGGTGGTGTTTGATCTGCTTCGTCAACGGCAACGATTCTAACCATGGTGCCACCAGCGGGTGCCACCAAGCCACTTGGCAGACTAACTGTGCCCGCTATTTGCGTTGACTCAAGTAAGGGGAAGTTGATACCGCTTACATCGGTGCCGCCAGGGTAGGTCTTGCCTGCTTGATCAATCCCAACGGTTCCGGAATCGTTCTGGCGCCCTGCTTCAACAAACCCGGGGCATGGCGTATCGCACTGATAACTTAGTTGCCAAAGATCAGAAGAGGAAGAGGAAATCCCCACTTCAAACTCGGCACTATTATCACCATTCGCTTCGACAGTAATCTCTTGGCTATTACTATCAAAGCCAACGGTTTTACTCGCGGTAATAGTCAGATTTAAACTCGAAGTTAACGTATCTCCTGGGACCACAATGGATCCACTCAAGAATCTCGGTGACAGCAGTTCGAGGTTTATATTTTGATAGTTCTGTGTGCCCGGCAGAATCTCGGCGTTAGCTTCATCGATTTGAGTTGCCGCGCTATTGTAAAAACCGCTGCTCAAAAACTGATCTTGACACACTGAACTTGAAGAGCAAAAGTAGCTGACTTGCCAGTCAGCGCCGAGTTCTGCCATGTCTGGTACGATCAGGGAGTAATTTACTGCGTTAGTTCCACTCGCAATTGTCACGCTCTGGCTTTCGTCATCGCCCGTCTCATTTTGATCCGCAGCTCGTATATTTACTTCAATATCGCTGCTAGCTAGATCACCGTTTGGCAATGAAATACTGCCCTCTATTGTGTGTTCTGCCAACACGTTCATATCGATATCTTGATAGCTACCGTTGCCCGTGAGCTCGGTTTGGGAATCGAAATTAACGACCGTTCCTAAGTCACTATAGCGGGTGAAATTTTCATCGTAGAAGCCGTCACACCCTGCGGAGCAAGAGTAAGAGACAATCCATCTTGAATTCGAATTGCCCAAGATATCGATGCTGTATTCGATCTCAGTACCGCCCTCCGCGATCGTTGCTTGAGCAAACCCTGCATCGCTCAAGCCTTCACGATCTCCGGCGAAAATAGAAAACCTCGACCCACCTGCGGGCGCAGTAAAACCATCTGGAAGCGTAAGTTTTCCGGAGATCGAATCCGCTTTGATAAGCTCCATATCAATTGATGAATGATCTGATAAACCGGGTAGCAAGGTCGCATCGCCCTCATCCACAACCGTTCCGCTGGTGGAATACGACGCTATTTCGATATACAAACCCGGACAATCTGACTGGCACGAATACGCAACCCGATACCTACTCGTGCTATCTGCATTTGGCACACTCAGCGAGTAGTCTACAAACGTTTCTTCGGCGGCTATTTCTACGCTCTTGAACTTAGTTTGCGCTGGCCCAACTTCATCGGTTGCACTGACACTCACAGTTAAACCATCAGGTGGCGCAACTTCGCCGTTTGGCAGAGAGATCCTACCGGTGATTAGATCAGCATCTAAGATAGGAAATACGACCCCTGTCTGCGTCACGTTGTCGGGGAAAATAGTTGCTTGAAAACCCGCTTGCAGGAGCTGCGTCCCTAAGTTTTCTTCGTAGACGCCGGCATCACCATATCCATCGCAAGCATCACCCAGAAAAGTGCTACAGAAATAAACCAAATACCACTCTTCACCTGCTTGTGGGGGTTCAAAAACATTAACTGTAAATGTAGCGCTATTTGTACCTTGAGCGATAACCACATTTTGATCGGACTCGATCTCGAAGGTCGGCTGCCGGCGTAACTGCACAGAAAAGTCGATATCTTGGCTGGCGAGTTCACCATTGGGTAATTGAATCTCACCACTCACGGACCAATTTTGCGCGGCTGCGATGCCAGAGATGACGACGTTGCCCAGTAACACAACGAAAACAGCGAACTTTTTGCAACCGTTGAAGGTTGAACGACCCACGTTAAACATTAGAACCCTACCCTGATAGATTTGTGATCTGTTTTAATTATTCAGCAAACATAGTACATAAAAATACTGGTTTTGCATCAGACTTAAGGCCCTGATCAAGGCTGATAGGCAATGTGTCAGCGAAAAACGGAGTTTGAGTTCATTAGCAGTCTCATTTTTGCTTTCCCTCTCGGCAAGTTATCTGGGCGGTTATGAACCATGATGTTGCAAATGATATCCAACAATTTGTGCTAGCTTAGCGACTATGAACTTCAACACCGCCCGCATTACTCTCGCCAGCTTCTTAGCCTACTTTGTCATG
>JAHQVR010000203.1 GCA_019634245.1 Gammaproteobacteria bacterium
GGGTCTCCATCGTTGTTTGTTAACCCGGTATCCGCAACAAAGTAGATATTGGAGTGAAATTTGGCGACGATGGTTTGATCGATGGTGGCGGGTGCGCCATAGGCTCGCGTCAAAGCGCCACTGGAATTGACCGCTGCACCATGCTCGATAACGATGTTGCCACTGTTGGTGCCCACATTACTGACGCGGAATAAATCACCAAAGTCACAATTACTGATGATCGCGAGATCATTGTTTTGCAGCCCTGGGTCAGGTTCATTACTGTCGAGCACGATATCCCCAGCTGGCGTTGGGCTAATACCGTCGTTTAATTGGTCGTTAAGAACGCCCCGTGTGGAACCGGCAAATTGCAAGCTCAACACATGAGTAGCGGGAATCGCTGGAGTCGCAGTTGGTTCAGCAAAGCCGATGGGTGGTGCTGGCACCCACGTGTTGGATGTAACAACCACCGACCCGGTGGTAGCCGTATCGCGGATGTTGGCAGTCGGGGCTGCGTTGGCGCGAATTTCCAAAGCGCCGCTATTCACATCCAGACAACCTTGATAGGAAGACATCCGGGCGTCGCGAGCCATTGCGTTCAGTGCGAAGCGCGCGTTT
The DNA here is from genome assembly GCA_019634245.1 of Gammaproteobacteria bacterium. The sequence continues at coordinate 598 of JAHQVR010000203.1, forward strand.
TCCTGAATGTTGGCCATGGCCGTGTTCAGCTCGCTGCTGCGTTTATTACCAGCGAACACCGCAATCATGCCAGCGATTAGAAATAACCCCAGCACCATTGCGATCATGAGCTCAACCAGCGAAAAACCGGCTGAGCGTTGTACTGGTTTAGTGGAAGCGCGCATCATTGAGGAATCTCAGTGGCGAGATTGACACTGAGCTGGCGCATGACATCGCCGCCACCATCGCTTTCGCTCCACTCAATGACAATCTGGAAGAAACCACCGCCCAAGGCATTAATAACGCCACGTGCGGCAATAGCGTCTGAACTGGGTAATACCGGTTGAAAATTGGTTACACCATCGGTTAAGTCGTGTAAGTTGGCGCTCCAATCGTATAAATCCTGTTGAGCGATTTCGGCTGCGTTACACGGGTTGGTACCGCACTGCGGATCGATTAAAACGGCCGAAGTTTCTCTATTGTTATAGGCTCCATCCATCATGCCCTCGGTGTTGGCCCGCATTCGGTCCATAATTTCCGTGGCCATAAAGTAGGCTTGAGAATGGCTATACGCCGATTGACTGTATTGCATCCCGCGCATTTGCATCTGCGCGGCAGCCAGGAATCCGGCGGATATTAATACTAGTGCGATTAGCACTTCAATAATGCCGACACCGCGCTGGGTAGTATGACTCTGGTTCATGGGCAGCTCAATTGAACGCCGAACACGTCGACGGGTATTTCGCTTCCTGCGGTGGTACGGCCGCGGCGCACATCGCCTGTGAGCACCACATTGATGGAGCGTGAAAATTCGTCTCCACGCTCATCGCACAGAATGAAACTGCCGTTTTGCCAATCGGTGCTGCCATCCGGGGCATAGCGAATAAAGTTACGCGCAGATGCATCGGCCGCTGTACGATCAGAAGAGGCGTAATTGAACAGTGTATTGCCACAGCTTAACGCGGGTTCTAAGGCCACTATCGTGTCTTGTGGGTTCACGACGGCGGTTGCTTCGTTGGCCACGCGAACCACATCTCGAAACACCAACAAACCATTGTTCCAATCATTGCCACAGGCAGTATCTGAACCCCTGGGACACACAGTAACTTGCTCGGCACTTTTGACCGCTTCCGATCGTGCATACACAAGCGTGCTGACGATCCCGTTATAAGAGGAGCTTGTGCAACTGTTTTTTATCGCACTGAAAAAGCTTGGTACACCGACGCCAACCAATATGCTGGCGATGGCCAAAGCTATAATAAGCTCAATGAGTGTGAAACCTTTTTGCGCATGTATACCCATGATCTGGGTATCGGCCAGATTTGAATGAAATGAAATAGTAGTTTGAGGGACTGTGACGAGGCCGCAATAAACTCCGTGCGGCTTAGTACACAAAACCGGTCATTATTAGACAATCCATTGTCATAAGTATGCTCTTTACTTAAGTAGTGGTGCGTGTTTCGAAGCTACCAGCACACATCACCGGCCGTTGCACCACTGCGAACGCCAAGGTGATTGATAGAAATGGTGGCACACGCTGTGTCGCCAGCTTGAGCACCTTTGGCGGTAGCCACAATCGTAAAGGTTGTCGCTGTGGGCGCCGGATTAAGCGCCAGGTCATAGTGTGCTTCTGGCGATTCCGCATCCGTGGCGCTTAGCGCGCACCCGGAATAGTTAAAGCGCGTGGTCTTGCATCGCTCCATGGCTTGCACCGCATTGAGTAAAGCCAATTGACCATCGGAGCGGCGAGTCTTACTAATATGACTTTGATAAGACGGGTAGGCCACTGCAGCCAGGATGCCTATGATAGCAATCACAATTAACAACTCGATCATCGTGAAGCCTTTAACCTTCGCCAAAGCTCGGGCTGGACGACCATACTGACTACGCCGTTTTCTATCGTGTTTGCCAGACTTCACAGTGCGTACCACTCCAGATGAATCGTTTCAATTCGGTATATCGACCTTCTCACCCTCGAGCTTGTTTGCTATCACTCGACTTTGTGAACTGAATAACAAAGTATTTACCTCTGAAAAGCGATTAATCCTCCAGGACCTCTGCCCAGAATGTGCGTTGACGCAATTCTCCAATATCGATTTCATCGACGGTTTCTGTTCCCACCACAACGGTGGCATCTCCCGCTTCTGGAAACAGCACTGTGGTATCCGGTGGTATGCCCGCGTGGTCCAGTTCTTCTTTACGGTCGCTGGCGGTTAGCGTGCCTCCGGATTCGTCAAAATCCACAACCGGATCACCGTTGCGTAAATCTAAGGCGTAGAGCCCACCTGAACCAACAGCTGCTGAGCAGGCCGATGATGCGGAAGCGGGTTGATAGGAAGTGAACAGCACCTGGTTGTCCACAGTGATACTACTGGTTAGCACTTTTTCACCGTTAGTGCCTAATCGGATCATCCAACCGGCATCGGTATCAGAAACTGTATTGCCTACTGAGTAGGTTACGTCGATCAAGTCTGATTCGGTGACCGGATTGGGATAGGAAATGGTACCGTCCGTGCCAACAGGGGCGCCGTATACCTGCGACATGCGAAAGCTATAGAACCGATCCTCAGTGAATCGGTTTAACGGATGCGCTCGCCAACCTGAGCCTATCGAGATGGCCAATTGCTGTGTACCATTGGTACTAACCACTGATACGTCGGGTGGGTAATAAAACTTTCTGGCGTTTAAGGCATCATCACTGGCCAGTTGTGCCACGACACTACCCGTAATTCGATTGTCCAACGATTCAGTGGAGCTGGGGTCGTTGTCGATATCAAAGCGCCAGACTTGGCCTCCCATATCTCCGACATACAGCTGATCGGCCATACCATCAAAATTTATATCAATCACCTTAACCTCTGAGGGCATCGAGTAATTCATATCAGGGTGGTCATTTCGGTTGGTTTGCCACAGCTCTGCACCCGTATGGGCATCGATAATAAAAATACCGCGGCCGACCCCATCAGTGGCTCGATCGGTCCCTGCCGTTGGATCTGCATTTGCGGGTGGATCTTGGTTGGGGTCATAGCCAGCGGCGAAGACGAGTACATCGCGTTCGACGCCACCTTCCATGATTTTTGATTTAACGGGCTTCGACCAAGTCTGTCCTAGTTCCTGAAAATCACCATCAGCAGTGGTGGGGTCAGTGTCGACGGTGGTTGAGCTTCCGGCGAGCCGCCACAAAAATTTAGGGTTGTTGTAGTCGCTGATGTCTAACGCGAAATAGTCGCTGCCACCGCGCCGCATTCCCACAACGAGGTAGGCCTTTTCAGTGCCGTCGACAATTCCATTGTGGTTGGTGTCTTCAACCCAAGTCGTGATTCCACCATCTAAGCCATAAGGTCGATTTAGCGTAGGTGCATTGTTATAAAACGCATCGAGATTTTTTAGCAGCTCTTTTGGAATAAAGGCAAATTCTTCTTCACCGGTTTCGTGGTCGAATGCGTGCAAGAAACCTTCATTGGTGGCTACATAGAGCACACTTTTATCACCGGCATAGTTCACGAGCAATGGACGTGAGTGCATCGGATCACCCATTTCACCTCGAGCTTCATCGGTATTGCTATCGCCGTCAAAGTCGTTTACATCTTGCCCATGTGCCCAATTGATCAGCGTATCAGTGTAGTTAGTATCAGCGGCTTTTAAAGGCGGCAAATCAAACCACGCCAAATCAATCGCTGTGTTATACGGTAACAACTCGTTCTCCAACTGATTCAATTGTGCATTTAAGCCAGTGTAGGTGTACACCTTTCGGCTTAAGTGCGAGACACCGTCGTGTTCGATCTGCTCAGCTGCACCACCGAGAACAACGCTGGATCCATCGGTGACATTCGACCAGTAGCTTTTTGACGTCGGGTAGAATTCACCGGTATTGTCATCGATCGCGGGTTGATCATTGACATCGTGAATGACGGCGTTCTGCCCCGTTTCACTGTGCAACTTGTAGCGCTTTACGTTGCCGCTCCAACGCGCTGTGGATTCAGGTTTAAATAGTGAAAAGTACACATCATCGCGATTTTTTAATCTGTTAAATTGATTTACCGTCGCGGATGGCGCCACAAAGGTAGTATCGAGTTTGCTCACATTGATAAAGATGTTCTTGAACGCGGTCAGCAGTTGGGCTGCAGAGCTTGCAGGATAGAAGGATCCTTTGCCTTCAGTGGCAATATCTTTTAGAAATTGCGGTTCGCTCAAATTAAACCCGATGGTGTGGGTTTTAACAATTTGTTCACCAGGGACACCTGGGGCCAAATCGTTGTTCGCCATCCAATAAGCCAGTTCCCGACCGCAGAGTTCATCAGAATCTGTAGTGGCTGCACAGCCAAGCCCTGTTTTACCTTGGACTTGTGCTACTGCTTCGTTACTGGTGGGTTCACCGTCGGTAAGTAATACGATGTGATTGGTTTGACACTGGCCTTCGATGGGGCTGATGTACGTCGGTGAAGTGCCCCCGCTAGGTATGATCGTTTCAGTACGACAATCAGGATTGTCCAGGTTCGCGTCGGTGCAGGTACCGGGCCTCGACACGGTTCCACCGGTATAAGAAAAAGGGTGGCTGACACGATGGTAGCGGTCGTTCCAACCTTGTGCGCCCCGTTTTAATCCGTACTCTACATTGCCATCAGTGAAATATTGAGAGGCTTCGTAGTAAGCTTCTACGATCGGTGTGCCGCCTTGGGCTACCAGTGCGTTTATTTGATTTTTCAGATTTTCTCTGAATATAGTGCCCGGTTGTTCACGCAATTCCTGGAAATAAATCACCAATCGGGCAGACACAGCTTCGCCGGCACTAATGGATGAGAACGATACTTCATCAAAACTATCGGCGACGAGTTTGAACATCATGTCGTTGCCTGCCGCCCATCCTGCCCGGTTGGTAACGGCTGTGATCAAATTTGTCAGATCAGAAGTAAAGACTGATTGGCCGGCCGTAATGGGCTGCAAGACCCAACTTTCCGTGTTCGGAGCATAAGGTCTTAAATAAATATCTCCGTTATTAGCGTAAAACTGATTGGCAGAATCGACATCCTCAATGGATATAGTGAACGATTCAGTGCTGGGTACATCCAGATCAACGGTGAGTTCAATGGCTGCGCTGACCACCACCGCCCCTTGAGGGACTTGAACACCACGGAACCGCAAGCCAATCATTTGTTTTGAGGTCACTGCACCGCTGTTGTCTACTGTTGACAGGGAGTTTCCACCCACGGTGACAGCGCCAGGTCCTGCGGAGGCAATTTCAACTGCGTCATCGGCATCATCAGACACTGAGGTGATGACCGCGCTGGTTGAACAGTAGTTACCCACCGGTACGGAGGACGGTTCGTAGGTGATGTTGAGTCGAGGAGCGCTAACCGGATTTTGATCGTAGGAAACCACTTCCCTGGCTCCCGTGCCATTTAAAAACAGGTGCATGGGATTACCACCACACCAGTCCGATCGAGATACGACTTCCTGCACAATCGTTGTGATGTCGGTTGAATCATAGTCAGTACCAACGGTGTCAAAGGTAGGTACTGTCCATACTTCTCGAGACGTTGTTTGCGTACGTGTGCTTAAATCAAACGGTGCTCCGGTGAAGGCTGTAGGTGTACCAATATCTTCTGCACTGATATCTAGGGTGGTGGGATCCACAGTGGCTGAATGGGAGGTAAACGATAAGTGTGCACTTTTAATCTGAGCACCGGGAGGCACGTGCACCTTAACGAACCGGATTCCGGTGGTGTGCGGTTCTGGCAATGGTCCAGTATCGGGTGCCGGTTCTTCCCAGGTCACGTTCAATACCGGTTTGATTGTGCCCGTTGAGGTTAAGGCCAAAAGTGAGTTCTCCGGAACATTGTCGTACGGGGTGGGTGCTGACAAAAGCAACGACACACTCGAGCCGACATCCCAGTTTGCAAGCTCAATCAACTCGTTTAAAACGGGTGTCAATGCCGGACTGGTCAGTGGTCCGGTGGTTGTGGTTGGAACCGAGTTCCAAGCGACAAAGTTTGTGGTGTAGGTACGACCATCCAAGGCGGTACCGGTGTAGGCCTCAGGGGCTTCGGTTTTTTCCGCACTAAGATTCAGAGTGAGTGAAAAGGGTCCAGCAGCGGGTGGAAGCGTGCCCCCGCTGGGTGTTGCCAAAGGATCATCAAAAACCCAATTAGAGACTGGGTCCTCGACGGCCGCTGGGTCGGTTTCGAACACCAACTCGGCGGATGTGATGGTGGCTTCTTTGGGGATCTGTAAGCCATCAAACCTTAAAGCGAGCTGTCGTGGGAGATTGCCCGCGCCGGCATGAAACAATCGACTCGCAGCATTGGTGTAATTTCGGCTTATTTCACCGGTGAGTTCATCTACGATTTGATCCAGATGAGCAGAAGCGGTGTAACTCTCACTGTTCGTAATGGTGGCAGGCGCCGTGGCCTCCACATACTCGACGACCAATTTGGGGCGGAAAGTGGCGGGTCCCGTCGCACCATGAATGCTACGGACATGAGCAGCGGAATTTATTTGTGTATCCACAGGGTCTAACAGGATCGATAAGTCTCCACCGGCAGCGTTCCAGGTGGGAAGGCTGATCACTTCCTCTAACAGTTCACTTAAATCGGGCGTGGTCAGCGTGGTGGCCGAGCCAGTGGTAGCGGGCAATGCAATGTCTGGCCAGGACACCACTTTGCTAGCAGAGTTGACTGGATCTACCCGTGTGAACAAGGTACTCCAACCCGCTTCTGAATTGTCTTGATAACCCACTGGGGAACCGGTGGCCTCGGCCAGTATATAAGTGCCTACTGTTCCAGCGTTAAGCGCACCATTCTTCGCACTGAATTCGATGTAGGCTGAATTGATCGTAGAACCGGCAGGAATGGTCAAATTGCCGAACATATAGCCCAACCGCACGGTATCGGCTAGTGGGTTGTGAAACCACTCTGATAGAGGTTGATCATGGCTTTCCAGCCAACTGTCATCAAGCGTCACATGACCTTCCGCGTAGTCAGCGGTGGCTTCAAACTCTGCGGTAATCGGTGGATTTGCCGTCGCAGCAGCTTCCGGAATTACATCTCCCAACGTAAGATAGTTTTGGATAAGCGTGACATCTCCGGTCGCATCGTTTTCCATGGCGTCGTGGGAGGCAGAACCGGGTCGAGCGATTACCACTTCATCGGGACAACCTGTTTCCGGACAATACTCGGAACTATCACTTTCTAAATAACCTACTGGGTAGCGAATTGATCCGCCTTGTTTCCACCCTGAAAAGCCCATCATGCCCACATTAAAACTGCTGGACTGATCAAGTATCAATCCCATAGCGTGTTTTAGTTTGTCCATGCGACTGGTGCTACTACCGTCTGTACTGTTCATGGATCCGGAAGTATCCAATATGAACAAGATATTCGGATTGGTGTTAAACGCCTCATCGCTTTGGCCGAAAAACACCTCGGTGTCATCTGCGTGGGCAACGGGTAGGCCAACGATCAATGCGAGAACAATTCCGGCTAACCGGGATAGGTAGTGTCGTGTTTTCATTAGCAGCTTCCGCCAGTGTCACTCGCGCCGATTAACACGACACCTTGAGAGACTGTGGATTGAGTATCGGCATCGGTCAGGTTGGACGTGCCTGTCACAATAAAACGTCGTGCTGTAATTGGGCCACCCAAAGAGTTGCCGGGAACTATAGCCTGGCCACCGTATTCGATTTCTGAGTGGGTTTCTTGGTTCGTCACCTGCTGGAGTTCCGCAACCTGTGTTGTTGCTTTGGGTTGGCAGATCATCGTTTCTAGCGCATTCGGTGTTGCTAGAGCCCGATCGGTTGAGGATTCAGCAGCCTGGAAAGTGAGATCTTTCATAATGGCATTGGTGGCCAATTGATTTTCAACACTGGCGTTTTGCATCGAGGTGATACCGATGATCGACAATAGAAAGATCAGTACCATGGACACCAGTAGGGCGGCACCCCGTTCGCGATTGTGGGCGATAGCAGGCTTCATCGTCGGTTCCGGATGCTAACGGTGTTGTTGTAAGCCAAACGCAATCGCCGATCGGTTTTGTATTGCGTGGCTAAGTTGGGCGTGCCGTTGGTGGCTTCGAGTTTTTCACCTGCGAGAAAGTAAGTTCGGGTATCGTCATCTTGAGCCACTTCGTCGAACGATTGCATCAGAAAACCAATCTGCACCGCTTCAACATGGCCGGGAATTCCAGCAGAGTCTTGAGGTTCTACGAAAGTAAGATCGGGCCCAGCATCTGGATCGCGAAAGCCGAGCTTTACTTTCAAGTTGCTTACCCCTTCCACCATTTCAATGGGAGGGTTGCTGTAGGGTAGCGTTTGTCGGTACAGAGCCGTGACCGCAGCACCATTGGAGTCGGTCCTACCGGTATCACCCACATAATAGATATTCGCCTCGAACCTCATCACTCGAGCTCGGTTCACAGCGCCAGCTGCGCCAAAGGGAGCCGACAAACGGTTATCACCTCGGTTCTTTGCGGCGGCGTGGAGTAGTGACGAACCAGCGGCACCGGTAATTTCAAAAAGATCTGCTACTTGGCAATTGGACACTATTGCCAGATCTCCCACGGTAAGTCCGCTGTCAGCATTGTCCAGCACTAAAGGGTCCGCAACTGTACCCATAGGTTGAATGGTGAAGGTTTCTGGTGAACCGTATTGCAGAGAGATGGCATGTGTCCCAATCACAGGAGCGCCGTTTCCGGTAGGAATGGTGAAACCGAGGGGTGCGTCCGGTGTCCAAGAGTTTGCGGATGTCACTTCAGAAGCGCTAACGGCGCTATCAAAGAAATTATCAGTGGGGGCTGCGTCTGCGCGAATAATGGCTGAGGAAGAGTTGATATCGATACAGCCTTGATGACCTGCCATGCGTGCATCGCTGACAATACTGTTCATGGCAAAGCGTGCGCTTTCTTGTAGGCCTGACAAAGCGGTATTGAAATCAGCACTTTTTTTCGAACCGAGAAATACTGACAGCACTCCGGCGATCAGCACGAGTCCCAGTGTGATGGAGATCATCAGCTCAACAAGCGACAAACCCCGTTGCGAGTGTTTAGTTTGACGTGAGTAAGGCATCATGGGAAAAACTGCCGTATTAGCGATTGAGTAATTTCAGTGCCATCAACAAATTCACTCCAACTCACTGTAATGGTATGCACACCGGTGGCGGCATCCTCGGTGATGGTGCCAGTAGCTGTGACTGTTGGACCGCTCGGCAACAAAGGCAGAAAATCACTGGACGACGATGTGTCATGCAGATAGGAACTCCAGGCATGGAGGTCTGCCTGGGCTAGTGCCGTTGAGTTACATGGGGTTTGACTGCTGATGCAGGTTGGGGCACTCGTACTGCCGTTTATTGTAAAGCCTGCGTACTCGCCATCGACAACGCCTGTTCGATTGGCGCGCATACGATCAGTGATATCGTTCAACATGAAGTTCGCTTGGGACAAGAAATACGCCGTTTGGCTAAAGCGCATACCACGCACTTGCATTTGAGCTGCGGCTAAAAAACCAAACGACACCACCAGTACAGCGACAAGAATCTCTACCATGCCCACGCCGGATTGTCGCCGCCTGTTGGCGGGAGATGTTCTTGAGTGGAACAGTGGAACCGCGGACAACGATTTCATCAACACTCCACCGGGGTACCGAACGAATTCAACAGTTCGTGTGAGGCATTGCGCCGAGCGGCTCGGACATCTCCGCTCAAAGTAATATTGACAGCTCTTGCACCTTCTTCTTCACGTGGATCGCAGTACAAAAACGTCCCGGAACCGCGCCAATTGGCCGCGCCTCTCGAAGAGAATCGAACAAAAGGCCAGGCAACCGGTGAGCTCATCCCTGTGCCGGTTTTTGCCAGTGTGGTTATCACTGCGTTTTCCGGCGCTTCTTGTTTGACCTGCAAGATGGTTTCACCGGCATCAATGTCGCCAATGGTGGCTCCATCATCGGTGAACACCAACCAACCGTTCGACCAATCTTCTCCGCAACTGGTATCGGTGTCACGAGCGCACACAGCAACGCGCCCGGAGCGTTTGATGGCTTCAGAGCGTGCTCGCTGCAGTGATCCCACCAAGCTTGAGACTTCAGAGTTTCGTTTGGCGTTCATCATCGCTTCTTGGAAACTTGGCATGGCCACCGACGATAAAACCGCGGCGATCGCCAGTACGATCACCAGTTCGAGCAGGGTGAACCCCGCCGCCCCACGCAGCTTGGCCAGAAATGTGACCCGTTCCAAAGTAAGATTTGGCTTCATAGCGCGGTTAGCGGCCAGATGAGCTTTTTTTTCAGTATCAGTGGTTTAGAGCGTGTGCTTTGTGCTGAAATGGCGCGCGCAACTTCTTAAGTGCTTCACATAAATCGACGATGACATACCAACTAGGCTTGGATACCGGTGGCACCTATACCGATGCAGTGATCGTCGATCAGAATCAACGTATCGTAGCGAGCGCCAAATCGTTGACCACTCATTCATCCTTAATCAGTGGTTTACGAGATGCAGTGACCCAAATTTTGACGGATCAGTATCGACCCATCTCCCTGGTTTCTCTATCCACAACCTTAGCAACCAATGCGTTGGTCGAAGGCCGAGGGCGAGCGGTTTGCTTAATTTTGATCGGTTACACCGAATCTCAGATGCAGCGAGCTCGGTTAAAAGAGGCGTTGGGTAATGATCCAGTGGCGTTTGTATCCGGTGGACACAAAGCGGATGGAACACCTTCGCTAGAGTTAGATACTCAGGCGTTAAAAGAGGCGATAAGTGATCACCAGCACTCGGTGGATGCCTTTGCGGTGTCGTCGATGTTTTCGGTTCGCAATCCAGAACATGAGCACCAGGCTCAGGAAATTATTCAATCGCTTTCCGGTAAGCCAGTTAGTTGCGGGCACTCACTGAGTTCAAGTTTGGATGCGCCTCGACGGGCGCTAACCACCTTATTTAACGCTCGATTGATACCGATGATCGGATCATTGTTACAAGCGGCTACCGACTTGCTCAATGAACAACACATCGATGCACCGTTGATGGTGGTAAAAGGTGATGGCTCATTGGTGAGTAGTGATGTGGCATCCCAATGTCCTGTTGAAACCATATTAAGCGGTCCGGCGGCCAGTGTTGTGGGTGCACAATTTTTAAGTCCTTCTGATTCAGCTCTGGTGTCGGATATGGGCGGAACCACGACGGATATTGCGATTATAGAAGGTGGTCAGCCTCAATTAGACGTTAACGGTGCTACCGTGGGTGGTTGGCGCACCATGGTTCGGGCTGTAAATGTTAGAACGTTTGGCTTAGGCGGTGACAGCGCGATTAGCTACAACCGGGAGTTACGTAGCTTTGATGTTGGCCCCGAGCGCGTACTGCCGCTTTCACTGCTGATAAAAAACTACCCTCAGTTATTGGGGGATTTAACCGAACAACTCGAATTACCGTTTAGCACGACTCACAGCGCACAGTTTGTCATGGCTCACGCAGCATCTCCAGGGGAACTCACACCGACTCAGCGTGAGTTGTGGGAGAAAATTGAAGCAGGACCGATTGCGTTACACACTCTATTTACTGATCAAACACTCGATAGAGCTTTGGTTCGTTTGATACAACGTGGTGTTGTGATTCGCTGTGGTTTTACTCCCAGCGATGCGAGTCATTTGTTGGGTTTTCAACATAGTTGGAATGTGGAAGGTGCCCGACTGGGCGCTGAGCTTTTGATGCGGTATTCGCGACAAAACCTGGGTAGAACCTATTCCTCCACTGAAGAGTTTGCTCAGGCCGTTCAGGAACTGGTGGCTCAGAGATCCGCCTTTGCCTTGATGGACACATTAATCAGTTCGCATTCAGCCTACCCATCTCATTCGATAACCGGGCTTACGCACTCACAACGTCAATTGCTCGAATCACTGTTTTATGAAACAACGCCTGCTAACAAAACTGCTCGCCAGACAACCGCCTCTGATCAATCGGCCACAGCGCCCAAAGAAGCCAGCAAGTCAGACGCCCTATTGGCAAAACAGGCTGCATTGGAGATAGATAGTGGGGTGACCCAACCTGTCTCTACGGAGTCAGCCACTCCAGTAGCCACTGCGGCGTCAAAGTGCGAAACAACGGGCCATGAGTCCAACGCGCCATTGAATCTGGCGGTTCATTGTCAATTGCCGATAGTGGCTTTGGGTGCACCGGTCAGTAGTTATTACCCACGAGTCGGTGAATTGCTCCACACCCGTGTTAACCATCCCCAGTATGCTGATGTGGCAAATGCTGTAGGTGCTGTCGTTGGCAGTGTGCGGCAAGAATCGAGTGTTACGATCACACCACTTGGCGGGCATCGAGTGCGGGTGCACTACATGGATGGGCCTGAAGAGTATGAAAATCTAGAATCTGCCGCTACCGATGCTCGAGAAAGGGTTGAGTCTTTAGCAACGGCTAGCGCCATTGCAGCCGGTGCGACAGACATTAGTGTGACACACGCTCGAAAGGACAATGTCGTTGAAGATCAAGGAGAGCGTGTGTTTTTTGAAAGCGTGGTCACCGCTGTCGCGGTGGGTCGGCCAGCGACGGCCAATTAGCACGCGAATTATTCTAAGCGTTTAAAGTTGCTATTACGTTCTTTGCGCAAAACCGTAGCCTGAGTTTATCCAGTGGTTTCTTTCGCTAACCCGCTCACATCAGTTGCTCGTGCACTTATCACCATTTTTAGGGTGCAATGATGGGGACATTTGAGCGCTATACCACTATTTCTTCGGTGCATAGATGTCGGTCACTGTACCTTCTGCAACCTCGGCGGCGAAATTAATCGTTTCAGACAGTGTCGGGTGGGGATGGATAGTTAATGCAATATCCTGAATGTCGGCGCCCATTTCAAGTGCCAAAACTGCTTCTCCGATCAATTCACCTGCACTGGTACCCACAATACCTGCACCAAGAATTTGGTGTGACTGGGGATCGTAGAGCAATTTGGTAAAACCTTCGTTACGCGCGATACTTAATGAACGACCGCTGGCTGCCCAGGGGAACACGGCCTTTTCGTAGGCAATGTTCTCGTCTTTCGCTTGAGTTTCGGTCAATCCCATCCACGCGACTTCAGGGTCGGTGTAAGCCACTGAAGGAATCGTCTTGGCATCAAAGTAGGATTTCATACCAGCGATCACCTCGGCGGCCACTTTACCTTCGTGAGTGGCTTTGTGTGCCAACATCGGTTGGCCAACAATGTCGCCGATCGCGAAGATATGTGGAGCATTGGTGCGTTGCTGTGAATCCACTTCGATAAACCCACGGTCGGTAACTGAAACTCCTGCTTGTTCACAACCCAGCGATTTTCCGTTAGGAGAGCGGCCGATCGCCAGCAGTACACGATCAAAGGTATCGCTTGCTGGAGCTTTACCGCCTTCAAAATGGGCTACCAAGCCGTTGTTAGTGCTCTCCACGCTGGTCACTTTTGACCCTAAGAAGATATTTTCGAATGACTTTGCAAGCCGTTTTTGCAAAGGACGAACCAGGTCTTTATCGCAACCGGGCATCAAACCTTCAGACAGTTCAACGACGGTCACCTGACTGCCTAACGCCGCATAGACACAGCCCATCTCCAAACCAATAATGCCACCACCAATCACTAGCAGACGATTTGGAATATCAGCCAGCTCCAATGCACCAGTGGAATCAATCAGCCGTTCATCGTCGTACGGGAATCCTGGCAGTTTTATACTTTGAGAACCGGCGGCTATGATGGCGTGTTTAAAAGAAATCTTTTGTTCGGTTTTCTTTATTTCTAGCTCATGTGGTCCAGTGAAATTTGCCAACCCGTGCACAACGGTTACTTTCCTTTGTTTCGCAAGTCCGGCCAGTCCACCGGTGAGTTGACCGATCACTGATTCTTTAAAACCACGCAATTTGTCTACATCGATTTTCGGATCGCCAAAGCTTACTCCATGCGCTTCCATGGATTTGGTTTCATCAATAACTGCAGCGGTGTGTAGCAGTGCTTTTGACGGAATGCAGCCCACGTTCAGGCATACGCCACCCAGATCGGGGTACCGCTCGATAAGCACGACTTTCAATCCAAGGTCGCTGGCTCGGAATGCTGCGGTGTATCCACCGGGGCCAGCGCCGATCACTGCCACATCGTAGTCATAGTCGCCTGCAGCGACCTCTGTGACAGTCGTGTTGCTCTGTGAATGTGACACTGGGGGTGCTGTGGAGTCGTCTTTGGTGCTTGTCGCTTGTATCGGCTTTTCTGCGATCTGCTGGGCTTCTACCAGCACCAGATCACTACCTCGAGATACTTTGTCACCGGTTTTTACCAACACCGAAGTCACAACCCCAGCTAGCGGCGATGGAATTTCCATACTGGCCTTATCACTTTCAACGGTCAGTAGAGAGGTTTCTTCGGCAACGGTGTCGCCTACAGACACAAGCACTTCTATAACCTCAACGTCGTCAAAGTCGCCGATATCGGGCAGTTGAATGGTTTGAATGTCGGTCATAAAAGCGATTTCGTTTAAACCTTGGTGCTGCAGTTATAGAATGAGTCGTCTGACATCACCCACAATTTTTATGTAGTGAGCCATGAATCGGGCGGCGTCGGCGCCGTCCACCACTCGATGATCGTAAGTCAAATCTAACGGGCACATTAATCGTGGTTCAAAGTCTGAGCCATTCCATACCGGTTGCATGGTGGCTCGGGTGATACCTAAGATGGCGACCTCGGGAGGGTTGACGATGGGTGTAAAGGCTGAGCCGCCGATTCCTCCTAAGCTAGATATGGTCATGCTCGCGCCTTGCATCTCGTCGGGTTTGAGCTTTTTTTCACGGGCTCGGCTACTGACATCTGCCATCTCTTCGGCGAGTTCTGTTATTGACTTTAGATCGACATCGCGAAAGACAGGAACCACAAGTCCGTTGGGTGTATCAACCGCAATACCGATGTGGCAGTACTTTTTTAATATCAACGCCTCACCATCGGGTGACAGCGATGAATTCACCTTTGGAAACGCCTGTAGAGTTTTCGCCAACGCCTTCATGTGAAAGGCTAGTCCGGTAATTTTTGCATCGCCTTCTTTTGCTTCTTTTTTCAGATCTTGACGAAAGGCTTCCATCGCGGTGATGTCGGCTGAATCGTGATGCGTCACCATTGGCAAGTTCAGCCAGGCGCGATGCAAGTTGGCGGCACTGAGCTTGTTGATGCGTCCAAGGTCGACGCGCTCAATGTCGCCAAACTTGGAAAAATCGATCGCTGGTATGGCAGGAATGCCAGCACCCACGGCGGAGTTCGTATTCGCTCCGTAGTTTGATTGCATGCCTTCAAGCGATTGCTTGATGAACTTGATGACATCCTCTTTGAGGATTCTCTCCTTGGGTCCTGTGCCCTTGATCAAACTCAAATCAGCGCCATGTTCGCGCGCATAGCGTCGGACTCCAGGACTGGCATGTGCTGCTCGGTAAGTGTCATCTGGAATGTGCGCGGTGGGTGATGCCACTGGGTTTGATGATGGTGTCGGTTCTTTCGAAGAATCTGGTTCCGTGGCGGCAGCTGCGGCAATGGCTGTGGTCGTCTCAACTGGAGCGGCTTCTTTGGGTGCGTTTGACTGTGCGGGTTTATCCGTAGAGGAGGTTGCCAGTTCCAATAACGGTGTTCCCATGCTGACCGTGTCGCCCACACTGGTACTGATGCCGATGACAGTACCACTGGCAGGTGAGGGGATCTCCATACTAGCCTTGTCGCTTTCCAGGGTAACCAACGATTGTTCGGCGCTAACTTCATCACCGACCGACACCAGTATTTCTATCACCTCGACTTCTGCAGCATCCCCTATGTCAGGCACTTGAACTTTGGTGGTGGTATTAGGTGCGTTAGTGCTTGGCGCGCTCGACGCTCCGGCGGAGGGTTTGGGATCCATATTGGAATCCGCAGCCGAATTGAGTGCCGTTGATCCAGCATTGGTGGGTTTTGAGTTTTCCACCGATGTTTCGAGTACGGCTGAGTTTGAACTACTCTGGGAGCCGTGGAGTGCCAAGGAGCCGATAACATCACCGGCACTGACGCTGTCACCTATCTTGATCGACAAACTTTGTATGGTGCCAGCCTGTTCTGCAGGCACCTCCATGCTGGCTTTGTCGCTCTCTAGTGTCAGTATCGAATCGTCTAACGCGACCGAGTCGCCGACATCCACTAAAATAACGATGACTTCGACGTTTTCAGAATCGCCAATATCCGGTACTTTTATTTCTACGATGTTGCTCATGAGTCTGACCGCCTAAACCAACGCCGGATTGGGTTTGTCAGGGTCGATGGCGTATTGCTGCAGTGCTTTCGCCACTGTCTTGGTATCCAGTTTGCCATCTTGTGCCAGCGCATGCAGGGCGGCTACTGTCACGTAGCGTCTATCGACTTCAAAGAATTCGCGTAGCTTCTCTCGAGTATCAGACCGACCAAATCCGTCCGTGCCTAATGCGACAAAAGTAGCTTTGACATATTCCCGAACTTGATCCGAGTAACTCTTCATGTAGTCGGTGGAACTCACTACAGGATCTTCGCTTCCACCTAACACCTTACTGATGTATGGAATTTGTGGATCGTCGTCGGGGTGCAACATATTCCAGCGCTCACAAGCCAAACCATCGCGAGACAACTCGTTAAAGCTAGTCACGCTGTAGATATCCGCACCAATGTTCCAGTCTTTTGAGAGCATGTCAGCGGCTTCTATCACTTCTCTAAGAATGGTGCCCCCGCCGAGTAAGCGCACTCGCATTGAGTGATTTTCACCGACGCTTTTTAACTTATAAATTCCACGAATAATGCCTTCTTCTGAACCCTCGGGCATGGTGGGGTGAAGGTAGTTTTCATTCATCGCGGTGAGGTAGTAGAAAACACGTTCACCTTTTTCCAGCATGCGTTTCATACCATCGTGGATGATGGTGGCCATTTCGTAGCCAAAGCAGGGGTCGTAACTAATACAATTGGGTATGGTGCTCGACAACACTAATGAGTGACCATCTTCGTGCTGCAAACCTTCGCCATTTAGTGTGGTTCGACCCGCGGTACCACCGATCATAAAGCCACAGGCGCGCATATCTCCAGCTGCCCATGCCAAATCACCAATGCGTTGGAAACCAAACATAGAGTAATAGATGTAGAACGGCACCATCGTGACACCGTGCGTGCTGTATGCAGTGGCAGCGGCTAACCAACTGGCCATCGCACCCGCTTCAGTAATGCCCTCTTCAAGGATTTGACCGGATTTGTCTTCCTTGTAATACATGATCTGGTCACGATCCTGAGGTGTGTATAACTGTCCCACCGAGGAGTAAATACCCAGCTGTCTAAACATGCCCTCCATGCCGAAGGTGCGAGCCTCATCCGGAACGATGGGCACGATGTTCTTGCCAATATTTTTATCGCGCGTCAGTATCGTTAGTAATCGAACAAATGCCATGGTGGTTGACATTTCCCGATCACCGGACCCCTCCAAAATAGGTTTGAACGAGTCAATGCTAGGCACTTCTAAAGGTGCTGCAAACTTTGTACGAACAGGCAGGAAACCACCGAGCGCATCGCGGCGCTTTTTCATGTATTGAATTTCTGGGCTGTCTTCTGCAGGCTTAACGTACTCAAGGTTCTTCACTTGCTCATCATCGAGCGGAATGCCAAAGCGATCTCGCATCTCCAGCAATGAATCCATATCCATTTTCTTTTGCTGGTGTGTGGCATTGGTGCCTTCACCGGATTCACCCATTCCGTAACCTTTAACCGTTTTTACTAAAAGAACAGTGGGTTGGTCGGTATGGTTTACTGCAGAATGGTAAGCAGCGTAAAGTTTATGAGGGTCGTGGCCACCGCGGTTGAGGCGCCAGATGTCAGCATCGGATAAGTTGGCAACCAAGGCTGCGGTTTCAGGGTATTTGCCAAAAAAGTGTTCGCGGGTGTAGGCGCCACCTTTGGCTTTGAAATTTTGATATTCGCCGTCGACAGTTTCCATCATCAGCTGCATTAACTTACCGCTGGTGTCTTTTGCGAGCAATGGATCCCAGTAAGAACCCCAGATGACTTTGATGACATTCCAGCCAGCGCCACGGAACATCGCTTCGAGTTCCTGGATGATCTTGCCATTACCGCGAACCGGTCCGTCAAGGCGTTGCAAATTGCAGTTGATGACGAAATTCAGGTTATCTAGCTTTTCCCTGCCAGCGAGTGAAATGGCACCCAACGATTCTGGTTCGTCCATCTCACCATCTCCGAGGAATGCCCAGACTTGGCGGTTGTCCGTTTTGGCCAAGGAACGATGCTGCAGGTATTTCATAAACCGGGCTTGATAAATGGATGTCAGCGAGCACCAACCCATCGAGACGGTTGGGAACTGCCAATAGTCGGGCAATAGCCATGGGTGTGGGTAGCTTGGAAGCCCATTGCCATCCACCTCACGTCGGAATTTATCCAGATCGGCTTCAGTGAATCGGCCTTCTAGATAGGATCTGGCATAGATGCCGGGTGCAGAATGACCTTGGAACATCACTAGATCACCACCGTGTTCAGGGGTCGGTGCATGAAAGAAGTGATTGAAGCCGACATCGTAAAGCGTGGCCGCTGAGGCAAAGCTTGCGATGTGTCCTCCCAATCCAGAGCCATCGCGATTCGCTCGCAATACCATGGCAGTGGCATTCCAACGAATCATTGAGCGGATTTTATGCTCTAGCTCATGATCGCCATCGCTTTTAGCTTCGAGATGGGTGGGTATTGTGTTGACGTAAGCGGTATTGGCCTTATAGGGGAGGTTAACGCCGGAGCGTCTGGACTGATCGATCAGCTGCTCTAATATGAAGTGTGCTCGCTCAGGACCTTCTCGTTCAATTACCGCGTCGAGCGCTTCTATCCATTCGCGCGTTTCGATGGAATCGATATCAAGATTCGGGTTGGTTGCCATATCAGCTGTTCTGCTCCCTGATAGTCATCAATGTGTGGATAAGCCAGATCCGGTTTAGTTCGTGGTGCCAAGTGTACGGAAAACCCCAACCAATTCCGGTGCAAACCCGCCAATGCAGTTGTGAAGCCCCAACCCACAATTCCCCGCACACCCAGGGTCGGACCACAAACCGTGCCGAAATCCCACTTTACCACCCAGTAGACCGTGCTTTTAGCCACATTTGCCCGCCGCCAAGCTTCCTCGGGTCGGACCCAATTCCCTCGTGCCAAGCAGTCATTGGGTGCTCTAGATCCCATCCCACTGCCACAGCCCGCCCATTGGGTCGGACCTCACGTTAGTCAATCTGTGGGCATTTTCACGGGTGCGGTCCGACCCGAAGGGGCAATCGGGTCCGACCCGAGGGGGTTATAAAGAAGGAACTATAGTGCCAGTTAGGTTTGAGTCCTGGATTCCGGACAGCTTTGTACTGAGAATCTGATTGGCCAGATTTTCCTTGGAGCGGGTAATCACTTTCAGATAGTTTGGGGTGTAGCCGGCATGCTCAAAGCCATCACATACCTTTTTGCCACGTTCCCAGAGAACCGGTACTTGCTGTCCCAGCTGTGTGCTTAAGACTTGTTGCCTTAATTCATTTGCCAATTGATGCAGTTCTCTGCTGCGTGATTGTCTGACAGATTTTGGAACATGATTTGGCAGGGTGGCCGCCTTCGTACCTTCTCGAATGGAGTAGTTAAAGATGTGTATATGACCAAATCCCAATGAGGCAATGGTCTGTTTTGACTCTTCCCATTCCTGTTCTGTTTCTCCGGGAAAGCCCACGATAATGTCGGTGGTGATATTAAAATTTGGAATGCTGGATTGTAGTGCGTGACTTAATTCTTGGAAGTCGGCAGTTTTACAGCGTCGCGCCATTCGCCTGAGAACGGTGTCAGATCCACTTTGCAGTGGCAGGTGCATATGCGGCATGAGTCTTGGGTCTTCGAATAATGTTAAAAACTCATCTGATAAATCCCAAGGTTCAACAGAGGCAAATCGGATCCGGGGAATGTCTGTATTGGTCAACAATGCCGAAACCAGTGCCTGGAGGTTTGTGTCCAGATCACTGCCGTAGCCACCCACATGGACTCCAGTGAGCACGACCTCTTTTATTCCAGAGCTCGCGAGCGAGTTAACTTCGTCGGTGATGTCATTAATGGATCGACTACGTTCAGCACCGCGTGCGACGGTGACGATACAGAAAGTACAACGATATCGACAACCGTCCTGTATTTTTATAAAGGCGCGATGCCTGTTGCGTTGGAACAGCGGTGCCTCTGCCGGGGTCGTTGCGTTTTCCGGCATAACAGGTTGCTCAAATGCAGAGCGCGTCATTTGAACGAGTTGCTCTTTAGATTCGTTTGGTACCACCAGGTCCACGCCCAGTTGCGCAAGAACCTCAGGTTTTTCTAAAGAGCTGTAACAGCCGCTAACCACCAGCTTCGCCGATGGGTTCTGTCGCTGAAGTTTTTGGATTCGTTGACGGGATTTGCGCACAGCTTCGCTGGTAACCGCGCAGGTATTCATTACCAATACATCGGCGTCTGATTCCTGTTGGGTAACGCTGTCGCCTGCGCGCGAAAAGGCCTGAGCCCATTGTTCAAGCTCCGCCTCATTGAGCCGGCAGCCCAGGGCACTAAGATGAATACGCACTAAAAGATGTCACGCTGATGAAATCGGTAACTTTATTTTACAACGAAACAGTAATTTACTGTCTTCGATTGTAGGTGTCCGTTGAATTCGATACGATGAGAGATCTATTACTCCAAGTCACCCTCCGGTGGCTCTGGTTACTCACTTCCAGGAAGCAGGTTACATGTTCAGAGACTTCGAAAAAGCACCGAGCAAATCGTCGTATCAGTTGAAATTTATACTCGCTGGTTTAACCTTGCTGGGCCTTATTATGGCCTGGATGGGAAGGGGCAATCTAGGTAGCGAAATCAACAGTTTAAAGAGCAGCTCCGCGGAAATAACGGCTGAACTGGATGGTACCAAGGCCTCTTTGGAGAACACAACTCGTGAGCTTGAAGCTGCCAAAGCCGAACTGGATACTGTAAATGCAGAATTGGAAACCGCGAATGCAGAACTAACAGCAGCACGCTCATCAGCAGAGGAGAGTTCTTCATCTGTACAATCTTTGACCGCTCAGTTGGATGAGTTGTCCGCCACTGTGTCTACCGAAAGCTCGGCATCGGAAGCACTGCAAGAGCAACTCTCAGCCGCCATGGCTGAAACTGACGCCATGCGAGCCGACGTGGACACCGTGACAGCGGATTTACTCGCTGTTCAAGATGAGCTGCAGCTTGCGCAGGCGGCTCTGCAAGCAAAAGAAGAAGAACTCTTAAGCCTCAATACCCAGATGAGCGAGATGGAAGCTGCCAGTGGTGATAGTGAGGCCATGGAAGCAGAGGCTGCAAATTTGCAGGAGCGCCTCGATGCGTCCAATGCCGAGTTACAAGCCTTTATGCTGCAACGTGATGACACCGTTGCAACCCTAGAACGTCAAATAGAAGACATGACGCAACAGCTGGGTGCTCAGCAGGCACAGATGGAGGCCGCGCAACAGGCGTCTATGACGGCAAATGCGCAGGCCCAGTCATTAATGCCTTCCGGTGGAGCCGCTGGCTACGAACTTAGAAATGCGCAAATCAGTTATGACACTTTGTTAGAAGCGTACAACACAGACACCTCTTTGCTAAACGCTGAAGTAGGTGAGCTTGAAGCCCGTAAGGCTTTGTTGGAATCACAAGTGGGTGACCTGCAGTATCGGATCACTGAAGTGGAAACCGAAGTGATGGTCACTCGCAGTGCGCTGGAAGAGACTCAAACTGCACTGAGTGACACCGAAGCGCAGTTGGAAGAAACCCGTACCGAGTTAGGCACTACGGTGGCCGAGTTAGAAACGCAAACCAGTAACCTAGAACAGATGCAGGCTGGCACTGAGTCCGCTACTGCAGAACTAGCTGAACTCAATACAGAGCTTGGAGAAGCTGAAGGTGCGTTAGCCGAAGCACAAAGCTTGCTCACCGAGCGTGAAGCCAGTGTTGCGGAGCTTGAATCCAGACTTAATCTGATGATGGAAGAGTCGAATACACAAAAGGGTGCATTCGACGAAGAGCTTGCCGCACTAAACAGTGAGGTAGGTGAGCTCGAAGCCCAACGTGAAGAGCTGCAAGTTCAAGTAAAGACATTGTCTGATGAGATGGCCGCAGTGCAGGATCAATCCAGCACCTTGGGCGATCAAAAAGCTCAGCTGCAAATGGCTTTGGGAAGTTTACAAAACCGAATGGATGAGGAAAGTGAATCCGCCATGATGGCCATGCAGAGCTCGGTGGATGAATTGACCGGCATGAACGAAGCGTTGACGGCACAAGTGGGAGAACTTGAAGCTGAACGAGACACATTGACTGCAGAGCTTGCAGCCTCTACCTCAAGTGCAGGCGAGCTGCAAGGTACGCTTACTGAACTCACGGGCATGAATGAAGCGTTGACGGCACAAGTTGGAGATCTTGAAGCAGAACGAAATACATTGACTGCAGAGCTTGAAGCCACTACCGCAAGTGCGGGCGAGTTGCAAGGTACGCTTGCTGAACTCACGGGCATGAATGAAGCGTTAACCGAGCAAGTCGGTAATCTGGAGGCCGAACGTGATTCCATGGCCGGTGAGCTGGACACAGCGCAGGCTGAGTTAGGTTCGATGACCAGTCGAATCGGCGAACTCGAATCATCGGTGGCATCACTGTCAGAAGATACAGAAGCGGAGAAGTCAGCTCTGGTAGCTGAAGTTGAAACCCTCAAAGCAGATGTACGAGTCAAAACTGAGGAGGTGGACACCCTTCGCGTTGCTTTGGATGAGAAAGAAAACCTGCAAGCCAGTGTCACTGATGAGGCCGCCGCACAGCTGGATAGGTTGAATACCCAGAAATCGGCATTGATGGCGAAAATAGGGTCCTTGCAAACTGAGCTTGAAAGTGGTGGTTCAGCGTCTGCCGATCAAATTGAACAGCTTCAATCGGCGAACACAGATCTGATGTCACAAATTGAGGCGCTACAAGCGGATGCTGAGGCGACTATGTCGGCCACTGAAGCGAAGGTAGCCGAACTTGACAGTGCCAATTCAGATTTAGTGGCTCAACTTGAAGCGTTGCAATCAGACACGGCTGCTTCGATGTCAGAGACTGAAGCAAAAATTGCCGACCTTGAGGCCACCAACGCAGAGCTGAATGCTGCCGTAGAGTCAGAAGGTGGTGGCAAGCTCGCTATGATGGCTAAGATCGGAGAACTGCAGAACCAGCTCGAAGCTACCATGGGTGATGCGAGTGCTAGCGAATCGGCGTTGGCTGAGCAGCTCCAAGCGATGCAATCGGATCGGCAAGAGCTGGATACCTCCCTTGCTAACACCGTTGCTGAACGAGATGGCTTACAGGGTCAAGTAATAGAACTTGAAGCGCAAGTGGGTTCGCTTGAAGGTGAGTTGAGCGTTGCCAAAAGCATGGTTGATGAGCGCGGTAACACCATTGAAATGATGAAAGAAGAATTTGGTGGTCTCGAAGCCAACGTAAGTGACGCAGAAACTCGAATTGGTGGCCTGGAAACCGAGCTGGCAACAGCAACTACACGAGTAGGTGAGCTTGAAGGTGAATTAGCCACAGCTACCACCCGGGTGGGTGAATTAGAAGGTGAACTTTCAACAGCGACGGGCAGTGTTGGAGAAATGGAAGGGGCGTTGGCTACCGCCACGGGTCGAGTCGGTGAGCTGGAAGGCGAATTAGCGTCGGCCACGGGTCGAGTCGGTGAGCTAGAAGGCGAAGTAGCGATGGCCACTGGCCGGGTGGGTGAACTGGAAGGAGAATTGGCGTCAGCCTCGGGACGTGTTGGCGAACTGGAAGGTGAGCTTGAGGCCGCTGGAGGTAAAGTGGCTGAGCTTGAGACATCTTTAAGTGATGCCGGTGGGCGTGGTGATCAACTTAATACGGAACTCGCTGCAGCTAACACCACCATAGGCGAACTTGAGGGGCAAGTCGGCACGTTGGAAGGTCAAGTGGGCGAGCTGCAAACCAAGGTGGGCGAACTCGAAACCTCAGGTGGTGATTTACAGACACAGCTGACAGCGGCAAACGATACGGTAGCCAGTCTGGAAGCGAATTTGGCTGATGTAACCTCGCAACTCGAATCTGAGCAATCATCACTACAGTCTCTGCAAGCGTCCTTTGAAACTGAAGGGGGTGAGCTCAAGGCGCGAGTCGATGAGCTAACAACGGAAAATCAATCCCTGACTGGTGAAATCGATTCGCTAAAAAATCAAGTGTCTACTTTGCAGTCAGATCTTGCGGGGGCCAATGAAATGGTGTCTTCCAAGGATGAAGAATTAACCGGCAGCGGTGCCAAGATCGGCGAGCTGGAATCTCAGATAGCGGGCTTAAACGGCGATTTGAATGAACTGCAAAACCGCCTATCGGCAGCTGATCAATCCGTCGCTGAGCAAACCGCTTTAGCTGAAACTTTAGCTACCAAAATTGCGGAAATGCAAGCGGTTGATGAAGGCGCTGCACGCACGGCTGTGCAGTTGCGCGAAAATGTGGAGGCGAAGCTTGCTGAAGCTGGCGTAGACGATCCTGTTGTCACCATGCGCGAGGATAACAGCGTCGTTGTTAACCTCAAGAGCGAAGCGTTGTTTAACTCAGGCTGGGCCAGGTTAAAGCCGGAGGGCCGTGAATTAATGTCCCGAGTGGCTACTGCGTTGGCCGCATTGCCGAATGATCTGGTGGTAGAAGGTCACACCGACAGCATTCCGGTGACGGGCGAGTTGTTGCAATACTTCCCTAGTAACTGGGAGCTGTCAGTCGCTCGAGCGGCTAATACAGTGAACTATATGCAAAGCGCTGGTGGGCTGGATCCATCCAGGCTATCTGCACTGGGCTACGGTGAGCATCTGCCCATAGCGAGTAACGGCACCCGCGAAGGTCGTGCGCAAAACCGTCGAGTGGAGATTGTCGTAAAACCGTAGTGATGCCAACTTTGTCTACAGCAAAACGCTTAAGCGGCCGGTTCATCCGGCCGCTTTTGTATGTATGAGCACTTCATTTGATAAAACGGGGTGTGTGGCCATGACTGGGGCGTCTGGCATTCAATACGCGTTGCGCCTGATTGAGTGTTTGATTCAGTCAAACATTCAAGTGTATGTCTTAATGTCCAAACCTGCGAAGATTGTTATGGGTATGGATACGGACATTCCCGTGCCTGCCCGAACCAGCGACATCCAAAAGAACTTTTCGGAAGCTTATAACGCTGCCGAGGGACAGCTGCTTGCCTTCGGTCAGGATCAATGGACTGCGCCGGTGGCGAGTGGATCTGGTGCACCTGATGCTATGGTGATTTGCCCATGTACCACCGGAACCTTAGCTGCCGTTGCGGCTGGTAATTGCAATAACCTACTTGAGCGAGCCGCTGACGTGGTGCTCAAAGAGGGTCGGCAGTTGATTCTAATGCCTCGGGAAATGCCGTTCTCAGCCATACATTTAGAAAATATGTTGCGGCTCAGTAGAGCAGGAGCTGTGATTATGCCGCCAAATCCAGCCTTTTACACACTGCCAAAAACCATTGATGACATGGTCGACTTTGTTGTGGCTCGGATACTGGATCAGTTAGAAGTTCCACAATCATTGATGCCTCGTTGGGGCATTGAAGACTAAAAGTCTACAACTGCGAGCGTAAATGGCATCACTCCCGCTTTTTCCATTGTCCACCGTCATTTTGCCCGATGGTTTGCTGCCACTGCGTTTGTTCGAACGACGTTATCTGGATATGGTCAAACAGTGTTTTCAAAATGACACCGGGTTTGGAGTTTGTCTGATTCGTGAAGGTATGGAAGCAGGGACACCCGCCCAACCTTACCCAATGGGTACAGAAGTTAAAATTATCGACTTTGACCAAGGCAGTGATGGGCTTTTACACATCACCACTCGAGGTGTGCGAGAGTTTCAAATACTGACTTACGCAGCAGACGAGTCTCAATTGTTGATAGGGGAGGTTGAGTTTTTGGAGGTTCCACCAACGCCTGACATGGCACCCGATACCGAACGACTGGCAGGCACACTAAAAACTGTATTGGAGCTCTTGGAGCAACGGATTCCGATCTCGGAATGGCAAATGGACAATCCGGCATGGATTGCTAATCGACTGATTGAACTGCTACCGTTGGATGCCGCCAGTAAGTATGAATTGCTTGAGTTGCACAGCACGGAAGCTCGACTGAACCAATTGGCCACCTTGCAAATTGAATTTGTTCGAAACCAGCGCGATTAAAGACGCTCCAGCCGGTACTTGTCTCAGGGGAGGTTGGATGGGACCAACGATAGAAAAGACATCCTGTGCAACGACTCTCAGGGAAGGCTGAACAAAATCTGCGGAAGTAATGACACTTGCACAATAGCTCCCGCAGCTCAGATCATCACCTCTCGGGGCAGGTCAGAGCAGCAGCTCTCAGGGTAGGTCAGAGCAGTAGCTCTTTCGAGTAGGTCAGATCAGCAGTTCTTTAGAGTAGGTCAGATCAGCAATGCCGTTTTCCTTAATACGCGACGGCCGTTATGATCAGTACCGGGAAAATCAATCTCGATGGGTATTAGCGGATTCGGATGGTGTTTCTGTATCCGTCTGCGTTAACCGGCGGAGCTAAGCCTCCAGTGACTTAATGTACACCTTGGAATTACGCTCGGCGTTATAAGTGTTGCGCTTGGTATTGGGTAATTCACTAGCATCGGCTTCGACAAATCCTCGTTCGATAAACCAATGGCCGGTTCTGGTGCTAAGCAAGATTAAACGCTGACATTGGGCTTCTCTGGCTTGATTCTCCAGTGTGCGAAGTAGTCTGTCAGCACGACCACCGCCGCGATACTCTGGATGGGTTACCACACAGAATACTTCAGCGAGTTTTTCATTGTCGTGTGTATCTATGTTTATGGCCGCACAAGCCACAATCATGCTTTCACGTTCACACACTAAAAACTGGCCAATATCCAGTTCGAGCTGTTCTCTGGAACGTGTGGCAAGCGTACCGTCTTGTTGCAGAGGTTCGATCAACTCAATGATGCCACCGACGTCTTCAATGCTCGCGCTACGAACTGTTTCCCACGGTTCAGCGGTAACCAATGTGCCGGACCCTTCACGCGTGAAGAGTTCTGTTAACAATCCATTCCCATCGTGTTGCGGCAGCAGGTGCACACGACCAACGCCTTGTCGGCAAGCGCTCACAGCGGTGCTGATCGTTCGGCTCAACATATCATCGGTTTGCTTGGGTCCGAGTTGCTCCATGCGGTTTGCGCTATCGTGTCGAACCGGTTCACCGTCCTCATTCACCGGCAGGTCATCAACAAACAAGATCAGCTTATCAGCACCCAAAGAAACGGCCGTTTGAAGTGCAATTTCTTCGCTGGGTAAGTTAAAGACCTCACCGGTTAACGAATAGCCCAATGGCGGCAGCAATACCAGGTGGCCTGCATCGAGAAGTGCGTTGATCGGGGCGATCTGTATTTCCCGCACAGTGCCGGTATGTTGAAAATCCACGCCATCGTGTACACCATAGGGCCGTGCATTGACAAAATTGCCCGAACTGATCGATACATGTGCACCGGCCATCGCTGTATTGGGTAACCCCATGGAGAACCGGGCCTCGAATTCAACTCTCGCTAACCCCGCAGCGGTTAAGATAGCGGCAAGCGCATCATCGTCTGTTACTCGGCGGCCTTCTTTGAATACCGAACGCGATTGTGACCTGGCGAGCTCTGCATTAATTTGAGAGCGTAATCCGAAGCAGAGCACCAGGCGTATGCCCAGATGGTCTAAAAGAGTTAAATCGTGCGTTAGATTAGATAGCGCTGCACTGGATAACAGCCGATCGGGAACGGACAAGACAAAGGTTTTTCCACGATAGGCTTTTAAGTAGGGTGAGGCCTGGCGAAACCATTCTATGGGATTGATGTCGTTGGAGGTGGTGTCGTTTTCGGATTCCATGAGGATCAAGTTGTCGGCAATCGATCAGGCTCTATAAACGTTCGTATCTAGTGCAAATTCCGCGCTAGAGGGCACTTTTCATGTGCGGACTGTCAGTATAAGGGGTTGTCGGGCGCTTCGGCCCCGATTCTGCACACTAAATTAACTAGATATAAGGTCCTTAAGGAAATTAATGGTGACTAAGCCTTCGTGGGTCTCTCGACTCGCCATTGCGACACTGCTTTTGGTGGTTGGTCAAGCCCAGGCTGAGAATGATCAGTGGGCTGATGTGATTGCCAAAGCGGCTGAATCGGTCGTTTCTCTGCAATTGGCTCATTTGAGAAATTTTGACGATGCCGAACAGGGCGGTAGCAATGCCACCGGTTTTGTCGTCGATGCTGAGATGGGCATTGTGCTGACCAACCGGCATGTGGTCGGGTCGGGCCCTATTCGATTGTCTGCAACGTTTCAGAATCAGGAACGGGTAGACGCCGTTCCTCTGTATCGAGATCCTGTGCACGATTTTGCGTTCATTCGCTACGATCCGGCAGAGCTAAAATATGCAAATCCTCAAACCTTGCCGCTGCGGCCCGATAAAGCCAGCACCGGTTTGAACATTCGGGTGATCGGTAGTGATGGTGGTGAGCAGTTGTCCATATTGGCTGGCACCATTGCTCGGCTCGATCGAGAAGTGCCTTCCTATGGACGGTATGGCTACAACGATTTTAATACCTTCTATTTCCAGGCAGCATCATCAACCTCCGGCGGGAGCTCAGGTTCGCCGGTGATAGATTTTGACGGTGATGTAGTCGCATTGAATGCGGCTGCCAATCGTCAAACAGCCAGTAGCTTCTTTTTACCGCTGCATCGCATCCAATCGGCCTTAGATAAGCTCCGTCAGCAACAAGCTGTACCACGCGGAGGCTTACAGACACTCTTTCGCCATAAACCTTTTAGAGAGTTGTCCCGTCTCGGTCTCGGTGCGGATATAGAGTCGCAAGCTCGCCGCCATGATCCGGACAATAGCGGCATGCTAACTGTGGCGCAGGTCATCCCCGGTGGTGTGGCCCATGGTCAGTTACAGGAAGGGGACATCCTGATATCGATCAATGATTCGATGATTACCAATTTTGTCGAACTTGAAGCCTTACTGGATGAACACATAGGGCAAACACTCAGTGTGCAAGTGGTGCGACAAGCTAAGTTACTTACTGTACAAAGTTCAGTGGCCGACTTGCATCAACTAGCACCCGATCGGTTTATAGAACTGGGTGATGCCGTGCTACAAAATATGTCGATTCAACACGCGCGTGCCATGAATCTTCCACAGACCGGCGTGGTTGTTATGAACCCCGGCTACTTTTTCACCCGGGCAGGTGTGCCCCAGAGCTCTGTAATAACCCGGGTCAATGGAAAGGACGTATCAGATATCCATCAATTTTTAGAGATCGTTAGTGAATCTCCAGAGAATAAGAAATTGCGATTACGCTTCACCGTCCCTGGCCGAGAATTTACCCCGCGAATCGCGCAATTGAATATTGATGATCGATGGTTTGACTATCGAGAATGCAGTCGACGAGACAGCCAGCGTTTTTGGCAGTGCGACACCGTTGACTTAAAACGAGCGTCTGCTGAAGTAGATGATCAGGAAGTTCAAGTACCTAGTTTTAAGGATCCTCTGCTCGCTAGAGTGGCCCCGGCGTTGGTACACATCGACTTCAACATTCCATACTCAATTGACAATGTGTATGCCCGCAACTACTCCGGCGTAGGGGTTGTAATAGATAAGGAATTGGGCCTGGTCGCCGTGGATAGAAACACGGTGCCGATTGGTCTTGGCGATGCAGAGTTAACGTTTTTTGGATCACTCATCGTGGACGCAACGGTGGTGTTTTTGCATCCTCGGCACAATATCGCACTAGTGCAGTACGATCCATCAGAACTTCGAGATGCGGAGTTTGAAGCCCTTGAACTAGCAGATGCCGACACAGAGCTGCCCGATTCACTAACGATGATTGGTTATCGGGCCGATGGTACTTTTCGAGCCCATGAGCTTGACGGTATAAGCCGACTGACGATTAGTTTCAAGGCACCGGGTTTACCGAGATTTCAACAATCCATGCTGGATGTATTTGGCGTGGCCAATGTGCCACCAGCACTGGGTGGGCCGTTTGTCTCTGATGACGGGGTAGTGCACGGTTTTTAT
Organism: Gammaproteobacteria bacterium; assembly: GCA_019634245.1. Next base: position 30,696 of record JAHQVR010000203.1, read on the forward strand.
TTTAGTTTTGCTTACGAAGAATCGCGAGAGATAAAGCAACGCAACTGGTTAATGCCCGCAGCCGTGGTCGCTGAGAGCCTGCGTCTGTATCGATCTGGCTCCGATTACTTTTCGATGGATGCCAGCTTTTCCTATCGCCCGTTATCCTTTGCACGCCAATTAGGTTTACCGGATGAATTTGTCGCCCGCTACAACAACCAAACGGCAGATTCGCGTCGAGCCTTGTTTGTGGAGCAGGTGGTCCCATCGACGGATGCGGCGAAGAAGCTCCGGTCCGGCGATATTATCTTGAGTGTCGATGGCGAGTTAGTGACCGACATATTTAGCTTAGAAACCTTGTCCCAACAAGCAGAACTCACTTTGGAGATACTGCGTGATGCTGAAGTGCTTACCCTTGGGCTGAAACCCTCCCCAATCAGAGCGACGGGTACGGAACGTCTAGTGAGTTGGGGTGGGGCTATTTTCCAAGAACCTCACGAAGATATTGGCTATTTAAAAGCCGTTGATTTTCCGGGTGTGTACGTTTCCAGCACGGATGAAGGCTCTCCTGCACTTTGGGATGGTTTATACCGAAACCGGTTTGTTACCGCGATTGACGGTGTGGATATCAATAATCTGGATGAGTTGCTAGATCAGGTGAAAAACAAAGCTCAAGATGAAATCACTCGGCTGTCACTGATTTCGATGAGTGGGCGTAAAAGTATTGTGACGGTGCAACCCGAATACAACTTCTTTCCAACCTTTGAAATTCGACGCACTGATGCTGGTTGGCAACGATTGTCCCACCAACACCCATAAATTCTGTCCAAAAACGGGGATAATGCCCCATGGATATGGATTATGACGTCATCATTGCAGGCGGCGGTATGGTGGGTGGGTTGCTCGCTGCAGCTCTGGCACAGCCATCGCTGATCTCAGCCAAAGCGCCGCCGCTTTCCGTATGCGTGCTCGAACCTCATCTGCCCGATGCCTTTCCGCTCAATTCACCGGACTGCACAAAAGAACAGGCCTATGCGAAACAGACCAGCTCGCCGCCAGACTATGATCTGCGAGTATCGGCAGTCTCAATTGCCTCGCAACGGATGTTTGAACACGTAGGTGCTTGGCAAGGCGTGTTAAACCGCCGCGTGTGCCCCTATGATGAATTACTCGTCTGGGATGGAGAGACCAACGGGCGTACCCATTTTCGTGCCAATTCTATCGGACATCCAGCGCTGGGTTTCATCGTTGAAAATCGAGTATTGCAACTGGCTTTATTAGAGACATTGCAGCAACAACCTTCGGTAGAAATCAAATCGTCGGCCCGGTGTGAGTCCTTTATCGCTAATCATCGAGAGGTGCGCGTGCGCCTCGATACAGGCGAGCAGTTAAGCGCGCGCTTGTTGGTTGGAGCCGACGGAGCAAACTCGCAAATTCGTCAGCAATCCGGTATTGGGTTTTCTAAGGAATCCTACGAACAACAAGCGTTGGTGGCATCGGTAGAAACTACATTGCCGCAACAATCCATCACTTGGCAACGCTTCGTGCCAGCAGGCCCACAAGCGATGCTGCCGTTGTGCGGTTCCCGAGCATCGATTGTTTGGTATGAGTCTGCGGAGCGCATTGCTGAATTACGTGATCTGGATACCGGGCAACTAAAGATCGCATTGGAGAACGCGTTTCCGGACGAACTCGGTGGGATTGAACACATTCATTCCCAAGGATCCTTCCCATTGGTTAAGGCTCATGCGGAGCGTTACGTGAGTCAGCGGGTTGCGCTTATCGGCGATGCTGCACACAGCGTGCACCCACTGGCAGGCCAGGGGGTAAACCTAGGGCTGTTGGATGCCGGTGCATTGGCGGAAGTGATCATGGCTAGCCGCACTAAAGGTCATGACATCGGTGATCTGCAATGGCTTGAGAGATACGAGCGTTGGCGGCGCGGTGACAATGCGATCATGATCCAGGCCTTGGACAGCATCCATAAAGCCTTCAATCCACAACCTCAGGTGTTTCAGCAGCTTCGCAGTTTAGCGCTATCAACGGTGAATAAAACGGCGCCTGTCAAAGAGCTTTTGATGCGCCAAGCGATGGGTCTAACCGGCGACTTGCCGCAGCTGGCAAAGGGTTAGACTAATGTTGCCACTTATTTTGTGAAAGGGTTCTCTGACGATGTATCAAATTGAACTCAAAGTGCTGGACGTTTGCCTCACCCGGCTGTCATGCTCGCGTGCGAGTGATTGCTTCGCCTAGCGCGTGGGTTGGAATCGATATTATGAGTCGCCCTCTACCCTGCATTGAACCAACACTTTTATGGTAAGAAAGTTGTTATCTAAGGACAAAGGTTGATGTCGGTTATCTATCCCATTTTACTTTGCGGTGGCTCTGGTACTCGGCTGTGGCCCTTGTCGCGCAAAAGTTACCCCAAGCAGTTTTCGGTCACCTGGGGTGATCACTCATTATTCCAGCAAAGTGCTTTACGAATGGCTGGTAGAGATTTTCACCCGCCCACTATAGTCACTGCCGAAGATTTTCGCTTCGTAGTCTCCGAACAGCTCAGAGAGATACAACTAGACAAAGGCAAGGTGTTGGTAGAACCCAGCGCGAAGAACACCGCTCCGGCGATATTGGCTGCTGCTCTGCGCATTCAAAAAGACGATCCAGAAGCACTGTTGTTAGTTGCGCCTTCGGATCAAGTGATTCCCGATGTAGACGCGTTTCAACAGTGCGTTAAGCAGGGCGTCGAATCAGCGGTAGCAGGCAAGTTGGTGACCTTTGGCATCGAGCCCAGTCGGCCTGAAACCGGCTATGGGTATTTAAAGGTCCGCGGAGGTGAGGGTGTTCGAGACTTAGAGGCCTTTGTCGAAAAACCCTCTGCGCCAGAGGCGGAAAGAATGCTTCGACAAGGTGGCTACTTCTGGAATGCAGGCATCTTTTTATTTAAAGCGTCTGCGCTTGTGGGGGCTTTTACACAATACGCTCCGCAGATGCTCAAGGGTGTGCAGGCGGCATTGGAAGCAGCTCAAGACGATTTAGACTTCACTCGACTGGATAAAGATCAGTGGCAGATGGTTGAGAGTGACTCGATTGACTACGCCATTATGGAACGTGCCGACAACTTAGTGGTTGTGCCGTTTGCCAGTGCTTGGTCCGATCTTGGTGATTGGCAGGCCATGCACCGCGAAATGTCTGGGGATGAAAACGGGTTGGTGACTCAAGGCGCAGCAACGGCCATTGATTGCAAGAATTCACTCATTCGGGCGGAATCCGATTCTCAACAAGTGGTCGGCATCGGGCTAGAGAATACCTTAGTGGTTGCCATGCACGATGCCGTTCTGGTGGCAGATGCTTCACGTGCACAAGAGGTGAAACAAGCGGTGGCGATTTTGCAGGATAGCGGAGTGAAGCAATCGACCGACTTTCCGCGGGACAATCGACCCTGGGGTTGGTATGAAACCTTGGCCTTATCAGATCGCTTCCAAGTTAAACGCATTGTCGTGAAACCTGGTGGCTGTCTGTCTTTGCAAAGCCACGTGCATCGATCTGAACACTGGATTGTGGTCGCAGGAACCGCGCGCGTCACGATTGATGAGGAGGTTCGACTGGTGACCGAAAATGAATCGGTCTACATACCGTTGGGTGCGGTGCACCGTATGGAAAATCCAGGGAAGTTGCCCATGGTGCTCATTGAGGTGCAAACCGGAACGTATCTGGGCGAGGACGATATCGTTCGCTATGAAGATATTTATGCACGAACCTAGTTAGCCGTGTGCATTCACAACTTTCTTCCGCTACAAACTTGAACGTGCTGCTTTCTGAGCCAATCATGGTATAAGTTTCACCATCCATGAGTGGTCTGGAAATCCAAGGGATAAGAATTACTGCATTAAAATTCTACAATTCATAATTACTGTAAATTCCTGATCTGTAGCGGTAGCAGAGTCACTTACTTAGCAGGAAACCAAGGTTTACAAGTAGTTAGCTAGTTTCTCTGATCAAGTCTGTAACTACGGGGTCCGTTTTCTGGCGCGGAGGTCGCTCCAAGCGGTTGATTTCATCGAGAATTACTCGTTTTGTAAGGGTGAATCGTACCCGCCTTGTGGGGTATCCTTGGACGGATGAACGAACTTGCGAGCACGCCCGTGAACTATCTCATTCTGGCCCTGGCTTTTTTGGCACTGCTACTGTTTGGTTGGTCGTTTAGCCGAAGTCGTTCAGAGAGAGCGGCAGCAGAAAATCGGCGCAA
>JAHQVR010000204.1 GCA_019634245.1 Gammaproteobacteria bacterium
CTTATGGGTTCTGGCAGTACGTTCGCTCTGTAGTGTAGTAAGTCGGATAGGAATTCATCATCGAACTCGGGGTGGGGTTGCAAGCTTAGAGCCTTGTCACCGTAGGCAATCGCTGCATATTGGCAAAATTCGGTCGAACCCAGTGAGGTTGCCTGTGGCGGTAACTCAACGACCTGATCCTGGTGAAAGGCATGCAGTGCTGCTACTGGTGCGCCAAAGCGTTCATCCAATGCATACTCAACACGCCCAGCGGACCAACCGCCTTCAAATTTTTCAACTTTGCCCCCCAGTGCTTGTGCGAGCAGCTGATGACCAAAGCAAATTCCAACCATCGGTATGTTTTTGTTGTAAGCCTCAACCACAAATTTTTCCAAGGGAGGGATCCAGTCGTGATCTTCATAAACACCGTGCCGTGAGCCAGTGAGTAACCAAGCATCACAGGTGTCCACCGAATCTGGAAATTCGTTTTCCAAGACATAATATCCGGAGTAGTCAAATGAGTCTTCGCCCAGCAGGCGTTCAAACGAGCGTTTGTAATCGCCGTATTTGTCTTGCATTTCCTCTGGAATATGTCCACAGATGAGAATGCCAAGTGATTTTTTCTTTGTCATGTCAGACACCTAACTTGTCGCTTACTCGGTACCACTTTGAGCTCGGAGTAGAGCGAACCGATCCGAAATTATCCGTCTGCCGAAAATCGTTGGCTAATAAGGCAACCGTAGCGAATCGATCAATTTGTTCACTATCAACATCATGGCTGTCGCGGAGTAGTCGGTCGCCCGTGTTCACTTACAGCATGATTGCCCTCGAATCCGTATTGTGTGGTCTGGCTCATGCTGCTCGGATAGTAGCACGCACTCGCAGACAGGTCGGTATACTAAGCGTTCGAAGACTATCGCTAACGCTTATGAGTTCCAGAACCTATCCACCGATTGCATGGCACGAGCTATCTCAAATGAGTAGCGCGGCGCGCGAGGAATTGTTGCGTCGTGAAGAGGATGATCTTGAACCCTATATCGAAGGTGTCAGACCGATCATTGAGTCAGTGCGACAAGAGGGCGATGTTGCTTTAGCACGCTTGGGACAAAAGTTCGATTCGGCACCATTGACGGCGGAAGATATTCCCAGCTCTAAGGCGGATATGGATGCGGCTTTCGACCTGGTGGACAACGAGATGATCGAAGTGCTCGAGTATTCGGCAGACAATATTCGACGTTTTCACGAAGCGCAGATGCCGCAAGGTCATTGGGAGATGGAAATTCGTCCGGGTGTTCGTGCTGGTGAGCGCCATACACCCATCGATTCGGTGGCCTGTTACTCACCTAGAGGAAAGGGCTCGTTTCCAGTGGTAACTCTGATGACTGCCATTCCCGCCTGTGTCGCAGGCGTTCCAGACGCCATTGTGTTAACGCCGGCCGGGCCTGATGGCAAGGTCGATCCAGCCACATTGGTTGCTGCAAAACTCAGTGGTATTGAGAGAGTTTATAAAGCGGGTGGTTCGCAAGCGGTTGCAGCCGCCGCCTATGGCACGGAGTCCGTGCCTAAATGTAGAAAAATAGTGGGTCCTGGCAACCCTTGGTTAGCAGCAGCTAAACGAGTGTTGGCAGGAGTCATCGACCCAGGTCTGCCTGCAGGACCCAGCGAAACGATTGTGTTTGTGGATGCCACGTCCAATCCGGAAGTTGCCGCTTTGGACATGTTGATTGAATCCGAGCACGGAAACGATAGTAGCGCTTTCCTAGTTACCGCCGATGAACACATTGCAGCTGCTGTGGTCGCTGCGATTCCGAAGTATTGGGACGCAATGAGTGAAACTCTGGCGGGTTATTCTTCTACGGTATTGAGTGGTTCCAGTGGCGGTGTTGTGTTAGCTCAGGATGTCGAATCTGCTTATGCGTTTATTAATGACTATGCGCCGGAGCACTTACAAATACTCACGAAAAACGCAGAATCACATCTAGAGCACATACGAAATGCTTCTGAAATATTATTGGGGGAACACGCGGCAGGGACACTGGCCAACTATATGATGGGCCCCAACTGCGTGTTACCGACCTCGGGTGCCGCTCATACGTGGTCACCCTTGGGTGTGCATGATTTTTTAAAATCAGCGTCCATAGGTCGTGTAACTGCTGCGGGGTTTGCCGAGCTGGCTCCACGAGTTCACAAGTTCGCGCTTTATGAAGGGTTTGAAGGGCACGCGAATGCGGTGTCTGAGCTGAGGACTAACGCTATGAAAGAGTTCAACTGATGCGAAAACTTGATCGGCCTGGGCGTTCACCCGTTCATGCCATGAATGGCATGGCTTGCACCTCTCAACCGTTGGCGACCGACGCTGCCATCGAGATTCTGAAGGCGGGAGGCAATGCCATGGATGCCGCCATTGCTGCCTGCGCTATGCAGTGCGTGGTCGAGCCTCAGTCCACCAGTATTGGTGGAGATTGCTTTGCCATGTATGCAGAAGGTGGAGCGGGAAATCCTGTAGCGTTTAATGGTTCAGGACGTGCTCCAGCGGCGGCTACGCTAGAAGCTCTATTAGAGATAGGGGTCGAGTCGTTAGAGCGTTCCTCTGCGCATTCGGTGATTGTGCCGGGTGCTGTTGATGCCTGGTTCCAACTGCATTCAGCACACGGTCGAATGCCCATGTCGGAACTGCTTCAGCCAGCGATCAAAACAGCCCGATCCGGATTTCCGGTGTCGTCACGTGTTCATACCGACTTTGCAGCGCAAGTGGATTATTTACAGCAATTTGAACGCACAGCGCGTATTTACCTAGAGAACAATGCAGCACCTGCTGTTGGCTCGGTCTTGCGGCTGCCAGAGTTGGCGGATGCGCTGGAGCAGATCGCATTGAATGGACATGACGCTTTTTATAAAGGTGAATTAGCGGCGGGTATGGTAGACGAACTACAATCTCGGGGTGGTTTGCACACTATGGAAGACTTCGCGAATGTGCGAGGTAATTTCGTCAAGCCCATTAGCTCCACCTATCAGGGGCGCACCGTTTTTGAATGCCCACCCAATGGGCAGGGGATGATTGCGTTATTGTTGCTGAACATGTTCGAGTGCTTACCCGATAGCGATGATGTGCTCAGCGCTGATCGAATTCACTTAGAGCTTGAGGCTTGTCGGTTGGCCTATGCGGTTCGCAACCAACATTTGGCGGATATTGATCAAGCAGATGTACCTGTAGAGACCATTTTAAGTAAATCCTATGCAAAACAATTAGTGGATCAAATCGATCCACAGCGAGCGACGATTCCTGCCACTCCTGTCCCGGTTGTTGAACACAAGGACACCGTCTACATTGCGGTCGTTGATAAAGATCGTAATGTCTGCAGCTTTATCAATACGCTCTTTTTTAGCTTTGGTAGTGGTATCACCAGCAGGCACGGCATCACACTGACTAATCGAGGGCAAGGTTTCACTCTAGAAGCAGGACATCCGAACTGTATTGCACCTAATAAGCGCCCTTTGCACACAATTATTCCGGCTATGGCTGCCAGAGATGGTCAGATAGAATTGTGCTTTGGAGTGATGGGCGGTGAATATCAAGCGATGGGGCACGCACAGTTTTTACAGCGTTATTGGCAGCGTGGCTGCGATATTCAAGAGGCCATGGACATAGCGCGTACTATGGTGGATCCTTACACTCACGATGTTGAATTGGAAAGTGGTATTGAGACGCGCACTCGTCAAGCGCTTGAATCCAAGGGGCATACGTTGGCCCAGGACTTTCCTCCCATCGGAGGATCACAAGCTATTGCTATAGACTGGTCAGCAGGTACGCTAACCGGCGGTTCAGACCCGCGCAAGGATGGCTGCGCTATCGGCTATTGATCAATATGGACAGACGAACCTATTTAAAAACATCAGTGGTCAGTGCTGCGGCTGCGGTCCTCTCCCGAGAGGCTGCTGCTAATGGATCTGTTTACCAACAAGCTTATGAGGCAACCACTCGCGGTGATTCTGTCCAGGTAGATAATCGGATTCGCATTCAACTTCCGGATTCGGTTGAGAATGCTGCGGTTGTGCCTGTTCGTATCCACTCGACCATCTCCAACACTCAAAAGATGGTGTTGCTGGTGGACAACCACGCCGACGCCGTGGTTGCCTCCTGTGATTTTATGGGAAAGGCGCAGACGATATTGTCTGTTCATATGCGCTTGGAAGTGGCTTGTAATGTCACCGCCTTAGTTTACGATGGTACGCGTTGGTATTCTTATTCAGCGGCGATAGCTGAACTACAGCACCATTGCTCGGGGGTGTAGATCATGCCCAGTGTACGTATAAACACTCGTCAAACTGAAGGCAGCGTGCTCGTCCAAGTGCTATTCAGCCATCCCATGGAGTCAGGGCGCGTAATCGATGCGCAGGGTATCGTCATACCTGCTTGGTATCTCACTGAGGTATCTCTTCATTTAAATGACGAGCCGATCAGCCTCGTGACGCTTTCGTCGCTGATCTCTAAGAACCCTGTCTTATCGTTTGAGCTAGCGGATGCCCAACCCGGCGATGACATCAAAGTGAGATGGACGGATAGTCGCGCAAAGACAGGTGAACGCAGCGCTAAGCTGGCATAGGCTTTTCAAGTTATTACATTGTGCTATGACGCTTATTTCTGCTCGTTAGGGCCCATTCAATGACCTCGTTTTCTTGGTGTCGCTCATAGTTTCTCAAAGACGAAGTTACCGGCGATTGGTAAACCATTGATGAAGGGTGAGTCACCAGGGTTACTTGTTAATAGTGAGATTGGCTCTGGAGGCTGAGTATCACTGTTGGCGGATACATAATTTGCGCCACTGTCAGTTCCGGAATCGTAAACAGGGAGCTCGACAGTAACGGCATCGACAAAACTGCCGTCGACGACTAAGGAAAAGTTATGGATGCCAACAAACCAATCGGGGCTTGGCGCCACCATCGATGTCAGCGTGATCAACGGATAGTCTCGATCAACCGCTATTTCAAACACAATGGCAGCCGGTGATTCAGCAATACCGCCTTCAGAGATGAGTGTCGTGGCATAGCCGTTAGCAATGGCATCGTTGATTTCAGTCTGAAAGGTTGAGGTACCTCCGGTTTCAGCCATGGTTTCGATACCTTCGCTAGCCGGCTGACCGGTCTCCCAAAAAATCACTTGTTCATTGTGAATGGCACCGATCAGTGGAGAGAAATGGGGATTGGGAGGAAAATTCTCGGGATGTGTATCACTGCTCCACGTAGCATTGAAAGTAACTTGATAGCGAGCGGAAGTTTCCGAAACACCTGAGTCGGTTTCCTCATTCATTGAGTCGTCGGGATCTCCAGAATCGGTTTGCTCTTCGGTTTCAGGTGTCGGATCACCATCAGTGTCTTCATCATTGCTTACGGTGTTGTCGTCTGAACAGGCAATTAGA
>JAHQVR010000205.1 GCA_019634245.1 Gammaproteobacteria bacterium
CCTAGGCAGGCACTGTAGTAACTGGATGTGACATGACCAATCATGGTCATTGGTATCGATTGACTCGGATCCCAAACCGCTTGAGCACCCTCTTCTAGTACAACGGTAGGTTCTTTGGTGATTAAGCCAACGAGTTGTTTGCGGTCGGATCGGGTTAGATCTGCGCGCTGCATGCCGCGCTTGCCGATGTAACTAAATGGTTTGTTGTTAGCTACCGCCCATCCGTGGTTTATATCCATCGGTGTGACAGACCCATCAGTATCCTGACCCACAATAACAAAACCCTTTTCGGCACGAAGTACATGCATCGCCTCGGTACCGTAAGGTGTGATGTTAAAGCGTTCACCAGAGGCCATTAATGCTTGCCAAACGTGCAGACCAAAGTGTGCGGGTACATTGATTTCATACGATAGCTCGCCGGTGAACGAAATCCGATAGACACGTGCCGGTACTCCTGCCACCGTGCCGGTTCGCCACTCCATAAACTGGAAAGCCTCGTTGCCTAAGTCGATATCTGTACATACATCGGCTAACAGTCTGCGGCTATCGGGCCCAGCGATAGTCATGGTCGCCCAGTGATCAGTCACGCTAGTGAAATAGACATCCAGCTCTGGCCATTCAGTTTGTTTGTACAGCTCCAGCCAGGACAATACGGATGCAGCACCACCGGTGGTGGTGGTCATCAAAAAATGATTTTCTGCTAAACAGCTGGTGACACCATCATCCATTAAATTGCCATCTTCTCCACACATCAGTCCATAGCGACAGCGACCTGGTGCCAGCTTGGCCCAAGCATTGGTATAAACACGCCCTAAAAACTCTCGAGCATCCTGACCTTGTATGTCGATCTTACCCAACGTGGAGGCGTCGAGAATTCCAACGCCATGTCGAGTGGCTAGACATTCTCTATTAACTGCCTCTTGCATCGATTCACCCGGTTGAGGAAAGTACCAGGGCCGCTTCCACTGACCCACATTTTCAAACTCAGCACCATGCTCTAAATGCCACTGATGCATTGGGGTAAATCGTTTTGGATCAAAGAGAGCGCCCACATGCGCACCCGATATTGCACCAAAACTCACCGGTGCATAGTTTGGTCGAAAGGTCGTGGTTCCAGTGTCACTGATGGATTGGTTAAGTGATTTGGCGACAATGGCCAAACCATTGATGTTGCCCGTTTTTCCTTGATCGGTACCAAACCCCATCGCAGTGTAGCGTTTGACGTGTTCGATGTTTTCAAAGCCTTCACGCACGCTCATTTGAATTCCGGCCGCTGTGACATCATTCTGCATATCGACAAATTGCTTAGGGGCGCGGCTGGGTGTTTTGACATGAGGCACCAAATAGAGCGCCATCGATTCGCCGCACTCTGGTTTAGCTACGGCAGGCTCCAAGTTGGCGTGGACCGAGTCGTACAACTCTTTGCGCGGTAGTTTGGTTTTTAATGCACCGTGCTCTATCGCAAATTCAGCGCTCGCCCTACCCTGCGTCAGTCCACTACTGAGAGAATCGCTTAATGTCTGTTCCCCGTTGGCACTGCCCACTACACTCAACGCCGCGTTGGAGTTCCCCATGACAAAGCCTGCGATATCCTCTCGCCATTCAGGTTTGTTGCCGGTGTGACAGGCCAAGTGAACCACTGGGCTCCACCCACCGGAGGTCGCCACTGTGTCACAGCGAAGCTGCTGAACCGGTTCGGTCACAAACGTACCTTTGGTGTTTAAAGTCGCGATGTCCACCCCTGCAACTGCACGCGTACCAAACGCTTCGATGACCGCCATGCCCCGGCGTACCGTGATACCTTCGCGTTCTGCTCTATCAGCAACCGCACCGGGGTTCTGTCGAGTATCAATAATGGCCACAACGCTTCGACCAGCGGATTGCCAATCGAACGCACATTGATAGGCATGGTCGTTAGTCGTCATCAACACCAACTTTTGTCCAGGTACAACGGCATATTGATGAATGTACTGCGAAACCGCACCAGCAAGAAAACACCCAGGCAGATCATTGTTGCCGAACACCAATGGACGCTCATGGGCACCGGTGGCTAAGATGACCGAAGTGCTGCGAATCTTATGCATTCGTTGACGCGTAAGATCACCTCTTTCTTTCACACTAAGATGATCGGCTCTACGCTCGCAGGCTGTCAAAAAATTATGATCGTGACATCCGGTGACCGTGGTTCTGGGCAGCAGCAGTACATTGGGATAACTCTCAAGTTCATCCAGGACTGATTGAATCCATTGCTGTGCAGGCGCATTATCGAGCCTTTCAGTGCTATACAACAGTGAGCCCCCCAGCTGTTCAGCTTCATCAATCAGCGCGACTCGTATGCCGGTTCGCGCCGCCGTCAACGCAGCAACCAACCCGGCTGGCCCGGCCCCCACTACGGTGACGTCCGTATGATGATTCATATGATCGTAACGGTCTGTGTCAGGCACTTTCGGGCTGCGACCCAAGCCGGCAGCGCGCCGAATTACTTTTTCATAGGTTTTCCACATAAACGATGGATACATAAATGTCTTGTAGTAAAAACCCGGCGCCATAGCTGCCCCACCGATCTTGCCCACCAAAGACATCGCATCGTTATCGACACTGGGCCAACCGTTTACTGACGAACACGTCAACCCGTCGTAAAGAGCCTGTACGGTGGCTCTGACATTGGGCGTTTGAGTACTAATCGACTCTTCTAACTGGACCAGCGCATTCGGCTCTTCGACTCCGGCGGTCATCAAGCCACGAGGACGGGAGTATTTAAAACTGCGACCGATTACTTTTACTCCGCTAGCCAGCAATGCAGAGGCGAGCGTATCGCCACGGTAGCCCTGATAACGTTTACCATTAAACGTAAAGTTGCAAGGCTCCGATCGATCAATCAACCCACCTGTTTTGAGGCGATGCTTTTGCTGAACTTTTCTTTGGAACTCTTTATCCACGATCAGCTCACTGCCTCACCTACTTTGTAGGTGTTGAGAATTTCGTAAGTGACCGTATCGCGTGTGATATTGAAATACTGGCGACAGCCCGCCGCATGCACCCATAACTCACGATGCTCACCGCGAGGATTTTTTCGAAAGTACAAATACTCCCCCCATTGTTCATCGCTGCAGTTATCAGGATTTTCGGGGCGTGCCAAATGCGCTTGCCCTGAGGCATGAAACTCTTCTTCTTCGCGAAATTCTTCACAGTGAGGGCAGTAGATATGAAACATGGTGTCGGTGTGTTCGTTAGCCTAGGTTAATGCGCAACGCCAGCAGCGCCGTGTTCATCGATTAACGCACCGTCGTGGAACCGGTACATCGTAAAAGCCTCGGCCAAACGATTCGGTTTACCCTGTGCGAGAAAATCCGCGAAGACATGACCAGAACCTGGCGTGGCTTTGAAGCCACCGGTTCCCCACCCGCAATTAAAAAATAAATTCTCAACAGGCGTTGCCGAGATGATGGGACATGCATCAGGGGTAGTATCGACAATGCCTCCCCATTGGCGATTCATCGGCACGCGACTAAAAGCGGGAAACAGTTCCAGAATCGCTTGGGCTGTGTGCTCAATAACTGGGTAAGAGCCTCGCTGCCCATACCCCAAATAACCATCAATTCCGGCACCGATCACCAAATCTCCCTTGTCGGACTGGGAGATATAGCCATGCACCGCATTGGACATGACTACCGTGTCCAAAATCGGTTTTATAGGCTCAGAGACAAAAGCCTGCAACGGGTGTGACTCTAGCGGCAGTTCAAAGCCTGCCATTTTAGCCAGCACACTTGAATTGCCCGCTGCCACACAGCCAATTCTGTTCGCCTTTATCAATCCATGCTGTTTGGTTTGAACACCGATGGCTACACCGTCTTCAACGGCAATATCCGTTACTTCACATTGCTGCAATATGTCTACGCCCAATGCATCAGCGCCACGGGCAAAACCCCAAGCAACCGCATCATGACGTGCGACCCCCGCGCGAGGTTGCCAGCTGGCACCCAATACGGGATAGCGTGTACGGCCGGAGCAATCCATCATCGGAACAATGTCTTGGCACTGTTGGGCATCGAGCACTTCACCATCAATACCATTGAGCCGATTCGCATTCACGCGTCGACGAATATCACGCATGTCTTGCAGGGTGTGGCCAAGATTCATAACACCGCGTTGCGAGAACATAACGTTGTAATTTAATTCTTGCGACAGTCCTTCCCAGAGCTTCATGGCGTGCTCATACAAATGGGCTGCTTCATCCCATAGATAGTTTGACCGAACAATGGTTGTGTTTCGACCCGTATTGCCACCACCAATCCAGCCTTTTTCTAAAACTGCAATCCGCAGCGAGGGCATCTGTTTCGCCAAATAATAAGCCGTTGCTAGTCCGTGACCACCACCGCCAACCACAATGACATCATAATGATCCTGGGGTTTTGGGTTCCGCCACATCCGCTGCCAGTTTTCCTGATGCTGCAGAGCATGTTTGATGAGGCCGAAGCCTGAATAGCGTGTCATGGTATTGCTCATCACTTGCGTGTTTGCCAAAAGCCCGCTCCGGCGCTATTGTGCGGTTTATACGTAACCGAGTGGCCGACTAGGGTGCACGATTCTTATCTGCTTGCGTCACCAAAGTCACTTGAGTTCCTTACTCAATCAACAAATGCGGTTCTAGAGAACCTATTATAATGGCCCAAGTGATATTGCGCCGATAATTAACCCGTATTCGGGCGACACCCTTCCTTAACCCCCAGGAGCGTCATCGTGACCAAGAGTGATCGGAGCTCAGGTAAAACCTGTGTGATGGCAGCTCCCAATGGGGCTCGTTTGGTGCCGGACGATCATGCCGCTGTGCCGGTAACCATCGCTCAGACCATTGAGACGACAGTAGCGTGTCGAGCACAAGGCGCTCAAGCATTGCACGCTCACGTTCGCGATGACCAGCTACTGCATTGCCTGGACACCGATCGTTATCGCGCCCTTATCTCCGGATTGGAGACAGCCTTGGGGAAGAACTTCCCTGTGCAAGTCACCACCGAGGCTGTAGGGCGCTACAGTACTGACGAACAAATGCAACTGGTGAGAGATCTAAAACCTCGCTATATCAGTGCCGCTGTTCGCGAGTTTATACCTGACGATTCAGATGTAAACGCCGCCGCCGATTTCTATCGATGGTGTGTTCAAAACCAGGTGGGTGTTCAACACATTATTTATGACGATAACGATTTACAACGGTATTTCGATTACAAAACCGCCGAAGTGATTCCCCTTGAGCACCAATCTGTCCTTATCGTACTGGGCCGGTATGTTAAAGATCAATTGTCGGATCCATCGTTGGTTGATCATTTTGCCAAGGCGCTCGAAGGCCACGATTTACGTTGGATGTTGTGTGCGTTTGGCCACACCGAAACGCAGTGTTTGGTTAAAGGAGCCCAACATGGCGCTGGTTGCCGTGTAGGATTTGAAAACAACCGTCTTCATCCCGACCAAACGATCGCCGAATCAAATGAAGAGCGCGTGGCAACCCTGTTATCAGAAATCAAAGCCTCTACAGTGTCGCTTGCTACTGAGGAAGACATCCATTTCTGGCTCGGCGGCTATGCGAACGCGTAGAGGAAGACATCCATTTCTGGCTCAGCGACTATACGAACGCGTAGCAGCGACTGTTCAGGGTTGAACGCTCGATTTTTTCGCGATCTGCCTAGCAAACGCTTGCAGTTCCTCGGCTAGCAAATCAAATGATGGATTGAACGTTGAGTAGGCCATGGCTTGCCCGGGAGCTGGTTCCGTGCTCCACAAGCCATACCAAACCTTATCCGACTCCTCACACAATCGAATTTGTTCACTATCTCTGGGCATGCCGCTGCCGCAGTTGCGGTATCTGCCGTTTATTCCATAGTGGGGGTTGTCGGGCGATTGATGTATGGCAAGGTGAGTCAACGCCACCACCTGGCTGGCTTCGCTATTGCCCGGAAGATTGAACACTCGTTTTTCCTCAGGATAGCGCTGGCTACTGACGAGTCGAATCAAACGGCTATCCGGGTGAACTGCGTGAGTTCTCCACAGCGTTTCGTTCTTCTCCGGGACTACCACAGCATCGTCCATGCTCTGTGCAAGCAACCATGGCAGTTTCACTGGACCCAATTTTTTTAGTCTCTTTTGTAGTTGCTTCATCGCAGTCCAAGTTTCAGCAACGCCCCGTGTCGGCATCACTTCGTACCGCAGAGGGTCATCTGCCACCCCTCGATCCACCCATCGCATAAACGGAGCAGCGATCGGTGCCCACTTAGCGATCCGTTCAGACGAGAGATAATACGCCGGCGAGATTCCAATAACACCATCGATGTCATCAGGTCGGTGCAATGCGATATCGAGCGTTAACACGCTGCCAAGAGAAAACCCAACCAGCAAAATGTTATCCGTCTCAGCTGCCGCTTGATCCACAAGATAACTAAGTGTCTCTTGC
>JAHQVR010000206.1 GCA_019634245.1 Gammaproteobacteria bacterium
CATATGCCCACTGATTTGGCAGATGCATTGACCCTATGTGCGAGTGCACCTGAAGGTAGCAAACTGGTATCGGGCGCTACCGATATCTTACCCTGGGCCCGCGAAGGACGTGCCGGTGACGTTCATTTGCCAGCTTTGGTAGACGTGACTCGAATTGAAGGCCTGAGTGGATATTCGTTCGATAACGGTCGGCTTCGCTTAGGTGCGAAAACGGTGTATCAGCAGTTCTTAACGGATAATGCGCTGATGCAACAACTCCCTTGTATGCCGCATTGCGCCATTTGGTTTGCGGACGACCAAATTCGCGAGCAAGCAACGCTGGTGGGCAATTTGGTTAATGCCTCACCGGTTGCTGACGGCACTCCCGCGTTGGTTACGCTTAACGGAGAGATCGAGCTGGCACGCTTGCATGAAGGTCAAGTGGTCCGCCGCTGTGTACCGATAGTTGAATTTATAGAAGGCCCAGGTCGAACCGTCATTCGTGAGGATGAAATTGCCACAGGAGTTATCGTCGATACTGCGGAAGGTTACGGTGGATCCTTTCAAAAAGTGGGGTTACGACGGTCTTTGGTTATATCCATTGCTTGTTGTGCAGCTTTGGTGAAAGCAGATGAATCCGGTCGAGTCTTCGAAGATGTTCGAATAGCGCTCGGTGGTGTAGGTCCTGCACCGATTCGACTCTCCAATGCTGAACACTCATTGCGAGGTCAGCCTATTTCATATGCTGTGATTGATGAAGTTGCAGAAGTGGCTGCTAACACCGTTGCCTCTCGCAGTCGTCAGGAGTACCGCCGGGAGGTGGTCGTTAACTTTGTCCGAGCGGCTTTAGTCGACTCATTGGCTAATCAACCCAACATGGATATAACGTTCCCAGATTCTCAGGAGCATCCTAGTGTCTAAATTAAAGATTGCTGTGGAAGTCAATGGTCGTAAATTCGATCGTGAAACCGAAACACATAAACGCTTGCTGGATTTTCTGCGAGATGATTTGAATCTCACAGGAACCAAAGAGGGTTGTGGTGCTGGAGAGTGTGGTACTTGTTCGGTGTTTGTCGATGGCAAGTTGGTGAAGTCCTGTTTGATGCCGGTGGCCAAGGCGTCGGGGACGAAGGTTGAGACCATTGAAGGTCTTGCTAAGCCGGGAGAACTCACTGAGATTCAGCAGGCCTTTCATAAAACAGGTGCTAGTCAGTGTGGGTATTGTATCCCTGGCATGGTGATGGCCGCGACGTCTACACTGCGTGAGAATCCGGAGGCAGATTTTGAAGAAATAAAGGAGCGTTTGGGCGGCAATATCTGTCGATGTACAGGCTACACCAAAATCTTTGAAGCCGTAGAGATCGCAAAACAAGTTATAGCCGGTGACATGCCTGCCACTGCGTTGGAGGAAGACTCCGTAGAGGAGAGCTACATTGGAGCCAACGTTCGTCGCATCGATGCCCCGTCAAAAGTGTCGGGTCGCTTGAAGTATGCCGCCGATATGAAGCTACCAGATATGTTGCAAATGCAAGTGTTGCGTTCTCCACATGCACATGCGCGCATTGTCTCTATTGATACCAGTGATGCCGAAGCGATGGATGGAGTCGCGTGTGTAATTACGGCAGATGATGTTCCAGGCAAGGATGGTTTTGGTGTTTTTGTGCATGATCAACCGATTATGGCGCGTGGCAAAGTACGGCATGTAGGTGAAGCGGTGGCAGCGGTGGCAGCTGAAGATCTACTTACCGCACGACGAGCCTGTGCAAAGATCAAAGTAGTTTATGAAGAGCTGCCAGGGCTTTTCGATCCTGAGGATGCTCTAAAACCGGATGCTCCGGTTATTCATGAGTATGCCTCTGATAATGTTATCAAGCATATTCCGATTCGCAAGGGCGATGCGCAAGCTGGGTTTGCAGAGGCTGACCTAGTTCTTGAAGATGATTTTAGTACGCAACAGGTGGAGCATGCCTACCTCGAACCGGAAGCCGGTGTTGCCTATGTGGACCCTGACGACGTGGTAGTGGTGATTTCACCATCGCAAAACATTACGCATCATCGCCATATGTTAGCTGAGATCATTGATAAGCCGATTAACAAAGTGCGGTTTATCATGAGCCCAGTTGGTGGTGGGTTTGGTGGTAAAGAGGACATGATTTATCAAGGCATGCTTGCACTCGCCGCGATGAAAACCTACCGCCCGATCCAGCTTAATTTCACCCGTGAAGAAAGCTTAATCGCGTCTGCCAAAAGACACCCATCACGTGTTCACTACAAGATGGGTCTTAAAAAAGATGGTCGCATTACGGCAATTCAATTCAACATGCTGTCTGACGGCGGTGCTTATGGTATGTCGAGCGAAGGAGTTATGCGTAAAGCCGCCATCTTATCGTGCGGCCCGTATGAAATCACTAATCTGCAGGTCGATACCACCGCGGTCTATACCAACAATACGCCGTCGGGTGCGTTTAGAACGTTTGGTGGCATGCAAGCGCAATTTGCGACTGAAAGCATGATGGATATGGCGGCTGAAGCCTTAGGGTTGGATCCGTTCGAGATCCGTCGAGTCAATATGATGAAGATTGGTTCAAAGACCCATACACAGCAGACACTAGAGACTGTATCAATCGATAGAGTACTGGAAGCTGCGGAAACGGCCTCTCGTTGGGAATCGGGAGCGCCGACAGTTCGTGGACCAAGTCGTGAGGATTTAAATGGGCCGGATACGCGGCAACCGTGTACGTTGGGCGCACGCATCAAAGTGCCGCCGAAGCCTGAGGCATCGACCGTGAGATTGGCACGATGAGTCGTCTAAAACGCGGGCGAGGTGTGGCGGCCAGCTGGTATGGCATTGCCCGAACCGCCACGATAGACAGAGCTGGTGCCTGGGCTGAAATTGATGATGGCGGCACGGGCAAGATTGTCACTGGTGTCACAGAGATTGGCGAGGGCATACTGACCGTTCTGGCGCAAATCGCAGCAGATGAAATGGGCATCGCACCCCAAGATGTCACGATTGGTGATAACGACACCGCTCGATCACCCGAAGCTGCGCATGCAGGCGCAACTCGCCAAACATACATGATTGGAAATTCGGTGGCACTGGCCGCTGGCGAAGCACGCAAAGTATTGTTTGAGCAAATGGCTGAACACTGGGAAGTTCCGTTCGACAGTTTAAGGGCGTTTGATGGTGAACTGTTCGCGGTAGATACCAACCTGTGCATCACTATGGCCGAAGCGGTGTCTATATGTAAGGCTCGCGGCGTCGTACCGTTGGGTTCTGCCTCATTTACCGCTCACGGTACCGGATTAGATCCTGAGGATGGTTCGGGAAGTCCGTGGCAGGCCTACGTGTTCGGTACTCAGGTGGCAGAGGTGGAAGTGGATACCTGGACCGGGGAAGTGCAGGTACTGGGCATTTGGGCTGCACACGATGTCGGTCGTGCCATTAATCCCCGTGGTGTTGAAGGTCAGATCGAAGGTGGCGTGGTGCAGGGCATGGGACAAGCGCTGATGGAGGATTACCAAACTGACCAAGGTCATGCGGTGACTCATGGGTTTGCCAAATATATATTGCCAACCTCTCTCGACATTCCGCAAATCAATAGCATCATTGTGGAAGACCCCGATCCAAAGAGTCACCTCAAAGCCAAAGGCATTGGGGAGCCTTCACTGGTACCCACGGCACCTGCGATTATGAATGCCATTTACGATGCTATTGGCGTACGGATGAAGTCGTTACCAGCAACACCAGAGAAAATTTTAAAAGCAATTCGTGAGCAGGAGCTTGCAGACGAAAAAATTGCTTAATCGGTCCGGTTATAGCGCGTCCGGGCGATAAGTTTTGATAGCGCAGATTTTAGGCCCAAATAACATATGGGAAATATTTCTTAGAGGAGCAGACTATGATACTTAAACGAATCATGCGTAATGGGTTCGCAGCGGCACTTTCGGTTTCGCTGCTGGCGTTTGGCGGTGTGGCGAAAGCGGATTTTCCAGAAAAGCCAGTGGATATGACGGTCCTGTTTGGTGGAACAGCAAACACCATTGCACAACTGGTGTCGGAACTGATGTCAGAATCATTAGGCCAACCCGTGGTGCCGGTAAGCCGAACTGGCGGTGGCGGGGCTGTGGGTTACTCGCATGTGGTCGGAACAGCACCTGATGGGTACAGTATCGTATGGAATTCCAATTCCATCAGTACCACTCATCACACTGGCAAAGTTGAATTTGATTATTCAGCGTTCACGCCAATCGCTCGCGTATCCACCGAAATCCCGGCACTGGCGGTAAACAGTTCGACCGGCTGGAAGACGTTGGAAGACCTAACGGCTGCTGCTAAAGCATCGGATAAAAAACTCAAAGTGGGTATCTCAGGGAAAGGATCTTTCACTCACTTAACATCAGCGGCTATTTTTGATGCTATGGGGATTGCCGATAAGGTCTCATATATCTCTTATGGTAAAGGTAAAGCGCCCGTTGAGTTACTCGCAGGCCGAATCGATGCAGCCATTCAATGGCCAGGTCAGTTTGCCTCTTATGCTGAGGCGGGTGAGCTAAACGTTCTAGCCGTTACAGGTGACACTCGAGTCGGTGTTTTGGCTGATGTTCCTACTGCGATGGAGCAAGGTGTGGATGTCAACATTTCGATGTGGCGTGGATTAGCCGCACCTGCGGGAACACCAGATGATGTGGTTGCCAAGTTGCAAGCTGCAGCCGAAGCGGCGGTTGCCAGTGATACCTTTAAAGAAGCAGCGGGCAATATTGGATTCTCAACTGCCTATTTAAATGCCGCGGATTTTGGTGCGCTCATCGAAGAAGACGATGCTTTTTATGGCAACCTGTTGCAGGAGCTCGGTTTAGCCAAATAGCAGTGTTTTACTAGGATCGCACTGTGACGAGTCGTGCTCAAGATGCCTGTTTGGCAGTCGTTCTTTTGCTGATCGGCTGTGCATGGACCTATTGGGTGATAAAAACCATTCCTCCAGGCTTCGGCGATGGAGAAATAGGTCCACGTGCGTTCCCATTGGTGTTTGGTGTTGTATTAATTGGGCTGGCCACGCTACTTCTAGCGTGGCCGGTGTTCACCCGCTCAGGGGACACGTCGGATGCTGAAGATAGTACCGCACTAGAACCCAGCCATCACTCAATACACTGGGTACCTGCACTCATCGTTCTTGTTGAAATTATTCTTTATGGTTTTTTACTCAACAAAATTGGATTTCTGCTCGCAACACCAGTCATAGTCGTTCTCGTCATGCTGGTAAGTTTGCGAGTACGCTCATTGCCAAAGTTATTCATTACAGCACTTGGTCTTACCTTTGGTTGCTGGCTTATTTTCGAGAAAATTATGGGTATTTATTTAGCCAAAGGCACTTGGGTAAACTTCGGATAGCCATATGGAGCTCTTTTTACAGGCAGCTTCCTTGGCATTAACTCCCACCGCCATAGCGTCCATCGGATTGGGGGCATTGGTCGGTCTTATTTTTGGGTCTATACCAGGGTTAACATTTACGGTGGCTTTGGCATTAGCCCTACCCATTACGTTCAGTATGTCCCCTGTGCCAGCTATGGGGCTTCTACTCGGTACTTACATTGGCGGTATGACTGGTGGTTCGGTATCAGCGATTCTATTAGGCATTCCTGGAACTCCGTCAGCAGCGGCCACTGTGCTCGATGGGCATCCAATGACCCGCCAGGGTAATGCGTCTATAGCGTTGGGCATGGCCGTTATTGTTTCTGTGTTTGGTGGGGTGTTTAGCCTTGTTGTGATGATCGTCTCTGTGGACCTTGTTTCGAAAATTGCTATTGGCTTTGGGCCTGCAGAGATATTCGCTTTGGTTCTTTTTGGTATGTCAACTATTTGTGGGCTCTGTGGTGATTCGCTTTTAAAAGGCTTAATTGCCGGCGTGCTTGGTCTGATGGTTATGACTATCGGCATTGACGCAATCGATGGTGTTCAACGTATGACGTTCGGCAGCGTTAACATGCTACAAGGGGTCAATCTGCTGGTAGCAATGATTGGTCTATTTGCAGTCCCCTTTATCATTGAAGCGTTTGCTGATCGGTCGGCTGACGGAAAATCCGCTACTCGTATGGCTAATGTCCGAGCAGAGTTGCCATCACCGATGTTGCTCGTACGCAAGCTCTGGCT
The DNA here is from genome assembly GCA_019634245.1 of Gammaproteobacteria bacterium. Next base: position 6,131 of record JAHQVR010000206.1, read on the forward strand.
CATGATTCGATGTTCTGCGCTTGGCACGGGAATTGGCGCCATCCCGGGTACTGGTGGTGCGATAGCGGCGTTTTTAGCCTATGACCACGCAAAAAGATTTTCTAAAACGCCGGAGCGTTTTGGTAAAGGCGATGTAGATGGAGTGATAGCCCCTGAAACGGCAAACAATGCGGTTACTGGTGGCACTCTTATTCCTTTGTTATCGCTGGGTATTCCTGGCGACCCTGCCACGGCTATAGTGTTGGCTGGATTAATGATTCATGGCATTGTCCCGGGCCCTGCATTGTTTATGAATCACGCCGCCGAAGTGTATAGCATTTACATTGCGGTGGTTCTTGCTTATTTTTGGGTTCTCGGATTGCAGTTAGTTGGGATTCGGCTCTTCATTCATGTACTGAAAATTCCTCGTGAGCTACTCGCTGTCATTGTGATGGTGCTCTGTGCTATTGGCGCTTATTCAATTCGCAACAGTGCGTTTGATATTTACGCCATGGGGGTTATTGGTGTTTTGGCCTATGTGCTGGTTGCGATCCGTGTTCCGATAACTCCGATTATACTGGGTATGGTGCTCGGACCCACGCTAGAGAACGAATTTCGCACAGCGATGATGCTATCAGAAGGCAGCATGGACATTTTTCTGAGCTCCACCACGGTGCTCGTATTCTTCGGCCTGGCGTTGTTAGTGATTGTGCTTCAAGCTATGCGCGAAATTCGACTTAGAAATAAACCTTTGAAAACGATTGAAACCTCAGATGCTTGATACCTCACAGACCTCTGAAGAGGAGGACAACAATATTCGTGGCCGTGCGAAAGCACTGTCGCTGGACAGCGTAGAAGATGCGCTACTAAATGAACAAACAGGGGGTGTGCTGACACTGTCGCTGTCTGAGGCCTTGATTATAGGTCTGTTAAAGCAAGGCGTAAGGCGCTATTTTGCAATCTTCGGTCATGGCTCCACGGATCTGGCCGATGTGCTCCGGATTTATCATGAAGTTGGTGTTGTAGAGGTGATCAATTGTCGTAATGAGGTTGAAATGGCTCATGCCGCCACCGCCTATGCTTGGGTTTATGGCGAAACTCCTGCCGTCGTGACCTCGATTGGCCCGGGTGGATTGCAGGCCATGGCAGGTTCGTTGGCCGCTGCCTCTAACGGTGTCGGTGTTTATCATATCTATGGTGACGAGACGACCCACGGTGAAGGCTACAACATGCAACAGGTGCCAAAACCCGAACAAGGTTTATTTGGCAAGATAACGGCGCTGATGGGGCAATCATATACGCTCCATTCGCCCGGCAGTATTAGAGAGTGTTTACGAAGAGGCACCGCTTGCGTCCATCATCCCTATAAAGCAGGCCCTTTTTATGTGATGCTGCCCATCGACACACAACCGCAGCGCACTCAGATTAATGTTGCGACACTGCCGAGTCGCGCATCGATACCAAAGCTTGCGCCTGCTGATCCTACTGCGCTCTCTGAGGCTCTCGAATTTGTACGAACTTATAAGAAAATAATGATTAAAGCAGGCGGTGGGACACGGGCTCATCACGAAGCCGTTCGAGCCTTAGCAGACACTATCGGTGCTCCCGTTGTGTTATCCCCGGGCTCAACCGGTGTTATGGCTGATGCTGATACGCTCAATATGCATGTAGGCGGGTCAAAAGGCTCTATCTCTGGTAATTATGCAATGGAACACGCCGATGCGGTGATCGTTATCGGTAGCCGCGCCGTGTGTCAAGCAGATTGCTCTGGGATTGGTTATCCCAACGCACAGGCCGTGATGAATATAAATGGTGACATGGACGATCTCACTCACTATGCCAACACGGTGTGTTTACCTGGGGACATTTCAGCGGTTATCTCCGTATTGCTACGCGCGCTCGATGAAAATCCTGGCGCTGAATTGCGGCAAGAGTGGATAAAAGCTTGTGCGCAGAAAAAACAAGAGTGGGTAGCTTTTAAAGAAACCCGAAACTTTGCTTCACCGATACAGGATCAGGTATGGAACAAACCCGTACTCACCCAACCTGCGGCTATCCATGCAGTTTCCAGCTTTGCCAACCAAGTAGGTGCTATTAAATTCTTTGATGCAGGCGATGTGCAAGCCAATGGTTTTCAGATCGTGGAAGATGATATACCCGGTCAGACCTTTACCGAATCAGGAGCGTCGTTTATGGGTTTTGCTGGTTCTGCGCTGTTAAGCGGGGCTTATGTAGATAACCCAAAGTACGGTATCGCGTTCACTGGTGATGGTTCATTCATGATGAATCCGCAGATTTTGATAGACGCTGTTGAACACAACGTACGGGGCATGATTGCCTTATTCGACAACCGTCGCATGGCTGCTATAACCGGCTTGCAACATGCGCAGTACGGTGAGGAGTTTAAAACTAACGACAGTGTCTCCGTCGATTATGTCGCTATGGCCGGATCGGTTTCTGGTGTAAAAGCAATTCATGGTGGCTTTAGCCGTGATGAACTGGATGCGGCATTGGCATCCGCCTTTGCGCATGAGGGTCTTTCTCTATTGCACATTCCGGTGTATTCCGGGCTCGACCCGATGGCCGGTATGGGTGCGTATGGATCATGGAATGTAGGCAAGTGGGTTAATGATGTTCAGGAACAGTACCTGAACGCAACTATTTAAGGCAGCAAGCATGTATAACGATTTAGAGTTATGTATTCGTGGCGAATGGCGTTCAGCATCCGATAAGTCCACTAAACCAGTTACTGACCCTGCGACCGACCAAGTGCTTGGTACGATCGCAAAAGCAACCTCCGATGACATTGCAGCCGCCTTGGCTGCTGCTAAGGACGGCTTCGATGTGTGGCGCAATACAGGAACATGGGAGCGCGCTGCAAAAATGCGCAAAGTCGCCGATCTTCTTCGCGAGCGCCAGGAAACTATAGCGCAATTGATGTCGCTGGAAACGGGTAAGCCGCTGGTGGAATCCATGGGGGAAACAGGTGCAGCGGCCGATCAGTTCGAATGGTATTCAGAAGAAACCAAACGGATCTATGGTCAGACGATTGAGGCTCGCACTGGAGACAGCCGAATGGCTGTTATCTACCAACCCGTAGGCGTGGTCGCAGCATTCTCTGCCTGGAACTTCCCTGCGCTACTACCGGCTCGCAAGATAGCGGCAGCCTTAGCAGCAGGATGTTCAGTGATTATTAAACCGGCGGGTGAAACGCCCGCTTGCTGCGCAGCATTGGTCTCCGCATGTAACGATGCCGGGATTCCCGCGGGAGTCGTCAATATGCTCACCGGTGATTCCAATCAAATCGCTGAGCAGCTAATACGCTCCCCGATCGTTCGAAAGGTGAGTGTCACCGGATCCGTACCTGTCGGCAAACAAATCCTGTCACTAGCTGCAGACGGAGTGAAGAAAGTAACGATGGAATTGGGCGGTCACGGCCCTGTTATTGTTTTCGACGATTATGATGCTGATAAAGCTGCCAGTGTCTGCGCGCCCACCAAGTTCCGCAACTGCGGTCAGGTGTGCATTTCTCCCACCCGATTTTATGTACATGAAAATAGCTATGAAGCCTTCTCCCAACGGTTTGCAGAAGTGGCGAAGTCTTTGAAGCTGGGCGCGGGTCTGGATGAGGGTGTGCAGGTGGGCCCTATGGCCAATAAACGCGGCTTGGATACCATCAAGCGTATGACGCAAGATGCGTTAGATAAAGGTGCAGAGCTTTTAGCTGGCGGTAAAGTGCCCGAAGGATTTGAAAAAGGCAATTTCTTCGAACCCACGGTGTTAGGACGAGTACCAGACGATGCCTTGGTTATGAATGAAGAGCCGTTTGGACCCATTGCTCCTATCTCTACCTTTACCCACTACGATGAAGTGATGGCTCGAGCCAACTCACTGCCATTTGGCTTGGCAGGCTATATCTTTTCAAACAATCTCAGTGTCGCTACTCGTGCCTATGAGGATCTCGAAGTGGGAATGGTTGGTGTTAATGAAATGCTCTTGGCCACTGCCGAAGCACCCTTTGGCGGAGTCAAAGAAAGTGGCATGGGTCGGGAGGGCGGATCGCTTGGTATCCAGGATTATTTGGTTCCTAAATATGTCAAGATCAAGCTAGCTGAGTAACACCTAAATGACCGAAGAATCAAACCGCGGTTTGGCCAGAGGCCTGACTAATTATGGTGACCGTGATTTCTCGGTTTATTTGCGCCGATCGTTTGCCTCATCCATGGGGTATTCGCGAGAGGTCTTGAATAAACCGATCGTTGGTATTGCCAATAGCTTCTCAGGATTTAACAACTGCCATCGCCATTTCCCGGAGTTGCTTGAATCTGTAAAGCGAGGTGTTTTGTTAGGCGGTGGCTTGCCGGTCGAGTTTCCGACTATTTCTTTAGGTGAAGTATTTCTTAACCCCACCAGTTTGAAGTTTCGGAATCTCATGTCCATGGATACCGAAGAGATGATTCGGGCACAACCCATGGACGCTGTTGTGTTAATGGGTGGGTGTGACAAAACTGTACCGGCGCAATTGATGGGAGCGGCTTCAAGTGATTTGCCGGCCATTCAACTCGTTGCCGGACCTATGATGACCTCAAGGCATGGTGAAGAGCGATTGGGTGCCTGTACGGATTGTCGTCGTTTTTGGGGAAAGTATCGTGCAGGTGATGTGTCCACCGAAGAGATACAGCAAGTGGAAGGTCGATTAGCCACGACAGCTGGCACTTGCGCTGTGATGGGTACGGCTTCAACGATGGCGTGTATCTCCGAAACACTGGGTATGTCGCTACCAGGAACTGCCGCAATTCCCGCGGTTCACGCAGATCGATTGCGCGCTGGCGAAGCATCCGGGTTGGCCGCTGCACGCATGATCGACAATCCGATTCGGCCCAGCCAGATCATTACGGAAAAATCAGTAGAAAATGCGTTAAGGGTGTTACTAGCCTTGGGTGGCTCCACCAACGCCATTATTCATTTAACCGCGGTAGCCGGACGACGCGGAATCCACATTTCATTAGCGCGATTAAATGAGCTGTCCGATACTACACCGGTGCTGGTGAATCTAAAGCCGGTGGGCAGCGATTATATGGAAGACTTCTTTTATGCCGGTGGGATGGGAGCGGTGCTTCGAGAGCTGAAACCGCTTCTACATATGGATACCTTATCGGTGACAGGAGAGATATTGGGTGATCGGCTTGAAGAGGATCCCGGTTATGTCGATCACCGAATTATCGCCAAGGCCAGTGAACCGCTAGAGCCACAAGGTGGATTGGTGGCGCTGTTCGGCAACATCGCACCGCGCGGTGCGATACTCAAACGATCGGCGGCTGATTCGAGTTTGTTTGAAAAAGAGGGCAGAGCGGTAGTGTTCTCTTCGCTGGAAGATCTGGCAAAGCGTATCGATAGCCCAGATCTTGATATTTCCGAAGATGATTTTATGGTGCTGCAGAACGCCGGGCCTAAGAGTGCGGCCAGTATGCCGGAGGCTGGCTATCTACCCATCCCGAAGAAGCTCAGCGCCAAAGGAGTGAAAGACATGGTCCGAATATCGGATGCGCGTATGTCGGGCACCGCTTTTGGCACCATAGTTCTGCACGTAGCGCCCGAAAGTGCTGTGGGTGGCCCACTGGCGCTCGTCAGAACCGGAGACAGGATTAAACTGTCTGTGAAGTCCAAACGTATTGATTTATTGGTGGATGACGAGGAGCTGAAACAACGCCAAGAAGCCTGGAAATCACCTGTGACACCGGTTGAGCAGAGACGCGGGTATGATCGTCTGTATGCGTCAGAGGTTGGGCAAGCTGATGAAGGTTGCGATTTTCAGTTTTTATTGCCGGTAGAGCAGCAAAATACTGAGCCCTCTGGCGGCAGCACTTAAAGCGCTGCTAACAACCAGTAAATTTTCAACTATCGGGAACGGTTGCCATTATCGCTCTTTGCGGGGTGAGGTAGGGTAGCGCGGTTCATTGATGAGTAGCGTAGACAGATAGAATTCATGAAATACATTGTATATGTGAGCCAGGCGATTAAGCCGTTTGACAATGACGAACTCGCTCAACTTCTCGAACATAGTCGGGAAAATAACGTAAAAGACGGTATCACCGGTCTGTTGATCTATCGGTTTAATTCCGATTTCAACCGAGGCAATTTTGTGCAGGTATTAGAAGGATCAGAACAGGCGATCGATGATGTGTGGCGCAGAATTTCTAACGATGACCGGCACCATACTATTGTTGTGATTGATGAACAATCCATTGAGACCCGTATGTTTGAGCAATGGTCGATGGGTTTTAGAAATGTTCAGTCAGCAGAATTGAAAAACATTGAAGGGTTCTCAGATCTTGGCAGCGATGAGTTTTGGGCACGCACCACGGCTGGCGATGTACCTGATGCACTTGATCTACTTAAAAGTTTCTATGACGGTGGCTAGTATTGTGAATGTGGGAAGTGCTTATCATGCGAATGGATAGGTATAGCATCGACTATCGTTTCTCGATATGAGCTTCCAAACCCGCGGACTTCTGAGCAAGTGGCGCGCTCACGCTGACAGCAGCCAATGGGTTCTCGGAGTTGTGTATAAAACAGAAGGGCCCTGTTATCGAAAACCCGGTGCGATGATGCTATTCAATAGCGAAGGTGAGCACTACGGTCTACTCAGCGGCGGTTGTCTCGAGGCGGATATCCAGCGCCACGCCCGAAAAGTGATGGAAACCAACCGTGCCATTACGCTGTGCTATGACGGCAACGACGAAGATGACATCTCTTTCCAGCTAGGTATCGGCTGTGGCGGTACTGTGTTTATTGCATTATTACCTATAACCACTCACAACAAGTTTCTTCAACTGGCTGGAGCTTTAGAGGCTCTTGAGAATAGGCAATCCTGTCAACTCTGTTTGAAAATTCCAGATACAAGTGGTGATACGGATTCACGGCTGTCTGTGAACCTAGAAGATACAGAGCTGACCGAACCTGTAGTGTTGGTCAGTGAAAAGGGTATTAAATGGCTGCGTGTTAATTTAACGCGTGAGCCGCATTTATTAGTGATCGGTGGAGGCATAGACGCCAAACCTGTCGTGTCTCTATCAAGAGAACTCGGCTGGGAGGTCACCTTGTGGGATTCACGGCCAGCCAATGCCCGACGCGATGAGTTTCTCTCAGCGTCCACGATATTGAACTGCCGTGTTGATGAACTTACGCGATACGCATTAGATCAACGCGTGGATGCGGCGATTTTAATGACACACAATATCGAACTCGATGCGTCAGCGCTTGTTGCGCTGTCTGAGGTTCCGCTTCGATATTTAGGTCTGCTTGGTCCCACTTCACGTCGGCGGCGTGTGTTAGCTGAAGCGAAACTGAGTGAAGACCACATTCACACGGAACTTTCAGGCCCCGCAGGCTATGATTTAGGCGGTGATTTACCTGAGTCCATAGCCTTATCGATGCTGAGCGAATGCCATGCCTATCTGCATGGGTGTGGAAGTGACACGCTCAAAAGAAAGCGATAATTCCGACCGAGTTAGGTCGGCAAAGTCCCGTTATGTTCAAATTAATTTGCGCCTAATTTCAACAACAGTTCGGTCTGTGTCGAATCATTTGCGAGACCCATTCTGATATCGTGATCATCGTTGTTTACGGTTTGGCCGAAAACTTAACAGACCACTGGCACGGCAGTCACCACTAATACTCAATGGGAAAGTTGGG
>JAHQVR010000207.1 GCA_019634245.1 Gammaproteobacteria bacterium
CCGAGAATGACATCAAATGACGCATCCGGTGCAACAAATGATTCTATACTCGCCTTTTCGAAAGTCGCGTTGTTGATATTTTTTCGATCCGCCTGAGTACGAGCAAACTCAAGCATTTTTTCAGACACATCAATGGCGTGTAGATGTTTTACATAAGGCGCGTGCGCAACTGCCGTACCGCCGGTGCCACAGCCAAATTCCAAAACATTGGAATCCGGGTTGAAAAAACTACGTGAGATCTTCAATTTCTCTTCATAAGCTTCTACATCTTTTATAGGTGACCGATAATATTTATCAGCAATTCGGTCCCAAAAACGGCTACTGTCTTTCATAGATTTAACTCCAAACTAGTCAATTTAAAGGGATAAGCGGCTAGCTAAACAGCGGATAATTTGTTTGCTGTAAGCGCCACACTAAAATTACGCAATCTGCTTTGCCGATTAATGGGCAAAAAACGGATCGCTTCGAACATACCGTGATCAAGCCACTGGCGAACGGTCGCAGGAGTGACGCAGTGTGTTCGCCATTTCATCTGTATCCATCTACCCGACAGCGACTGCTTTGTACAACAGAGAAAAACCAGCCCACCGGGCTTCAGCACGCGATGTATCTCGAGTAAAGCTCGATCGGGATCGGCAAGATGCTCAAGAACATGGGTAGCGATCACAACATCTTGAGATTGGTCGGCGAACGGTAAATCACGAATATCTGCAACCTGATAGTCAAGCGACAATCCTGATTTTTCGAATGTATGAACGGCCTGATTTTTCATTGCCGATGAGATATCAACAGCGCTGATCCTGAATTCGTGGTCAGATGCCAGGACCATCGCTCGAGAAAACTCAGCCGTGCCTGCGCCGCACTCCAATAGTCTTATCGGCGCCGAATCTTCGCTACGATCCAGCTGAGCAAGCACTTGAACAGCAAGTGAACTATATGCGCGATTGACGCCTAATCGGTTTAGCGTGTTCTGCCATTCCATGGCCGCATCATCGTAACGCTCCGCAAGCTCTGAAACCTGATACGCCTGGCGATCAATGGACAATCGCCAACTCCCAAGCGATCGAGACACCACGGGTATTAGTCCCTTTCGGTAGTTTTGGGTGTCGTAAACGGTGGTATAATCATTTGCACAAGCTGTCACTTTCCTAACTCTCTATCTCGCTACATCGAAAGCCAGGCATTATAGGTAGAAAGGACAGAGAACAGATCTCCCATAGGTGTTGATCAGCTATGCAAAAATCGTTTAGCTGGGATGCTGTGTCCTTTGACTGGAACCAGGTTCGAGCATTCCTCGCAGCCGTCGAACAAGGATCATTATCCGGGGCCGCTCGAGTACTGGGGCAAACTCAACCTACAGTCAGTCGACAAATATCCAGCCTGGAAGATCAGCTTGGTGTTCTATTGCTCGAAAGGGGCACACGCGGATTAACGATAACCGACTCAGGTCAAGGACTATTGGCGCATGTCACAGCTATGGGGCAAGCGGCCTTAAAACTCTCACTTGCTGCTTCAGGGCAATCAGCAGCCATAGAGGGTGATGTGTGCATTACCGCTACAAACGCCTTCGCAACATTTCACCTACCGCGAATACTAAAACGCATAAGAATGGAAGCACCGCTCGTCACGACAAAGATCATAACCTCCAACGACCTACAAGATATTACGAAGCGGGAAGCGGATATTTCAATTCGACACGCGGCGCCCACCGAGCCTGATCTCATTGGCAGACATGTTGGAGATATGGATGCACTGCTGTATGCCTCTAGAGAATACCTGGATCAACATGGTCGACCTGAAACTGCAGAGGATTGCGCCAAGTATGACTTTGTGGGGTTTGAGAACCCAGCGACATTGATTGCCCCGTTGCAGGCATTTGGAGTGAATGTTTCAGAAAAGAATTTCAAAATAAACACCGCCAGTGGAACAGCAATCCTGGAATTCGTTCGGCAAGGCCTTGGGGTCAGCATTCTTACGCGTGACGCACAATATTTTTTCCCGGACTTAGAACCTGTTCTGCCAGATCTGGGCTCACTCCCTGTGCCGATCTGGTTGGTGACCCACAGAGAGCTACGAACCAGCGGACGTATTCGTGTCGTGTTCGATATTCTGTCTGAGGAAATTGGAAACTTACAGGCAACAAGCAAGCGTCCAGCGACCGCTACGACATAAAATTCCACAGACCACTGGAGTATTACCCATTTCAACGATAACCTAAAAACAGCTTGAATTTGATCAAAAGATTAGACCCCAGCTCGCGGCGCTGATACACAAGCCTCGAGTTTATTTATAAAACCCATGCAGCCTGGCTTCACGGTGTTTACGAGGGATAGCGATAGTTTCTCTTCGCATTAACCAGCGAATTTGGGTGTTTGCACACAGCATCATAAGTTTGTCTATAGCTTTGGATGCAGAGGAGGCCGTATTGAATGGAACTAGACTGGTTGGTCCGTGGCGCTATAGTTGGATTGTGCGCTCTACTTGCCGTTAGCTGGCTGTTACACAACGAAAAAATAGTCACCAAAGTTGGAGCACTCTTCATACTCGGCGTTATCTGCTACGTATTGGTGTCATCGCCTGATAGTGGACAGTATCCCTTCACTCTATTGGTTGGACTCCAGTGTGGGGCCATTTTTACAGCTGTTTTTTTCTGGTGGTTCTCGCTGGTGCTTTTCGAGATCAAACTTCGGCCTAAAGTTATCTTCTGGATTCCCGCCTTTGTCATGCTGACAACCTTACCCTTTCGCAGCTGGGGCAGTACCTCACTGGAAACAACTGGCAGTTTTCTCATTCATCAGGCAGTTGTCCTCGTGTTACTTGCACATATTGTTTTTCTTGCATTGCGTAATTTTGCCGAGGACCTGGTTACACCGCGACGACATTTTAGACTGACCGTGGCCACACTAATACCAATCAGTTTGTTATGTATTGTTGCTGTTGAGCTTGGTTTGTTCGGTCTTACCATCACGGAAAACCTTCTGCTTATTCAGGCCTTTGTATTGTTGGCACTCGTCGGTCTGTTCGTGTTCTGGGCATTACAACCTAACGATAATATTCTGAATACAAACCTACCGCGTTCATCGGCAGCATCTGCAAAACCAACACATGCATTCAACACCCATTCAGACCCATCAACCTCGTATGATGTGGATGAACTCACCCAAATGCCTAAGTCCAGGGGATCGGACCACCTACTCCCCGCCGATCAGTTAGAGATTGAACAACTTGAGAATTTAATGCAATCAGGAGCTTACCGTACAGCGGGCTTGACTGTCAGAGAATTGGCAAACACCCTCTCAATTCCTGAACATCGTTTGCGGAAACATATCAACCAACAACTCGGTTATCGCAATTTCTCAGCCTATCTAAATGGTTTTCGTATCGAAGAGGCAAAAAAAGCGCTGTCTAATCCCGCTGAGGCTCGTAAACAAATCACATCGATCGGCTACGAAGTTGGATTTAACTCGATCGGTCCCTTCAACCGGGCCTTTCGGGAGCATACAGGTCTAACCCCGTCTGAGTACCGACAGCAGATCTTGAGCGATTCTGAAAAAAACTAACCGATTCTGAACATTTCTCGCTGAATTTAAGAATCTGCAGGCATCAGATGCTGTAATTTCATTGAATAAGCCTCCGTTTAGAAAACTGAGGTGACCATGAACCCGAGCCTACCCGACACCGCCGCAGTGCTGGAAGCGGCCAGAGCCATCCTTTTTGTGGACATCGCCCGCTATCTAATAGGGGCTGGTGGTATTTTCCTGGCTATTAACCTGGTGCTGAGAAATCCGCTTAAACATAGGAAGATTCGTCCAGGATCTCCTTCTTCACTCCAAATGAGATCCGAGATCCTCACGTCGATCAGAACAGCGACGATCTTTGCCACCGTTGGTGTCACGATATGGCTGGCAGATCATCTAGGACTGCTGCAAATCTACTCTGACCCTGCTCATTTAGGCTGGGCCTGGTTTGCAATCTCCATTATTCTTTTAGTCGTACTCCACGACACCTGGTTTTACTGGATACACCGGCTCATACATAGACGCACCCTCTTTCAAAGGATGCATTCTCACCATCATCGCTCTCAAAATCCGAGCCCGTTTTCCGCCTATTCATTCAACATGGGTGAAGCGATACTTAACGCTTTATACTTTCCGCTGGCGCTAGTCATTATTCCGGTGTCAGAATTAGCTGCGTTTATATTTACAGCACATATGATGATGGTAAATGCGGTTCATCACTGTGGCTATGAGATTTACCCCAAATCGCAATCTGGGAAACCGCTACTCGACTGGTTGACCACCACAACCCATCACGATTTACACCACGCCAACGGACGATGGAACTTCGGTTTTTATTTCACTTTTTGGGACCGAATAATGGGAACAGAGCACCCTGAGTATCATCAAAGATTCTCAGAGGCAGCAGGTACATCCGATGCAAACAAGAGCGCTAATAAGTTAAAACGGATAGATAACAATAGAGAATTACCAAAAATAAGCGCACTACTGTTCATTTTATTAGGTTCATTCGGAACATTTCACTCGACCAATTCCAGCGCTCAGACCTCACCTCTGGAGGCAATTTCAGGGATGTGGGCATCAAATGGCTATTCAATCGTTGTTGACATAGAACCCTGTAAAAGCAACTACTCCCTGGTTTGTGGCTCTCTCGTGTGGGCCTGGAGTCCGGATTTAATCCAGGATGAAGCCTGGAAGCGACTCATACTCAAAGGTTTTCACTACGATGGCAATAGATGGGTCAACGGTAAAATTATTCATCCTGTTTCAAATCAGGTTTATCGAGCAACGATTCGACCAGATACACAAGACACTCTAATAATTGAAGGGTGTGTGGCTTTTGTATTGTGCGAAAAACAAACCTGGCGACGTCTAAGCAGTTTACCGCATGTAATAAAAACAAATACAGACTAACGTCTGCTCAGTAGACAAGCATTATTTTCCCAGCAATCGATAGCCGTAGCGCCACGTTCTGACGCTTCATTAAACCCCCGAAATAAGGCCGCCAGATTAAAAATTCTCGAAGTCAGTACTACACCAGTGTGACTAATACGCAAATCAGTACGTGTTAGGGCTGTTCAGTGCGTGTTAGGGCTGTCATACGTCTGTCATAGACCGAGTGCAAACTTCTACCTTTAACCCCTACAAACTGACTACAGGTGCGAATCGATGCGACTTATTGTATGTACCATTGCTGCTACCCTAATCACCACGAGTTCTTTGCCGACGCGTTTGATGGCGCAAACGGATGCGGCCTCCTATTTCACTCGAATTGCTTCATTTCCTGTCAACCATAATCTGCCAGAAGGCAGTGAGCCTCTTACAGAAACCAGCGCCGAGATCATTGACGTAACACCTGATGGTATGACGCTCGTGTACAGCGACAGCCCCCTTGGAGGTATTGGCCTGGTAAATATTGCCAATCCAGCCGAACCTGTTCCAGCTGGTTTTATTGCATTAAATGGTGAGCCAACCGCCGTCGGGGCAGTCTCAAACGAGATTGCACTGGCAGCATTGAATACATCTGAGTCCTACACCGAACCCAGTGGTGACCTTGTGGCGTTATCACTGTTGGATGGCACCGAGACGACACGCTGCGAGCTCGGTGGTCAGCCGGATTCGATTGCGATCGCACCGGATGGCAGTTTTGTTGCTGTTGCGATCGAGAATGAACGAGACGAAGACTTAAACGATGGTGTCATACCACAAATGCCGGCTGGATTTGTCGTGATGTACCCTTTGCAGGATGGAACACCTGTCTGTGATCTTCAAGTAGTCGCCGATGTCACCGGCCTTGCAGCAATTGCAGGCGACGATCCGGAACCTGAATTTCTCGATATTAATGAGGCGGGCATGGTTGCCGTGACGTTGCAGGAAAACAACCATATCGTCGTGCTCGATGGCAAAAGCGGTGAAGTTAAGTCACACTTTTCTGCGGGTATGGTTGATCTTGTCAACGTCGATCTTGACGAGGAAAGAGCCTTGACCTTCGACGGGTCACAACCCGGGCGATTGAGAGAACCAGATGCCGTTCAATGGTTGGATAACCAGCGTCTTGCGACATCGAACGAAGGAGATTACAACGGCGGCTCTCGCGGTTTCACGATATTCAGTGTTGAAGGTGATGTTCTGCACGAAAGCGGTCTCGACTTTGAATACCGCGTTGCGCGGGCAGGTCACTATCCGGAAAAGCGTTCAGGTAACAAAGGGGTAGAGCCCGAAGGCATGGAGGTCGGAACCTTTGGAGATGACACCTGGCTATTCATACTCGCTGAGCGAGCGAGTGTCATTGGTGCTTATAAAGATAGAGAAGGTGCTCCTGAGTTTGTACAGCTTTTACCGAGTGCGCTTGGCCCTGAAGGTGCCGTTGCAATGCCGTCGCGCAACCTTCTTGCCATTGCGAACGAAGTAGATCTGGGTGAAGACAACGGACCACGCTCACACATCACTCTATACGAGCTGGGAGCTGACGCGCCAACGTACCCACAGCTGGTTTCGGATAATGACGATGCTGGGAGGCCCATTGGATGGGGAGCCCTGTCCGGCCTTGCAGCAGATGCTGAAGTTGCTGGCCGATTATATGCTGTTAACGACAGCTTCTACGCCATGCAGCCAACCATTTTTACCATTGATGCAACTCAAACACCGGCGCGCATTACTGATGCAACTCGGGTGACTCGCGCAGGACAAACGGCGCAACTACTGGACCTCGAAGGCATAGCCGTTGATGGTGAGGGCGGATTCTGGCTGGCCTCTGAAGGACGTCGCGACCGTTTAATTCCACACGCGCTATATCATGTAAACAGCGATGGGGAAATTCAGGAGCAGCACGCATTTCCAGAAGCGCTGGTCGATGTCGAGCGCCGCTTTGGATCTGAAGGTGTCACCGTACTCAATGGCAAGGTCTGGATTGCCATACAACGCGAATGGAGAGACGATGAGAAAGGCATGGTCAAGCTGCTGCGCTTTGATCCCGCTGAGAAAACCTGGGCGGCAGTTCACTATCCATTAGATGCCGGTGAGCAGGGCTGGGTTGGACTGTCGGAGATTGTTGCACACCAGGGTAAACTCCTTATCGTCGAACGTGATAACCAGATAGGCGAAAACGCAAAGATCAAACGCCTTTATCGTGTGGAACTTGATGGCGTCGAACCAGCAGTTATAGGCGGTGACCAACCGCTGCCGGTGGTGACAAAAAATCTAGCCTATGATTTTCTATCAGATATGAGTAGTTTTGGTGGATATGTCGTCGATAAGATTGAAGGCTTCACGATTGATGCCAGCGGAACCGCCTACGCGGTCACTGATAACGATGGTGTAGACGACAGCAATGGTGAAACGCTGTTTTTTAAAGTCCTGTTGGAAGGTGAATCTTAGTAGTTACTATTGACTCAGAAACTCGCTGCAGCACTCGATTCGGGTGCTGCAGGTAATAACAACTTCGGGCACTGTCATCACCTGGCAACTAACCGTGAAACTTCACCAGTACGTTATCAGCCAATCGCATCATAGTTGCATCTATGTCTGATGTATTGAATCGCAAATTCAACGCAACATGGTTGATGCCAATCGATTCGAGCGACTTCAAGTAGTCCAACAGTGTACGGACTCCACAACGGAAACCCAGATGGATCGGCATAAGCGGAGTGGTGGGATCTTCCAGCAGATCTATGTAAAGCGGTTGCATAACAGGTTGTGCGGGACGACCGGCCGCTTCAACATTTTCATTCCAATTTTTTATCAACATTTGCTGAGTGGCAACGGCTCTGGGATATGTCATCCAGCCATCACCATGCTGGGCCGCCCACTCGGGACTTTGCTGAGAACCCCCTGTGATCAGTAACGGCACTGTTCCAGCCACAGGCTTTGGTAATAAATCCATATTACTGTTGAGCTTGCCGAAACCATTATCAAAGGTCGGATAGTTACTGCTCATTTGACGAAGGTAGTCAAAACATTCCCGAAATCTCTCGCCACGTTGTTCGAACGGAATGTTTAATGCGGGGTATTCTTGCGGGCGGTCGCCGGACGCGACACCCAGTACCAGTCGCCCGCCGGATAGTACATCGACGCTGGCTGAAGCCTTCGCGATATGAGCCGGATGCCGTACTGGCAGAATCAGGCTTGCAACACCCAGGGCTATTGAGGATGTATTCGCAGCTAGAAAACCCAAGTACACAAACGGGTCGAAGCCCTGCCCGGCATCACCAAACGATGGAACGTTGAAGGGAACATCACGCAACCAGACGGCAGTAAACCCCAATGACTCAGCAAGTTTCACTCGTTGCAGATGCGCCTGCATCGTCGGAACAGGTGATTGCGGATAAGCCTCTATCGGGCACGTCAAACCAATAC